>JBBRNQ010000017.1:0-53054 GCA_038230235.1 Actinomycetales bacterium
CACGTGGGTGGTGGCGACACGTTCACCGCCAGCGCCGTCGTGTCCGGTGACGGCGGCCTGCAGCACGTGGCCTACGAGCGTCGCTACCGCGGGCTTCCGGTCGTCGGAGGCGACTTCGTCGCCACGACCGACGCGAGCGGACGGGTCCTGTCCGTCGCAGACGGGGAGCAGGCGTCCGCAGTGACCCTCTCCACCCAGCCGCGGCTCTCTCGCTCGGCCGCTGCAGCAGCCGCCCGGGTCCACGGCGCGCAGGATCCGCAGGTCACGAGCACCCGCCTCGTGGTCCTCGCGACCCCCACGGCCAACCGGCTGGCCTACGAGTCAGTCGTCACCGGCCACCTCGGCACCGTGCCGAGCCGCCGTCACGTCTTCGTCGACGCCACGAGCGGCGCGGTCCTGCGCTCCACCGACGACGTCATGGACAACGGCACGGGGATCGGGTCGCTCAACGGCCCGAACCCCTTCACGATCTCGACCACCGGCTCCGGCAAGACCTATTCGCTGACCGACCCCACGCGCCCCGGCGTCTCCTGCCGTGGCTACACCAGGGCCACCACGACCACCAGGAGCAGCAAGGGGCCGGTGCTGACCGGCACCGACGACCGGTGGGGCAACGGCGACGGCAGCTCGGTCGAGACCGGCTGCGCTGACGCGCTCTACGTCGTGCAGCACGAGTGGGACATGCTGCGGACGTGGCTCGGTCGCAGCGGGATCAACGGCCGCGGGTCGGGCTTCCCCGTCTACGTGGGGTTGGACGACGTCAACGCCTACTGGGACGGCTCGTCCGTGGCGATCGGCCACAACACCAGGGGAAAGTGGCTGACGTCGCTCGACGTCGTCGGCCACGAGCTCGGCCACGCGGTCGACTCCACCACTCCCGGTGGCCTGTCGGCCAACGGGGTCTCCGAGGCCACCGGTGACATCTTCGGGACGCTGACCGAGTTCTACGCCAACGAGCGCGCTCCGTACGACACGCCCGACTTCAGCATCGGAGAGAGCGTCGACCTCGTGGGCGGCGGGGCGATCCGGCAGATGTACGACCCCGCCCTCCTGGGCAGCCCCCGGTGCTACTCGTCCGACGTCCCGAAGATGGAGACGCACGCAGCCGCCGGCCCGCTCGACCACTGGTTCGTCCTCCTGGCCCAGGGCAGCGCGTCCGGTGGTGGTCTGCCGGCCAGCCCGACCTGCAACGGGAGGACCGTCACCGGGCTCGGTGTCGTCACCGCGGGCAAGATCTTCTACAACGCCATGCTCACCAAGACGGCCGGCATGACCTACCTCGGTTACCGCACGGCTACGCTCGCCGCGGCCAAGAACCTCTTCCCGGGAAACTGCGTGCCGTACGCCACGGTCAGGGCAGCGTGGGACGCGATCAGCGTCCCGGCCCAGCCGGGTGAGGCGACCTGCGGGACCGCGCCCCCCGTGGTGGCCAACCCCGGTAACCGCACCGCGGCCCGTGGGGTGCCGACCAGGCTGCAGCTGACGGCGACGGGCGGCACAGCGTCTCGCACCTGGAGCGCCACCGGTCTCCCGGCCGGGCTGGCCATCAACCCCACGACCGGTCTCGTCTCCGGCACACCGTCGGCCGGGGCGACGTCCGTCGTCACTGTGAGCGCCACGGGTGGTGGCGGCGTCGGCAAGGTGAGCTTCCGCTGGCTCGTGACCACGACCTGCACGCGGGCCGGCCAGCTCGTGGTCAACCCCGGCTTCGAGTCGGGCCCTGCGAGCTGGACCGGCGCGACCAACGACATCGGCGTCTGGCGGACCCAGCCCGCTCACACGGGTTACCGGTCGGCCTACCTCAACGGCTGGGCGCGGGCGGCTGACGAGACCCTGAGCCAGACGGTGACCATCCCCACGGGATGCCGCGCCACGCTCGGGTTCTGGGTGCACGTCGACACGGCCGAGACGGGCCCCGCCGTCCACGACCAGCTCACCGTGAGGCTCGGGACCACCACCCTGCGGACGCTGTCGAACCTCGACGCGAAGCCCGGCTACGTGGAGTACGTCGTCGACGTCTCGGCCCTCTCGGGCCAGACGGTGGCGTTGACCTTCACCGGGGTCGAGGACTCCTCGCTGCAGACGTCCTTCGCCGTCGACGACACGTCGCTGACCGCCTTCTGACCGCCTGACCCGGGTGGCGGGCCGCCTTGGTGCCCCGCACCGGCCGCCACCCGGCCGCCGCCCGGCCGCCGGATGGGCGTCGGCCGGCGTCGACACCGGGTTGCAATCGTCCCTCTGCCGCGTCTGGCCCGTGGCACGATGGCCGGTGTGCCCGCCCGTCGTCGCGTCGACCCCGCAGCGGGGAGCGCAGCGGTGACGGTCGCCCGGGCAGGCGACTTCGACGCCGGGCAGGTGGGGCGGGGGGTGCTCGGCACCGCGGTCCGCTACGCCCTCGAGGAGTTCGCGGCTCGCCACCCCGGCCGCTCGGTCGAGCTGCGCGTGCCGCCGTACGGTGCCGTGCAGTGCATCGAGGGGCCGCGCCACACCCGGGGCACCCCGCCCAACACCTTCGAGACGGATGCCCGCACCTGGCTGCTGCTCGTCGACGGCGGCCTGGCCTGGGGTGAGGCGCTCGACTCGGGAGCGGTGCGCGCGTCGGGCCACCGCGCCGACCTGGGGGCGCTGCTGCCGCTCACCGGGCTGTGACCGGCTGGGGCGACCCTGACCTCGGCGACGTCGGCGTCACCTCGACCGGTCGCGACACCGTGTGCGGGGTCGCCTACGCTGGACGCATGTCGATCTCCACCCGCGGACGCACACGTCGCCGTACCCCTGACTTCAAGCGATGGCTCGGCACCGGCGCCGTGGTGGGGTTCTTCGTGGGTTTCCTCGTCTCGATGCTCACCGACCGGGCGCAGAGCTACAGCGCCGGCTCGGAGATCGGCTACCTCGGTGTGATGTTCGCGTTCCTCGGGGCCCTCGTCGCCGGTCTCGTCGCCGTGCTGGTCGACCGCCGGCACTGACCCCGCCCGCCAACGGCTCCGCACGCGGCCCGGCACGGCCCCGGGCGCTGCCCCGCGCACCGGCGCGACAGAGGGCGCGACCCCGTCGGGGGCTGCCCGGCCCTGTGTGACACTGGAGGGGTGGCACGCGGCGACGGCAGACTTTCCCACGACCTCAACCTCTTCGACCGAGCTGACAAGGGCCCGCAGGACGCCTGCGGGGTGTTCGGTGTCTGGGCTCCCGGTGAAGACGTCGCAAAGCTGACCTACTTCGGCCTCTACGCTCTGCAGCACCGCGGGCAGGAGTCGGCCGGGATCGCGACCGGTGACGGCGAGAAGATCCTCGTCTACAAGGACATGGGTCTGGTCAGCCAGGTCTTCGACGAGACGGCGCTGGCGTCACTGCAAGGCCATCTCGCCATCGGTCACACCCGCTACTCCACGACCGGCGGTTCGACCTGGGAGAACGCCCAGCCCACCCTGGGTGGTGACGGCGAGAGCACGGTCGCGCTCGCCCACAACGGCAACCTCATCAACACCGTCGAGCTGCGAGAGCTGGTCACCGAGCGGGTCGGTGCCGACGCCGGCCGCCGGGGTGAGCTCGGCCGGGGCAACACCAGCGACACCGCGCTGGTCACGGCCCTGCTCGCCGCCGACCAGGACCGCACCCTCGAGGCCTCGGCGATGGAGGTGCTCCCCCTGCTGAAGGGCGCCTTCTGCTTCGTCTTCATGGACGAGCACACCCTGTATGCCGCCCGCGACCCCCACGGTGTGCGTCCGCTGGCGCTCGGACGCCTCGAGCGCGGCTGGGTCGTGGCCTCCGAGACCGCGGCCCTGCAGACCATCGGGGCCAGTGTGGTGCGCGAGATCGAGCCGGGCGAGCTCGTCGCCATCGACGAGAACGGCCTGCGCACCCACCGGTTCGCGCCGGCGCAGCCGAAGGGGTGCGTCTTCGAGTACGTCTACCTCGCCCGGCCCGATGCCGTCATCAGCGGCAAGGTCGTGCACGAGGCCCGGGTCGACATGGGTCGCCAGCTCGCCCGCGAGCACCCGGTCGAGGCCGACCTCGTCATCGGGGTCCCCGAGTCGGGCGTGCCTGCCGCAGTGGGCTACTCGCAGGAGTCGGGCATCCCCTTCGGCCAGGGCTTCGTCAAGAACGCCTACGTGGGCCGCACCTTCATCCAGCCGTCGCAGACCTTGCGCCAGCTCGGCATCCGGCTCAAGCTCAACGCGCTCGAGCACACCATCCGGGGCAAGCGCCTCGTCGTCGTCGACGACTCGATCGTGCGCGGCAACACCCAGCGGGCCCAGGTGCGGATGCTGCGCGAGGCGGGCGCGGCCGAGATCCACGTGCGCATCTCGAGCCCGCCCATCACGTGGCCGTGCTTCTACGGCATCGACTTCGCCACCCGGGCCGAGCTCATCGCCACCGGTCTCGGGGTCGACGAGATCAGGGCGGCGATCGGCGCCGACTCGCTCGGCTTCATCTCCGAGGAGGGGATGACCGCGGCGACGGAGCAGCCGCGCGACCGGCTCTGCACGGCCTGCTTCACCGGCGTCTACCCGATCCCGCTGCCCGAGGACGGTCGCATCGGCAAGCACGTGCTCGAGACGCTGCCGATCTCGGTGCGGACGGGTCACGACACCGACCTGCACCTCGGTGCCGACGCCGAGGGCGTCCCCCTGGGCGTCGGTGGCGGCGCCGAGAACGCCCTCCTGCACCCCTGACCCCGACCGCCCCCTCCCTCCGCCCGGCCCCTCCCTCCGCTGGCGTTTTACCCCGGTAGCGAGAGGGGGTAGAACGTCGCTCTGGAGCGCGACTGTTCACCCCCGTGCCGTTTTACCCCGCTGCTTGCGGGGTGATCCCTCGCTCGGGACTGCGACGCATCACCCCGCTGCCGTTTTACCCCGTTGGTTGCGGGGTGGTTCCTCGCTCGGAAGTGCGACGGATCACCCCGTTGCCGTTCTACCTCCTTGCGTAGCGGGGTAGAACGTCGGCCCCAGGCGGGGCACCTTCGGCGGGCAGACGCTCGACGAGCCCCGTCGTCCCCAACCTCCCCCTCGCTCGGTGCTCTCCACAGTTTCTCCCGGTGCGCCTGGTCGCTCAGCCTGAGCCGGAGCAGGCTGCGGCCATGGGAAAGGGTCACGAACGACGTGGTGCAGCCGTCGCCGCTGCCGAGGAGTACGGCGCCGTGCTCTCACGCCGCCTGCTCCGGGGTCTGGGCATCACGCACGACCACGTACGTCACGAGGTGGAGGCCGAGCGCTGGCGGACGCTCGGCCACCAGACGGTCGCGATGCACCGCGGTCCCATCGACGACCTGGCGCGTCGGTGGCGAGCGGTCTGGGAGGTCGGGCACCTGATCGCGGTCGTCGACGGAGTAACAGCTCTGCAGCACGCTGGCCTCGTCGGGTTCAGCAGCCCTGCGCTGCACGTCTCCATCCCGCACGGGTGCCGGCCCTACCGCTCCCGCGGGGTGGTCACCCACACCGTCCCCGTCAGGGTGCAGGGCGAGGTCATCAGGTCAGGACTCCCACGCACCCGCCCTGACATCGCCGCGATCCGGGCCGCGCACTGGGCTGCGAGCGACCGTCAGGCGGCGCTCATCCTCTGCATGACCCTCCAGCAGCGTCTGACGACGCCCGAACGGCTCCTCCAGACAGCAAAGACCCTCCGGATCCGGGGGCGGACCCGCTTCGTCGCCACGGTGGTGGCCGACCTCGCCGACGGAGCCCAGTCCCTGGGCGAGCTCGACTTCAAGAAGATGTGCAGGGCCCGAGGGCTGCCCGAGCCGTCACGGCAGGAGCTCGTGAGGACCCCCTCGGGCCGGATCTACCTCGACGTGCGCTGGGACGAGATCGGTCTGGTGGTGGAGATCGACGGTGCCCAGCACCGGGAAGGAGTCCAGTTGAGTGACGACAACCTCGGTCGTAACGAGGTGGTGGTGGAGGGTGACTCCCTGCTGCGGATCGACCTCATCGGCCTGCGACTACAGACCAAGGCGTTCCTCGACCAGGTCTGCCGGGCCCACGCCCGCCTGAGCGCGATCGCCGCTGCCTGATCGGTCGAGGTGGTGACCCCGCCGCCCTCAGAGCCGCCACCGGGCGCGGCGATTCCCGGGGGGTCGCCGGCTCCGTACGCAACGGGGTGATCCCTCGCGCCCGCCCGCGACGTTCCACCCCGGTAGGGAGCGGGGTAAAACGCAACGGGGTGAGATGTCGCCCTCGCCCGCGACGTTCTACCCCTCGACGTACCGGGGTAGAACGTCGTGGGGTGACATCTCGCGCTCGCCCGCGACGTTCCACCCCTCTACGCAGCGGGGTAGAATGCCCGGCGGGAGGGTGAGCACCCTCCGCCCGGTCAGCCGCCGATACCCTGTCGGTGTGACTGACGCGGCTCCCATCACCTACGCCTCCGCCGGAGTCGACGTCGAGGCCGGTGACAAGGCGGTCGAGCTGATGAAGGCCGCCGTCGCGCGGGCGCAGCGGCCCGAGGTGCTCGGCGGGCTCGGCGGCTTCGCCGGCCTCTTCGACGCGAGTGCCCTCACGCGGATGACCCGCCCGGTGCTGGCGACCTCGACCGACGGCGTCGGCACCAAGGTGGCCATCGCCCAGGCCCTCGACCGGCACGACACCATCGGCTTCGACCTGGTCGGCATGGTGGTCGACGACATCGTGGTCTGCGGGGCGGAGCCGCTGTTCATGACCGACTACATCGCCACCGGCAGGGTCGTGCCCGAGCGGGTCGCGGCCATCGTCGGCGGCATCGCGGCCGCCTGCGAGCAGGCCGGGGTCGCGCTCATCGGCGGCGAGACGGCCGAGCACCCCGGCCTGCTCGAGCCCGACGAGTACGACGTCGCCGGCGCCGCCACCGGGGTGGTCGAGCACGCCGACATCCTCGGGCCTCACCGGGTGTGCGGCGGCGACGTCGTGCTCGCCTTCGCCTCGAGCGGTCTCCACTCCAACGGCTACTCCCTCGTGCGGAGGGTCGTCGCGCAGGCTGGATGGCAGCTCGACCGCGAGGTGCCCGAGTTCGGTCGGACTCTCGGGGAGGAGCTGCTCACCCCCACCCGGGTGTATGCCGCCGACCTCCTCGCCCTCGTGCGCACCGAGGGGCTCCAGGTCCACGCCCTCAGCCACGTCACGGGTGGCGGCCTCGCCGCCAACCTCGCCCGGGTCCTGCCCCCCGGTCTCGTCGCCCGGGTCGACCGGGCCACCTGGACGCCGCCGGCGGTCTTCACCACCGTGGGAGCACTCGGCCGCGTGCCGCGGGCCGACCTCGAGCGCACCCTCAACATGGGGGTGGGTTTCGTGGGCCTGGTCCCGGCCGACCAGGCCGACCGCGCCCTCGAGGTCGCGGGCTCCCGGGGGCTCGTCGGGTGGGTGGCCGGTGAGGTCGGCGTCGAGACCGACACGTCGTACGACCCCAGGCACGAGGTCGTCCGCGGCGCCAAGGGCGTCCACGGCGGCGCTGTCCAGGTCGTGGGCGAGCACCCGGGTCAGGTCTGACCCACGCCGCGTCCCGGCTCACCGCTCGATCCTGCTCGGGGTCGCCTCGAGCCCGCACGAGGTCACGGCTCGACCCGCGGCCGGTCCACACCCGTGCTGCGCGGTCCTCACCGGGCACGAACTGATGACGAGCGACCGCCAGATCGCAGCCTCTCGCCAGCACGCAACGGACAGAGAGATAGCTCCACGACCCGGAAGGGGTGGAGCTACCTCGCGTCTGTGCCTGGGACCGACACCCTGATGGGGACGCCAGCCAGCGAGCCACGGGTCACGTGGTCACGCATGAGGTGAAGTCAGTGGACCGGAGAGGGATCAACCCTCGCCCGAAGCCCACTTGGTGTAGTCGTCGTGGTCCTCGACGTCGTCGACCTCCGACCTGTGGTCGGTGGCCCTGGATGTCGAAGTGTGGAGTTCTCGCTCAAGCGAACTGAAGTCGGTGTTGGGAGAGAAATACTTCAGCTCCCGAGCGACCTTGGTCTGCTTGGCCTTCGCCCGGCCGCGCCCCATGGCGTGACCCCCTCATGCGTCTGCCGGGGTGGCAGCGCGGAACCGGGCGACACTAGGCCGCTCGATCTCCCGCGAAGCGGCCCCGGGAATCGTGTGTAGTCGTGGGGCTAACGCTACCTCAGCCCCCGCCGATCTGCGTACCGGACGGCCAAGCCCCGCTGCGCCAGACCGGGTTGGCCGTTTGCGGACGGCGACAGTTTGGTGACTCGACGCAAACGGTATCGTCCGAACGGTGGAAAGTTCGTCCTAGATGTACTAAATTGACCGATGTGGGGCGGAACCACATCACCCGATGTGACAGTCCGCTGGGGCCGGATGGAGGCCCCCCCGGAACTTATGGCGACATAAGCCTCCTTCTTCCACTTTGTCGATGTACGGTGGATCCGGGGAGTCTGGTGGGGGCACCGGGTGATGGATCCGATGAGAGATGCGGGGAGAAAATTATGGCGATGGCCATTGAGACACAGGAACACGAGAAGCTGCTGACGCCAGCAGAGGTTGCGGCCATGTTCCGCGTGGACCCTAAGACGGTCACACGCTGGGCGAAGGCAGGCAAGCTGACGGCGATCCGCACGCTCGGTGGACACCGGCGATACCTCGAGAGCGAGGTCAGCCGGCTGCTTGGTGCTCACTGAGCCCCAGTAGAGGACGTTCACGAGAAGCGGTCGGACCCGGGGGTGGGTCCGACCGCTTCTGTGTGTCGAGACGGGTCAACGGGCGAACTACGCTGGGTGGATGAGCCATGACGCCCCGCGCACCCCGCTGTGGATCGCGCTCACCCCCGGATCGGCGAAGCGCACCGCCACCACCGCGATCCTGCTCGTCGCCGGGCTGCTGCTCGGGATCTGGGCCTTCGGTGCCCTCAGCTCGTTCTTCTTCCTCGTCGTGCTCGCCTGGTTGCTGTCCATCGCCATGGAGCCGCCGGTGATGTGGCTGCTGGCGCACGGCGTACGGCGCCGCGGCCTCGCCACGGGCATCGTCATGGTCGGCCTGCTCGTCATCGTCATCGCCGTGCTCGCGCTCTTCGGTCAGGTCTTCTACATCCAGGCCACGGCGCTGGGTGAGCAGCTCCCGGCGTCGATGACCCAGGCGGTCGCCTGGATCAACCAGCGGTTCGACACGGAGTTCGACCTCACGAAGATCCGCACGACCCTCGACCTGACCCCGACCAAGATCGGTGACCTGGCCGGACGCTACGGCGGGGGTCTGCTCGGGGTGTTCGGCTCGCTGCTGACCTTCCTCTTCGACTCGATCACCATCCTCGTCTTCGCCTACTACCTGTCGGCTGACAGCCCCAAGCTGCGCCAGACCATCGGGTCGTGGCTGCAGCCGCGCTACCAGGAGGTCATGACCCGGGTCTGGGAGATCGCGGTCGAGAAGACCGGTGGCTACGTGATCTCGAAGGTCGTCCTGGCCACGCTCTCGGCCATCTTCCACGCCTTGTTCTTCTACGCGATCGACGTGCCCTTCTGGCTGCCGCTGGGGCTCCTCGCCGGCATCGTCGGCCAGTTCATCCCCACGATCGGCACCTACATCGGGGTGCTCCTCCCCGCCCTCTTCGCGCTGCTCGACAAGCCGATCAACGCCCTGTGGATCGTGCTGTTCGCCACGGTCTACCAGCAGGTCGAGAACTACGTGTTCACCCCCCGCATCAGCCGCCGCACGATGGACGTGCACCCCGCCATCGCGCTGGCCTCGGTCTTCATCGGAGCAGCCCTCTTCGGTCCGATCGGTGCGATCATCGGCATCCCGGTCGCGGCCGCAGCCCTGACCATCACCGACACCTTCCGCCGCCGCCACGAGCTGCTCCCGGCACTGGCCGACCTCGAAAACGGCCCGCTCCCCGAGCCGCAGGAGGAGGAGGAGGAGGAGGAGGCTCCGCGCCAGCTGCCTCAGCACCTGCAGGTGACGGTCGAGCTACAGCCCACAGCCCCAGGCGGCGACGACGAGCTCGACGGTCGCGCGGGCCAGCGGGACGAGAGCGTCCCGACCGGTTCAACCTCGTGAGGAGCGTTCGCCGGCGCGGGGAGGTGCCTGCGGGCGGACGACGTCCGGGATGCTGGCCCACCACGTGAGCGACGAATGCCACTCGCGGTCGCGTGCCTGCGACGTCAGGTGCAGGAGCTCGGCGACGAGGTCGAAGCGGCCGCGCATGCCCAGGGCATAGGCCACGCCCCAGGCGTTGCCGGCTGGCACCGACGGGTCCGTCCTCCGCCGCGAGATCTGCCCCGCGGCGTAGCCCGCGAGGTCCGCATCAAGGGCGTCCCGTGCGAGCCCGGCCGCCTGGGGCGTGTTGCCGACCGCAGCGCCGGCGTGGGCCGCGAGCTCGGGATCGCCGCCGCGCCGTCCGGTGGCCAGGTCGGCGAGCAGCGGAAGGTCCTCCGGCTGGGACAGCCACGAGAGCATGCTGAGATCGGAACCGGCCCGACCCAGGTCGGCCGCGCGGAGGACGCTCTCCAGGTCCTGGGCGATGACGCGCCCGAGCGTGCGCCCCTGCGGGGACAGCAGGAGCACGGCCAGGGCCGTGTCGCGCACATCGAGGTGGGGCTCGCGCAGGGCAGTGTGGACGAGGCTCGCGAGCTCGGCGTCGTCGGCATCGGCGCGCTGGTCGCGCACGAGCTCGTCGATCGTGGCGGCGTAGATGGCGTCCTGGTGCTCCTGCTCGTGGGTCGTCCAGCTCAGCATGCGGTTCACGGTGCGTCGGTCGGGTGCCCTCAGCCGCAGACGCCTCGTCGTGTGTGACGAGGTCGAGCGCAGGGCCCGACCGTCCGTCCGGAAGGCCAGGCTGGCGGCGGCCTTCCGGGTGCGGGTGGGCAGCTGCTCGTCGGCGAGCACCTCGAGTGCCACCGGGAGGATGGCGGCGGCGTTCTCGTGGCTGAGCAGGCCGTGACGCACCAGCGTGGTCGCGGTGGAGAACGACGCCCACTGGGCGCGCCGGTTGGCAGGGGCGGTGATGACGCGCGCGAGGATGTCGTGTCCGCGGGGGTCGGGGCAGAACCGCAGCAGGTTGGCGTAGTCGGAGTAGAGCTGCTCGTCGTCGTCGGTGAGGGCGCCCTCGATGAGGTCGATGACGACGTCGGTGACATGGGGGTTGCCGACGATGCGGGCCGCGGCCTCCCACCGGTGGGCGTACTCGAGCCCGGTGCTCACCGCCGTCTCGACCGACAGACGGTGCACCAGGGTCGCCCAGTCACGCGAGCGCACGAGCACGTGCTGGGTGAGCGCCATGAGGGTCGTGAGCCGGTCCCACTGCAGCCCGGTCATCGGTTCGTAGACAAGGGCCCGCTCGAGCAGCGGCATCGCCTCGCGGACGACGTCGGGCGACGCGGGCGGGGGCACGGCGGGGAGCGCCATCAGGGGGGCGTCCTCGCGGGCGATGAGGTCGATCGCTCGTAGCAGCTGCCCCTCGGGGAGCTCGAGTGCGGTCTCGTAGCGTCGGACGAGCCCGTGGGTGAGGGCCACCCCGCCCCCTTCCCACCGCTTGACCTGCGAGCGGTGGGGGTCCCCCGGGATGTGACGCACGAAGCCGGCGGCCGAGCGACGATCGCGGTCGGTGGCGTGCAGCCGCGCGTTGCGCAGGACCCACTGGAACGGTCCGATCACCCCCGACCCCCTGACCTGTGCTGTGGTGACCGCCATACCTTATGTGGTGCGCTCGCCTGGCGCTGGGCGACGCGGCGGCATACGGCAGAGTGGGGGCCATGTTCCTCGTCGGTGTCGACCTCGCGTGGGGTGGGCGTCGGCCCACCGGGCTCGCCGTGCTCGACGACGGCGGACGCCTCGTGCACCTGTCGTCGGCGGTGGCCGACCGCGAGATCGTCGAGGCCCTGCGCCCCTACACGACCGACGACGTCGTCGTCGGGTTCGACGCTCCGCTCGTGGTCACCAACGCCACGGGCCGCAGGCCCGCGGAGGCTGCCCTCGGCCGCGACTTCGCCCGCTTCGACGCCGGCGCGCACCCGGTCAACACCGGTCGTCCCGGTTTCGAGGACAGCCCCCGCGGGGCCCGGCTGGCGTCCGCGCTGGGCGTCGAGGTCGCCGGCGCCAGCCGCCGCCGCGCGGTCGAGGTCTACCCCCACCCCGCCACGGTGGCGCTCTTCAGGCTCGGCCGGGTGCTGCGCTACAAGCACAAGCCCGGGCGCACCTTCGACGAGCTGCGATCCGAGCTGCTGCGGCTCACCGACCTGCTCGAGGGCCTGGCGGGCGCGACCCCGCCGCTCGAGCTGCGGGGGTCGGCGGCGTGGCGCGACCTCGTCGGCCGGATCCGGGTGGCCGAGCGCAAGAGCGAGCTCCGGCCGGCCGAGGACGAGGTCGACGCCGTCGTCTGCGCGTACGTCGCCCTCCTCGTCGCCCGCGCGCCGGAGCGGGTCACGACGTACGGCGACCCCGCCACGGGTGAGATCCTCACCCCCACGCTGCCCGCCGGGCACGTCCCCAGCCCACGCGGGTCGCGGCAGGAACCGGTGACGGTCGACCCCGGGACCGACCTCGTGATCGACCCCATGATCGACCCCGTGATCGACCCCGTGCGCGCGGCCGTCGAGCTGTACGCCGACCGCCACCCCCACCTGTCGGTCGCCACCGAGGCGTTCGTCGCCGTCGTCACCGGCCAGCTCGACGAGGCGGGCATCAACTACCTCAGTGTCACCGGGCGGGCCAAGGCCGTGACGTCGTTCGCTGGCAAGGCCGCTCGCACCCGGGCCGACGGCTCGCCCCTCTATCTCGACCCGCTCACCGAGATCACCGACCAGGTCGGGCTGCGGGTGATCACCTACCTGCACGAGGACGTCGAGGCGGTCGCCGACCTGCTCACCGACGAGTACGTCGTGCTCGACGACCGGGACCTCGGCCGGGAGACCGCCGACGAAGGCCGCTTCGGCTACGCCAGCCGCCACCTGCTCGTGACGACGGCCCCCGTCGACACGACCAGCCGGGCCGGTGGCGCCCTCGCCGGGCTGGCGGCGCAGGTGCAGATCCGCACCGTGCTGCAGCACGCCTGGGCCGAGTTCGAGCACGACATCCGCTACAAGGGTTCGGTGCCGCCCGAGCACGTGAGCGACCTCGACCGCCGCTTCACCCTCGCTGCCGGTCTGCTCGAGCTCGCGGACCACGAGTTCTCGGCGATCCGCGAGCGGCTCCTGCGCGGCGCGACCGAGACGCCGCGCGACGACGACGACGATGACGACGATGACGACAGCACCCCTGAGGACCCCCGGATCGCGAGCTCCGACCTCGCGAGCTTCCTCAGCGGTCGCTTCGCCGGGGCGGGCTGGTCGCGCACCGACCACTACGAGTGGATCGCCGGGCTGTTGCTCGAGCTGGGCATCACCTCGCTCGACGAGCTCGGTGGGCTGCTCGCGTCACTCGACGGGGCGACGATCGACGCCCGGATGGCCTATCGCTACCCCCCGGGCGCGGTGCGCCGGCTCGACGACGCGCTGCTCGCCATCTTCGGCACCCGCTACGTCGATCTCCACGGCAACGCCCACCGGGTGGAGCTGCTCCGGGCCCGCTCCGAGAAGCTGGCCGAGGACTGAGTCGGTACGCCGGGGGCGCCGCTGGCTCGCACCATCGCGCCGGGGGTGGGTACCGGGGCATACGGCATACTTCCCCTCGCGATCCGTACGGAGACCGGGAAGGGGTGGTGTCATGCGCAGGGGCACGAACTTTCCGGCGGTGGGCGGCTTCAACCAGGCGGTGGTGCTCGACCTCGTGCGCCGGGCTCCCGACGGCATCAGCCGCGTCGAGATCGCCGCTGCCAGTGGGCTCTCGCCCCAGACCGTCACGAACGTCACCCGGCGCCTACTGACCGGTGGTCTGATGCGCGAGGCCGGCAAGCGGATCGACGGGCCGGGCAAGCCGCGCACGATCCTCGCCCTCGACCCCCGTGGCGGGTACGCGGTCGGCGTCCACCTCGATCCCAGCGTCATCACCTACGTCGTCACCGACCTCGAGGGTCGGGTCGTCACCGACTACCGCACGGGCACCCCGCGACAGGTGCGGCCGGATCTTGTCATCGACCGGATGGCGACCGCGATCGACGAGCTGATCGACCGCGTGCAGGTGCCCCGATCCCGCGTGCTCGGCGTCGGGATAGCCGCCCCCGGTCCTATCGACCGCGAGTCGGGCACGGTCCTCGACCCGCCGCTGCTCACCGGGTGGCACCGGGTGCCGCTGCGGGCGGCCCTGGCCGACCGTCTGGCGCTCCCCGTGGGGCTGGAGAAGGACGTCACGGCAGCCGTGTCGGCGCAGCTCTGGGCACCGGCAGGGTCTGCCGATCGTCAGCAGGCCTTCTTCTACTACGGCACGGGCCTCGGCCTCGGCGTCGCCCTCGACGGTGAGGTGGTGCGCGGAGGGACGGCGAACGCCGGCGACATCGGCCACCTCATGGTGAGCGGGGCGGGCCCGCAGTGCCACTGCGGTCAGCGAGGGTGCCTGGGAGAGAACGCGAGTCCCGCCCGGATGGTGCGCGCGGCAGGCCGCCGGGGGGTGCTCGAGCTGCCGGACAAGGCCCTGACGCTCGCCCAGGTCGACCGCGCCTTCACCCGACTGTGTCGCGCGGCAGCGGGCGGGAACGCGTCGGCACGCGAGGTCGTGGTGCGGGCGGCCCGCGACATCGGCCGGGGCCTCGTCCTGGTCGGCAACCTGCTCGACATCGACACGGTGGTGTGCGGCGGCCCCTTCTGGGACCGGCTGTCGGGAGTGGGTCTGGAGCAGATCCGCGACGTCGTCGGAGCGGATCCTGCGAGGGTGCTGACCCACCCGATCACCGTGGTCGGCACCACGCTCGGCCCTGACGTCACGGCGATCGGAGCCGCCGCGATGGTGCTCGATGCGGTCTACTCGCCGCGTCCGGCCGGGCTCCTCATCGACGTCGGCTGACGGCCCGGAGGCGGTCACGAGTCGGAGACGAGCCTTGACAAGAGTTCATCCATCATATTGATTTATTCCTAGCGGCACTGCAGCCGTCGCACCCGTGCGGCGTGTGCGTGCCCCCTCACAAGGGAGTGATCGGGATGAGCAAGCGCATCAGCACACTGGTGGCGGTCGGTCTGGTGGCCGGCCTCGCGTCGGCCTGCAGCGGTGGCAGCAGCGGGGGTTCGGGGGGCTCGAGCACCATCAAGGTGGCCTACCAGAAGTACGGCAGCTTCACCCAGATGGACGACCACATGCAAAAGGTCAAGGCGGAGTACGAGAAGGCCCACCCCGGCGTCACCGTCCAGCTCGTGCCCATCCAGGCCCAGGAGGCCGACTACTACACCAAGCTCGCGCTGATGCAGCGCTCGGCGTCGACGGCCCCCGACGTGATGTACGAGGACACGTTCCAGGTCAAGTCCGACGTCGCCGCCGGCTACCTCGCGCCGCTCGACACCTACCTCGCGAAGTGGTCGGACTGGAGCCAGTTCTACGACAACGCCAAGCAGGCCGGCCTCGGCGACGACGGCAAGACGTACGGCGTCTCGATGGGCACCGACACCCGCGCCCTCTGGTACAACAAGGAGCTCTTCGCCAAGGCCGGCCTGCCGGTCCCGTGGAAGCCCACGAGCTGGGCCGACGTGCTCACCGCAGCCAAGACGATCAAGGCCAAGCTGCCCGGGGTCGTGCCGCTCAACGTCTACTCGGGCAAGGCCCAGGGTGAGGCGGCGACGATGCAGGGCTTCGAGATGCTGCTCTACGGCACCAAGAACACCCTCTACGACGCGTCGACCAAGAAGTGGCAGGCGGGCACGCAGGGCTTCAAGGACGCCCTCGGCTTCGTCGGCAACGTCTACCAACAGGGCCTCGGCCCGACACCGGAGCAGGCGCTCGACAAGAACATCGGCACCACCATCGTCACCGAGTGGCTGCCCCAGGGCAAGCTGGCCATCGACCTCGACGGCTCGTGGCAGAGCGGCACGTGGATCAGCGGGGGCAGTGCTCCGTGGCCGAAGTGGAACGACGTGATGGGCCAGGCCCCGATGCCGACCCAGGACGGCGCGGCACCCGGTTCGACGAGCATGTCGGGGGGCTGGACCCTGGCGATGGGCGCCAAGAGCAAGAACCAGCAGGCGGCGTGGGACTTCATCGCGCTCGCGTTGAACAAGGACAACTCGATGGCCTACGACATCGCAGCGAGCCAGATCGCCGTCCGCAAGGACGTGTCGACCGACCCGTCCTACGACAAGGCGAACCCGTCGTTCGCGTTCTTCTCCTCGCTGGTCTCCACCACCCACTTCCGCCCGGCGACCGCCCAGTACCCCAAGATCTCCAACGACATCACCGTGGCCATGGAGTCGGTCATGACCGGTCAGCAGTCGCCGGAGCAGGCCGCCGCCACCTACGACACCGCCCTCGAGGGCATCGTCAGCCCGGCGAACGTCACGAAGTGACCACCTCCGTCGCCCGGCTCCCGGCCACCCGGGCTCCCCTCCCGGAGGGCCGGGAGCACCCCCGTCGGCGCAGCCGGTGGCAGACGCTGGCCCGCACCGCCCCGCTGCTGCCCGCCGTCGTGCTGCTGGCGGTGTTCCTCCTCGGGCCGGTTCTCAGCGCCGTCATCGGCGCCTTCACCGACTCGGCCCTGACGGGGGCGGCGGCCCAGGACACCAGGTTCATCGGCTTCGACAACTTCACGGCGCTGGCGCGAGACCCCAACTTCCCGAAGTCGGTCGTGCTCACGCTGGTGTTCCTCCTCGCCTCGGCGGTGGTGGGACAGAACGTGCTCGGCCTCGGGCTGGCCCTGCTGATGCAGTCGGCCCACCGGGTGGTGCGGGTGCTCACGTCGACCGTCGTCGTCGGGGCCTGGATCCTGCCCGAGATCGTCGCGAGCTTCGCGGCCTACGCCTTCTTCGGGGCCAACGGCACGGCCAACGAGATCCTCGCCTTCGTGGGCATCAAGGGTCCGTCCTGGCTCTACTCGCTGCCGATGCTGTCGGTGATCATCGCCAACATCTGGCGGGGCACGGCCTTCTCCATGCTGGTCTACGCGGCGGCGGTGCAGGACGTGCCGCCGGAGATCACCGAGTCGGCGGAGGTCGACGGCGCGAGCGGTTGGCAGCGGCTGCTGCACATCACCATCCCGATGATCCGCCGCAGCATCTCGACCAACCTCATGCTGACCACCCTCCAGACGCTGTCGGTCTTCACCCTGATCTACGTCATGACCGGCGGCGGGCCGGGCACTGACAGCTCGACCCTGCCGATCCTCGCCTACCAGGAAGCCTTCTCCTTCGGGCAGCTGGGCTTCGGCACCGCCATAGCCCTCATCCTCCTGCTCGTGGGCGCCCTCTTCTCGCTCGTCTACATCCGCGCCCTACGACCGGAGGTCGACTGAGATGTCAGCCGGGACCCTCGCCCTGAGCTCGCCGCGTCGGCGCAACCTGCGGGTCGTCTCCAACGCGGTGCTGCTCCTGATCGCCCTGCTCTTCGTCCTGCCCATCGGGTGGATCGTGCTCGGCGCCTTCGACCCCCGAGCCACCCTGTCGGTCAAGATCCCCAACCCGTTCACCCTCGACAACTTCCGTGAGGTGCTCACCCCCGAGAACGCCTGGCTGCCGCTGCTCAACAGCGTCGTCCTCTCGGGCGGCACCGCGCTCCTCACGGTGCTGGCCGCGGTCCTCGCGGCCTACCCGCTCTCGCGCTACACGAGCAGGGTCAACAAGCCCTTCCTGTACGGCGTGCTCTTCGGCACCTGCCTGCCCATCACCGCCATGATGGTGCCCGTCTACTCGCTCTTCGTCACCCTCGACCTGCTCAACTCATTCCTGGGAATCATCCTCTTCCTCGCCGCGACCAGTCTGCCCATGGCGATCTGGATGACGAAGAACTTCATGGACTCGGTGCCGGTCAGCCTCGAGGAGGCCGCGTGGGTCGACGGGGCCTCGATGCTGCAGACGTTGCGCAAGGTCGTCGTCCCACTCATGCGCCCGGGCATCGGCGTCGTCTTCATCTTCGTCTTCATCCAGGCCTGGGGGAACTTCTTCGTCCCCTACATCCTCATCACCAACCAGGACCAGATGCCGGCCGCGGTGACGATCTACAACTTCTTCGGTGCGTACGGCGCCATCGCCTACGGCCAGCTCGCCGCCTTCTCCCTCCTCTACTCCCTGCCCGTCCTGGCCCTCTACGGTCTCGTGCAGCGGCTCTCCGGCGGCAGCTTCGCCCTGGCCGGAGCCGTCAAGGGCTGACCCCCTGACCCCCTGACCCCCTGTTCCTTCTGCACCACGCTCCATCCCGACCCGGAAGGCCACCCTCGTGCACGACACGCATGCCCTCATCGAGGCGCGCATCCAGCGCAGCTACGCCCAGCGGGTCCTCCCCGCGCGGCACACGCGGCGGGTGCCGTGCGACGTCGAGGCGTGGGAGGCGCCTGGAGAGCCCGTCCCTTTCGACGAGGCGGTGGGGCAGACCTTCACGCCTCTCGCGCCGGGCGCACCGTGGGGCAAGCCGTGGGGCACGACCTGGCTGCGGATCAGCGGTCAGGTGCCGAGCGACTGGCCGGGTGACAGCCGACGCGAGCTGGTGGTCGACCTCGGCTGGGTCGGAGGCAACCCGGGTTTCCAGTCCGAGGGCCTCTGCTTCACCCCGGAGGGCACGGTCATCAAGGCGCTCGAGCCCCGCAACGACTGGGTGCCTGTGACGGCCGCCCCCGGTGAGCCCTTCACGGTGCTGGTCGAGGCCGCCTCGAACCCCGATGTCGGGGGGCAGTGGACCCACCAACCCACCCCGATGGGCGACCCGGAGACGGCGCCGCGAGAGCCTCTCTACCGCTTCGCCGGAGCCCACCTCGCCGTCCTCGACGAGGACGTCTTCGCGCTGGAGCGCGACCTGTGGACCATGTTGGGGGTCATGCGCGAGCTGCCCGTCACGTCACCGCGTCGGGCCGGGATCCTGCGGGCCCTCGAGCGCGCCGTCGACGTCATCGATCCCGACGCCGTGGGCAGCACGGCGAAGCAGGCCCGAGGCGAGCTCACGCAGGTGCTGACGTCACCGGCGACCTCCACCTCCCACCGGGTCGTCGCGGTCGGCCACGCCCACATCGACTCCGCCTGGCTGTGGCCGGTGCGCGAGACCCAGCGCAAGGTGGCGCGCACCTTCTCCAACGTGCTCGACCTCATGGACCGCTACCCCGACCTCGTCTTCGCGGCCTCCAGCGCGCAGCAGTACGCCTGGCTGCGGGACGCCTACCCCGAGGTCTTCTCCCGGCTCAAGCGACGGGTGACCGAGGGGCGCTTCGTACCCGTCGGGGGCATGTGGGTGGAGTCCGACACCAACCTGCCGGGCGGCGAGGCGATGGCGCGCCAGTTCGTCCTGGGCAAGCGCTTCTTCCTCGAGGAGCTGGGGGTCGAGACCGACGAGGTGTGGCTGCCCGACAGCTTCGGCTACTCGGCCGGCCTGCCGCAGATCGTCGCGGCGTCGGCCTCGCACTACTTTCTCACGCAGAAGATCTCGTGGAACGAGACCAACGTGATGCCGCACCACACCTTCCTCTGGGAGGGGCACGACGGCACCCGCATCTTCACGCACTTCCCGCCCGTCGACACCTACAACGGTGAGCTCACGGGCGAGGAGCTCGCCCGCGCCGAGCGCCAGCACGCCGAGCGCGGTTTCAGCGACCTGTCGCTCGTACCCTTCGGGTTCGGCGACGGCGGTGGCGGCCCGACGCGCGAGATGGTCGAGACGGCGCGTCGCAAGGCCGACCTGGAGGGGTCGCCGCGGGTGACCATCGAGCGGCCCGACGCGTTCTTCGCCCGGGCGTCCCAGGAGCTGCCGCAGCCGGCCGTCTGGTCGGGCGAGCTCTACCTCGAGTTCCACCGCGGCACCTACACCTCGCAGACCCGCACCAAGCTCGGCAACCGCCGCAGCGAGCACCTGCTGCGCGAGGCCGAGCTGTGGGCGGCGACAGCGGCCGTGAGGTACGGCGCGCCGTACCCGGCGGTGGCGCTCCAGCGCGCGTGGGAGACGGTGCTGCTGCAGCAGTTCCACGACATCCTGCCCGGGTCGTCGATCGCGTGGGTGCACCAGGTGGCCGAGGCCAACTACGCAGCGGTGGCGACGTCGCTCGAGGAGCTCATCGGCTCGGCGCAGCGCGTCCTCGCGGAGGAGGGCGAGCACGAGCTGGCCTTCAACGCCTCGCCGTTCGCGTCGGCGGGTGTCGCCGCGATGGCTGCCGGGACATCGAGCTCCGTCGAGGCGAGGTCGGAGGCCGACGGTGACGGCTTCGTGCTCGAGTCTCCGGCGCTGACCGCCCGCGTCGACGCCGAGGGCTTCCTCGTCTCGCTGGTCGACCGGGCCACCGGGCGCGATGCGGTGCCACCGGGGGAGCGCGGCAACGAGCTGCTGCTCTTCCGCGACGTGCCGAACCAGTGGGACGCCTGGGACGTCGACAAGGCCTACGAGCGGATGCCGCTCGACACGGTGCGCACGACGGGTGTGTCGCTCGAGCAGGGGAGCGGGGGTGGCTCCGTACGGGTCGAGCGCACTGTCGGTGGGTCGGGCGTCGTGCAGCGGCTGTCGCTGTCGCCCGACGGCACCGCGCTCGAGCTGGAGACCGAGGTCGACTGGCACGAGCAGCAAAAGCTGCTCAAGCTCGCCTTCGTCGTCGACGTGCACGCCGACACCTCGGCTGCCGAGGTGCAGTTCGGGCACGTACGGCGCGCGACCCACACCAACACCTCGTGGGACATGGCGCGCTTCGAGATCTCGGGGCACCGGTGGGTGCGGGTCGACGAGCCGGGCTTCGGGCTGACCCTGGCCAACGACAGGGTCTACGGGCGCGACGTCTCGCGCCGTCCCCGCGAGGGTGGGGGCACGGTGACGGTCGTGCGCGAGTCGCTGCTGCGCGCCCCGCAGTTCCCCGACCCGCACGCCGACCAGGGCCGGCACGTCTTCCGCCACGCGCTGCGGGTGGGCTCGTTGCTCGAGGGGGTCGCGGAGGGCTACCGGCTCAACCTGCCACCGCGGGTGGTCGCCGGGGCGGGCGTCGACGAGGTCGAGCCGCTGGTCACCGTCGAGGGTGAGGGCATCGTCGTCGAGGCGGTGAAGCTCGCCGAGGACGGCTCGGGCGACGTCGTCGTGCGCCTCTACGAGGCGGTGGGCGGCCGGGCGAGGGGCCGCCTCGTGCCCGGCTTCCCCTCCGGTACGGCGACCCGCACCGACCTCCTCGAGCGCCCGTGGCCCGACCAGCCAGCCGAGGCCCTGACGCTGGACCTGCGCCCCTTCGAGCTGGTCACCCTGAGGATCCCCCGCCGCCCCTAACGACCGCTTGTTGCTCCCAACGTGCCCGAATCTGCCCGTCTGGGCCTCGATTCGGGCACGTCCGGGGCAACAAGGCGACGTGGGGGAGACGTGACGGGGAGAGGGGAGGGCCGGGAGGGGAGGGCTGGGGCGCCGGTCCACTCGCCGCGGGCGACGAGCACCTCGCGGAGCACGTCGGGGCGGTCGGTGATGACGGCGTCGACGCCGAGGTCGAGCACGTGATGCATCGTCGGGGCGTCGTCGATGGTCCAGAGGGCGACGCGCACTCGCAACGTTGCCGACATCTCGACCAGGCGGGCCAAGACCCCGGGGCGTCGGACGAGCGCCCATGGGACGTGGGCGAACTCGCCGCTGGCGAGGGAGGCGCACGGTCGGATGCCGGTGCGGGCGGCGATCACCAGCGCCGACAGGGCGCTCCATCCGAGAGCAGTGGTCACGCCGGGCAGCTCGCGCCGCACCTCACGCAGCCAGGGGTCCCACGCGCCGGCGACGCAGACGCGGTCGGCGGCGTCGGCGCGGCGGATCGCGTCGACGAGCGGACCCACGGCGTCGCGGTCCTTCACGTCGACCATGACCCGCCGGTCGGGGTACCAGTCGAGCAGCTCGTCGATGGTGGGGATGAGCTCGCGCTGGGCGATCCGCAGCCGGCGCAGCTGCTCGAGCGAGTGGGTGCGCACCCGACCCGGCGCGCCGGTCACGCGGTCGAGCCGGGTGTCGTGGAAGCAGGCGAGCCGGCCGTCGGCGGTGAGGCGCACATCGGTCTCGAGGTACTGCACCCCGAGGGCGACCGACAGCGAGAAGGCGGCGTGGGAGTTCTCCGGACCCAGTCCGGCCCCGCCGCGGTGGGCGACGGCCAGCGGCCCGGACTCCGAGCCGTAGCGGCTCATGCCGCGGCCTCGTGCAGGGTGAGCAGGGCCCGGGTCGTGCGCGCCCAGGGGAACTCCTCGGCCCGGGCCCGGGCCGCCGCCCGCCGCTCGTCCTCGGGAAGGGCCAGCACGTGCGCGATCCCGGCGGCGACGCCGGGCCCGTCGGGGCGCACGAGGGCCCCGGCCCCCGGCACGACCAGCTCGGCCAGGGCCGACGTGCACGAGGCGACCACCGGGGTGCCGCAGGCGAGGGCCTCGAGCGCGGCGAGCCCGAAGGTCTCGATGGGCCCGGGCGCCACGACGACGTCGGCCGACCCGAGCAGTCGCGCCACCTGGTCGCGACCGGGCAGGTGCCCGACGAAGTCGACCGGCAGGCCGTGCGCCATCCGCTCCAGCGACCGGCGCATCGGCCCGTCGCCCGCGACGACGAGCCGCGCGTGCACCCCGAGCGTGGCGAGGTGCGTCAGCGCCTCGATCGCGAGGTCGGGCCGCTTCTCGCGCGACAGGCGGCTGCACAGCACCACCAGCGGCTGGTGGGGCGACCGCGCCACCCGCGTCAGGGGCGGCGAGAAGTGCTCGAGGTCGACCCCGAGGGGCACAAGCAGTGAGGGTGCGCCGATGCGCTCGAGCTCCTGCGCGGCATACCGCGTGGTGGTGACGACGGTGTCGAAGCGCTCCACGGTGCCGGCGTTGTGGCGGTCGACGACCCCGCGCCACCGCATCGGACCGAAGGGGGAGAAGGCGGCCAGCACACCGGCCAGCTGCTCGTGCAGGAAGACGGTGGAGGGGATCCCGTGCGCCCGGGCCCAGAGCCCGAGGGCCCGCAGGGTCAGCCGGTCGGAGACCTCGAGCCGGTCGGGCTGCAGGGCCGAGAGCGCGGCACGCACCGGCGCCAGCCGCGTGAGCGCGCGGTAGCCGCCCGAGCCGGGCACGGGCGTGCCGGCCAACTCGAGGTGCGTGCCCCAGTCGTACGACGTCTCGCCCGGCACCTCCCCGGGGGTCACCAGGACGAACTCGTGGCCGGCGGCGAGGTAACCGCGGCCGAGGGCGCGCACGGCCGTGCGGATGCCACCGCTGTGCGCGGCGTAGGCGTTGGCGACGTGGACGATGCGCATCACAGTGGCCGGACCCTCACGGCGCGCACGGCCTCGTAGTGCTCCACGAGCCGGGCACAGACGCTCTCCCACGTCCGCAGGCGCACCGACTCGTGCGCCGCCGCGCCCATGGCCGCGCGCTTGCGCCGGTCACCCGCGAGGTCGGCGACCCGGGCGCGCAGACCCGGCAGGTCACCGGGCTCGTAGAGCCAGCCCGTGCGGCTGTTGTCGACGAGGTCCAGCAGCCCCCCGGCGCCGACGGCGACCACGGGCACCCCACAGGCCATGGCTTCCTGGGCGGCCTGGCAGAAGGTCTCGTGCGGCCCGGTCTGCACGGCGATGTCGAGGCCGGCGGTCTCGAGCGAGAGCTCGGGCCCGGTGAGCAGCCCGGTGAACCGGGCACCGGGCAGGACCTGCTGCAGCGACTCGCGCTCTGGCCCCTCCCCCACGACGACGAGCTCGATGCCGGGCAGGTCGGCGAGGACCGCCAGGTGCTCCACGTGCTTCTCGAGGGCCAGACGACCGACGAAGCCGACGCGCACGACCGGGTCGAGCCGGTCACGTCGGCGTCGGTCCGGGTGGAAGGCGTCGACGTCCACCCCTCGCGGCCACACCTGCACGCGGGGGACCCCGTGCGCCTCGAGGGACCGCGCGACGGTCGCCGTGGGTGCCAAGGTGACCTCTGCTCGCTCGTGGATGGAGACGACGCGGCGCCAGGCCGCGCCGGTGACCGCCGCGACGTTGTACTGGGCCGCGTAGCCGGGGATGTCGGTCTGGTAGACGGCGACGACGGGGATGTCGAGGGTGGCAGCGGCACGCATGACCGGACCGCCGAGGACGAAGGGGGAGGCGAGATGGATGACGTCGGGTCGCTCTCGAGCGAGCTCGCGGGTCATGCGGGTGGCGCTCGCGAGGGAGACCCGCACCTCCGGGTAGCCCGGCAGGCCCATCGAGGGGAGGCCGGTGACGGGCACGCCCTCGCACGACGGTGGCGGGTCACCGGGGGTGAGCACGTGGGCTTCGTGCCCGGCGGCGACGAGGTGGCGCAGGACCTGGATCACCGAGCGGGTGACACCGTTGACGTGGGGCAGGAACGACTCGGTGACGATCGCGACCTTCACGCCCCCATGACAGCAGGGTCGCGCTCCTGGGCGGGGGGCGGCGGGTGACGCGGTGGCGGCGGGGTCGTGAACGGTTCGGGTCGCGAGGTCGGCTGGTGGCACCGGAGCAGCCGCCCGAGGGGTCAGGCGACGCGCTGGACCTCGCCGCCGAAGGGGGCGGGACGGCTGCGGCCGGCTGCGGCCTGGAGGTCGAGCCGGTCGAGCAGCCCGGTCTCGGGCTGCGGGTCCATCGCGACGACGTTGCGGGTCCACCAGCCGCGCAGGCCACCCTGGGAGTGGGGGGTGGTGGCGGCCTCGTCGGTCGGGGTGGGGCGCCGACGGAGAGCGTGAGGCATCTGGTCGTCCTTCGGGTTGGGGCGTGTCGACAATGACGGTCCCGGGCCAGTGTTCGGAGGCCCTGTGGGGAGCCTGCGAATGCCGGTGTGGGGGCTGGTGAAGAAGACGCTACAGACGGATTAGGGTGTTTTGGGCGTAATGATGCGAGAGCAGCCGTTTGGCCGATGGGGGGTGCTGATCGGACGAGGGGTCGGTGCAGGCGGTGGGCCCGGTGGGGGGGGCCCGAGGTCGCGCACGGGTCTTGACGCGGGGGGGGTCTTGACAACGCGAGGATGCTGGCGGGGAGCCGGCCGCGACCACGGGGAGCGGCCCCGACAACCAGGCTCGCAGGCAACACGTCGCGCCCTCACAGACCACCGTCCGCGGGGTCCCGGGTGTCTGCGGGAGAGAGGACACCATGGCAAGCGTCGACATCCTGGTCACCGGATACGTCAGGGAGGCGACAGGCGGAGAGGGGGTGCAGGGCACGATCTCGCTCGTGCGCTCCGGTGACGTCGTCATCGTGGTCGACCCGGGAATGCTGCGCGACCGGACGGACCTCGTGGCCGCCCTGCAGCAGCACCAGCTCGGGGTCGACGACGTCAGCCACGTCTTCCTCACCCACCACCACGTCGACCACACCCGCAACGTCGGCATGTTCCCGCGGGCCGTGGTCGTCGACAACGAGTCGACCTACGCAGGAGACGTCTGGGGCGAGCACTCGGGTGACGGGCACCTGCTGGCCGACGACGTGACGATCCTGCAGACACCCGGGCACAGCACCGAGTGTGCGTCCCTGCTGGTGGTGACCGCCTCGCAGAGGGTGGTGCTCACCCACGCGTGGTGGTTCTCCGACATGACCCCGGTGCAGGACCCCCTGGCAGCCGACCAGGGCGCGCTCGAGGTGAGCCGGCGGCGCATCCTCGACCTCGCCGACGTCGTCGTCCCCGGGCACGGCGCTCCCTTCACCGTGGCCACGACTGCGGTGCCGGCGCAGTGAGCGGCAGCGGGGGCACCCCACGCGCTGCGGGCGAGCCGAGTGCGACGCGTCGGGTGGCCGACCTCTTCGACGCGCTCGCCGACACCTACGACCAGGTCGGGGTCGACTTCTTCGCCCCCATCGGCGCGGGTCTGGTGGCGGCGGTGGCGCCGCAGCCGGGCGAGCGGGCTCTCGACCTCGGCTGCGGCCGTGGTGCCGCGTTGATCCCGCTCGCCCGCGCCGTCGGGCCGACGGGGCACGTCGTGGGGGCCGACCTGTCGGCCGGGATGGTGCAGCAGTGTCGCCGCGAGCTCGACGCCGCGGCGCTGGCTCGGGTCGAGCTGCTCGTGACCGACGCGCAGGACCCTGACTTCGGTGCCACCGACGTCGACGACCTCGACGTCGTCATCTCGTCGCTCGTGCTCTTCTTCCTTCCCGACCCCTCCGCCGCCGTCGCCCGGTGGTCGCGCCTGCTGCGCCCGGGGGGTCGCCTCGGACTGGCCACCTTCGGCAGCCCCGACCTCGCCTGGGCCAAGGTCGACGAGGTCTTCCGTCCCTACCTCCCACCCGGCATGCTCGACGCCCGGACCAGCGGCGCCTCCGGTCCGTTCGCCTCCGACGAGGGTATGGAGCGGCTCCTCCTCGAGGCGGGCTACGTGCAACCCGCGACGACCCACCTGGCGATCGACGTCGGCTTCACCGACGCCGAGCACTGGTACCGCTTCTCGATGTCGGTCGGTCAGCGGGCCATGTGGATGGCTGTGCCGCCCGAGCAGCGTGACGCGGTCAAGGGTCAGGCGATGGCGCGGCTGTCGGAGACCGCGGGCCCCGGCGGCTCGCTGCGCTTCGTCCAGGACGTGCGCTACACGGTCGCGCGTCGCCCCGAGACAGTGCCCTCCTGAGAACATTCCTGAGAATCTTCCTGAGAATCTTTCTGAGCCTTCCACAGCGCCCGTTCCTGATCGGTGTCCCAGGTGCGGGAGCGCTCCTTCGCGCGACGCACCACTTCCCAGGACACCGCTGGGCCGTGCACAACCTCCGGACAGTCCGGGAGGTGACAGTGAGGTCATCGTCAGGGACCGGTAGGTAGAGCCGGTCCCGATCTCGGAAGGAACCTCCCCTTGTCTCTCAAGAAGATCGGCATCGGAGCCGCTCTGGCAGCCTCCGCCGTCGCCATCGTCATCGGCGGCTCCGCCCTCGCGAACGCCGACACCCCGTCCACCACCGGTGCCTCCCCGTCCTCCTCCGGGTACGGCGCCCCCGGCGCCTCCGACGGCAGGGGTGGCGGCTCGCCCGACACCGCCGTCACCGGCATCGAGCTGACCAAGGTCACCGCCGCGATGAAGGCCAATGACCCCGCCGTCACCGTGACCGCCGTGCGCAAGGACGCCGACGGCTCCTACGACGTGCTGGGCACCAAGGCCGGCGCCCCCGTCAGGTACGACGTCAGCGCCGACCTCGCCACGTTCACCGCCCACACCGGCGGACCGGGTGGCGGCCGCGGCCACGGCGGCCCCGGTGGTGGCTCGTCCGACACCGCCGTCACGGGCGCCGAGCTGACCAAGGTCACCGCAGCGATGAAGGCCAAGGACTCCGCCGTCACCGTGACCGCCGTGCGCGAGGACCCTGACGGCTCGTACGACGTGCTGGGCACCAAGGCCGGCGCCCCCGTCAGGTACGACGTCAGCGCCGACCTCGCCACGTTCACCGCCCACACCGGGGGACCGGGTGGCGGCGCGCGCCGCGGTGGCCCCGAGGGTGCACCGTCGAGCCCGGCCACCGGGTCGAGCGGCACGGCCACGGCGGCGCCGTCGGCCTGACCGACGTCAGCCAGGACCACCCGTGCATGGAGCCCCGGCGCTGCGGCGTCGGGGCTCCATACGGACTCGGGCCCCGGTGAGGGTGGGTGCCGTGTGTCGCGATCGGTCACCACACGAGGGGCAGGGATGCCATAATCTCGTGTTATGGCTTCCCTCAGGTCTGCTCTCACCTTCCCCGCCGTCGTCAACGAGAAGGCGGCGCGCGTCGTCGCCGCCGGCGTCGTCGCGATCGCCGTCGTGTCGTTGGCGACCGGCTGGCTCTGGCTGACCGCCGTGCTGGCGGTGGGCTTCGCCCTGCGGGTGGCGAACGGCCCGCGGTGGAGCCCGCTCGGCCGCTTCGCGGCCACCGTCGTCGCTCCACGTCTCGGCCCGCCGCGCCTGGTCTCCGGAGCCCCCAAGCGCTTCGCCCAGGCCGTCGGGCTGACCTTCACCGTCGCCGCCACCGTCGCCCTGGCGCTGGGCGTCCCGGTCGTCACCGTCGTGCTGCTCTCGGTGCTGCTGGTCTTCGCGATGCTCGAGTCGGTCTTCGGGATCTGCGCCGGCTGCCACGTCTTCGGCCTGCTCATCCGGGCCGGTGTGGTCTCCGACGACACCTGCGTCGACTGCGCCGACATCACGCTGCGTCGCAGCCGGAGCGTCACCGCCTGAGTGGAGTCGACCTGTGGGCCGGGCCCCATCGAGCGGATCCGTCCGGCGTATCAGCAGGGCTGCTGCGTCCCTCTCTCCAGGTGACCGCGGCAGACGTCGTGGTCGACACCGAGAGACAAGGACAAGACCATGGGCGAGCTCAACCCCCAGCCGCTGCCACCGCGTGAGGTGGCCGTGACCGTGCACGTCCCGGGAGACATCCTGGGCAACCTCGAGAGCTTCCAGAAGGTGCAGGCGAGCATCTTCGACCGCTTCGGGTGCGGAGGCTGCAACTCGGGCGTCCTCATCGACTGGAAGCAGTTCGAGGAGTTCGTCGTCACCCCCGACCTGCAGGTCCAGCCGGTCGCCACGTCCGGCTTCCGGCTCGGCTGAGGCCCGTCGGTCATGGGGTGGTCGCGGCTCGACCTCGGCGTCGGTGTCATCGCGCTCGGCTCGCTCGACCAGCTCTGGTCGGGCATCGCCGACCTCGTCGACGTCGTCGAGGTCGAGCCGCAGACCCTGTGGGAGAGCAGGTTCGGCGGCGGTCGGGTGATGTCACCCGAGCCGCTGGCCTGGCTGCGCGGCTGTGGTCGGCCGCTGCTCGCGCACGGTGTCGGCTTCCCCGTCGGTGGCACCACTGCCCCCGAACAGGGTGGCGTCGTCGCGTCCGCGCAGTCGGCCCGGGCCCTGGGCGCGGTGCACTGGAGTGAGCACCTCGCCTTCAACCGCGCTGCCGACTCGTATGCCGGTTACCTCCTTCCGCCGGTGCAGACACTGGAAGGGGTGGCGGCCGCGGTGCGGCACATCACGGCCTACCAGCGGCTCTACGACCGGCCGTTCCTCGTGGAGACGCCGACCAGCTACCTGCAGCCGGTGCCCGGTGATCTCAGTGACGGGGAATACATCGCGGCGATCGCGCAGGAGGCCGACTGTGGAATCCTGCTCGACCTGCACAACCTCTGGACCAACGAGCGCAACGGCCGACAGAGCGTCGACGACGTGCTGGCGGCTCTGCCGCTCGAGCGCGTGTGGGAGGTGCACCTGGCCGGCGGGTTCGAGACCGGGGGCTTCTACCTCGACGCGCACGTGGGGCCGGTCGCTCCAGAGCTGCTCGAGCTCGCGGCGCGGGTGGTGCCGCGACTGCCGAGGGTGCGAGCGGTCATCTACGAAGCCGTGCCCGTCTCGCTCGCCGCCCAGGGGGTCGAGGGCCTGCGCGAGGTCCTCACCTCGATGCACCGGATCACCGACCTGCCCGCTGTGGGGGAAGCGACGTCGGTGGCCCGAGGTGCGATGCCGCCGACGGTCGGAGGTGGGCCGTCGACCGCGCAGCGGGAGGCCGAGCTGCTGGCCTACACGACCCGCACCAGCGACGACCTCGCCGTGCCTGACCCCGGCGCCGACCTGATCAGGGCGCTCACCGACCAGTCGCGGCTGTCACTGCTGGTGCGCCACCATGCACCGACCCTGGAGGTCCTGCTGCGGGCCCTCGGGCCAGCAGGCACCGAGGAGGTGCTCACCCAGTTCCTCGCCGCCACCCCGGCGAGCGCCTGGCGTGACGAGCAGAGCCGGGCCTTCACCGCGTGGCTGGAGACCCGACCGGAGCTGTCGGCGCTCGTGCTGTAGGGCCTGTGTCCCGCTGGCGCGACGAGGCTCAGCGGGCCCGGGGTCGTCGTCGGCACGGGCCCGGAACTCGCTCGGGGTCACGCCGTACTCCCGCCGGAACGGGAGGTTGAAGCTCGACAGGTTGGCGTAGCCGACAGCGTGACTGATGGAGGAGACGGTGGCGTCGCCAGGCTGGAGCATCCGGCCGGCCTGGGAGAGGCGCAGCCGGCGGACCAGCTCGGTGAAGGTCAGGTTGCTCGCACGCACCACGAGCCTCGAGAAGCCGAGTCGCCCATCCCGTGACTATTGGCGGGGCGTCAATAGTTTGGTAACTTCGCTGTCACCACCCCCACTGCCCCAGGAGGCGACGGTGTCCCTTACGGCCCGCAGGTCCGGCGACCCGGCGCGCCGACCTCCGCGCGCAGTAGTGATCGGTGCCGGCTTCGGTGGGGTGGCAGCGGCCGTCCGCCTCAAGCAGGTGGGGGTGGAGCAGCTGACGATCATCGACTCCGCCGACGCCGTCGGCGGGGTCTGGCTCGCCAACCGCTACCCGGGCTGCGCCTGCGACATCCCGGCCCCGCTCTACTCGTTCTCCTTCGCGCAGAACCCCCACTGGTCGAGCCGGTTCCCCCCGGCCGCCGAGATCCAGGCCTACATCGAGGGCGTCGTCGACCGCTTCGACGTACGGCGTCACCTGCGCCTGCGGACCACGGTGGTGCGGGCGACCTGGGACGAGGCGAGCCTCAGCTGGTCGGTCGAGATGGCAGACGGGGGAGTCGTCGAGTGCGACCTGCTCGTGACCGCCGTCGGCCAGCTCAACAAGCCGGCCATGCCGCTCCTGCCGGGCCTCGAGACCTTTGACGGACCGGTGGTCCACTCCGCGCAGTGGACGCCCGACCTCGACGTCGCAGGCCGGCGCGTGGTCGTCATCGGCTCGGGGGCGAGTGCGATCCAGATCGTGCCGGTGGTCGCCGGGCAGGCCGAGCACGTCACGGTACTGCAGCGCTCCGCACCATGGACGTTGCCCAAGCCGTCCCGCCGCTACGGCCGGACGTCGCGGGCGCTGAAGCGCCGGATCCCGGGGGCGATGGCGATCGGCCGGGCGGCCACGTGGCGCACGACCCAGCTCATGGGCCTCGCGGTCACCGGCAACCCGTTGGCCAACGCGGCGCTCGAGCTGGTCTCGACCACCCAGCGACGGATGCAGCTGCGCGACCCCGACCTGCGCCGCCTCGCGACGCCCGACTACCGCATGGGCTGCAAACGGGTGCTCTTCACGAGCACCTGGTACCCCGCTCTCGCCCGGCCCGACGTCGACCTCGTGACCGAGGCGATCGACAGCGTCGAGGAGGGGGGCGTCCGCACTACCGACGGCCGCCTGCACCGGGCCGACGTGCTGGTGCTGGGCACCGGCTTCGCCGCCACCGACCTCGTCGCGCCGCTCGAGGTCGTCGGTCGCGGTGGATCGACCCTGGCCGACGCGTGGGTCGATGGCGCGCACGCCTACCTCGGCCTGACGGTGCCGGGCTTCCCCAACCTCTTCTTCGTCTACGGTCCCAACACCAACACGGGCAACACCTCGGTCGTCTACTTCCACGAGGCGCAGGCGCGCTACATCGCCCAGGCGGCAGGGCTGCTCGCCGCCCAGGGCGGCGGTGCGCTGGAGGTGCGCGAGGAGGTCGAGGCGGCATACGACACCGAGCTGCTGGCCAGGCTCGACGCTTCCGTCTGGGCGACCTGCTCGAGCTGGTACCGCGCGCCGAGCGGCCGCATCGTCACCAACTGGCCGGGCACGGCCTCGGAGTACGCCCGGCGCACAGCGCGGCTCGACCCGGCCGACTTTGCTGTCACGGCACCCCGTACGGCGATGGTGGTGGTCTCGTGAGCGCACGCGCGACCCGTGGCGCTGGCTCTGCACCTGACTGGCGAGCCCGGTGCGGTCAGTCGGTCCGTGCGAGGGGCAGCGTGAACTGCCGGATGACGGCGGCCATGGTCGCCGCGAGCAGCTCCAGGGTCTCGCTGCGCGTCATCGTGCCGTGCGTGAGCCACTCCGCCGAGGCTGAGCGGGCCATGCCGCCGTACGCGCGGATGGCCGCCCGCAGCCGCTCGTCGGCCACGTCCTCCAGCTCCAGGGTGGTGATGACGCGGCCGACGGTGACGTCCTCGGCCTCGCGCATGACGTCCTCGGCCTCGCTGTCGCCGCGGACCGACATCGCGTCGACGGTGACCAGCCAGATGGCGCGGTTGCGCTCCACGACGGTGAGGAAGCGGTCGACCAGGGCGTGGCACCGCTGCTCGAGGGAGCCCTCGGCGAGCCCGGCGATGGCCCGCTCGGGGGCGGCCATCATGTCGCGCAGCACCTCGAGGTAGAGCGCCCGCTTGCTGCCGAAGTAGTGGTTGACCAGTCCGCGCACGACACCCGACTCTCGGGCCACCTCGGCGAGTGAGACTGCCGCGTAGGGCTTTTCGCCGAAGAGCCGGCGCGCCACGTCGAGGATCTGCACCCGACGCTCCTCGGCGTCGAGGCGGGTGCGGGTCTTCGGCTCAGCGGGCATGGCCCCGATTCTCACCCACGCGCCCGCGTCGGGCGCGGGCGCACGGTCGGCAGGGGTAGCGGCACCGCCGTGCGGAGCGCGCCGTACGCGTCGGCCGGGACGACCGGCGCCCTCGGCGGCACGGGCGCCAGCCGCTCGTAGGCCGCCCCGAGCGGCGGGCGCGGGTCGTCGTCGCCCTTGTTGGGCCACAGCGCGACAGCCCGCTCCGACATCGCCGTGATGGTGAGCGACGGGTTGACGCCGAGGTTGGCGGTGATGGTCGAGCCGTCGACGACGTGCAGCCCGGGGTGGCCGAAGACCCGGTGGTAGGGGTCGACGACGCCCGTGGCAGGGGAGTCCCCGATGGTGCAGCCCCCGATGAAGTGGCCGGTGATCGGCACGTTGACGAAGTCGCCGAGCCCGCCTCCGGGCACCCCGCCCATCTTCTGCGCGGTGCGCCTGGCGATGTCGTGGGCGAGGGGGATCCAGGCCGGGTTGGGCTCACCCTCGCCCTGCCGCGTGGTCATCCGCCGCCCGAGCAGACCCCGCTTGGTGAAGGTGGTCACGGAGTTGTCGAGGTTCTGCATGACGAGCAGGAAGATCGTCTGCTCCGACCAGCGGCGCGGGTTGTGCACGGTGCGCAGGTGGGCCCGTTGGCGCCACATCTCCTTCAGACCGTCGAGCCAGCGGGGCCCCGGGCCGTCGCCGTCGACGAGCACGCTGGACATCAGGGCGAGCAGGTTGCTGCCCTTGCCGTAGCGCACCGGCTCGACGTGGGTGGTGGCGTCGGGGTGGATCGAGGAGGTGATCGCCACCCCCTTCGTGAAGTCGGCGTCCTCGCTCGGGGTGCGGGCCGACAGCACCGCTTCGGAGTTGGTGCGCGCCAGGTAGCCCACCCGGTCGGACAGGTGCGGGAGCACGCCGCGGTCCTTCAGCGAATGCAGCAGGCGCTGCGTGCCGAGCGCCGCAGCCGACACGACGACCTGCTCGGCCGTCCAGGAGTGCTTGCGGCGCAAGGGGTCCGACGTATGGTGCCCCTCCACCAGCCAGCCGCCGCCGACCCGCGGCCGCACGGTCGTCACGGTCGTCATCGGGTGCACCGTCGCCCCCGCCCGCTCGGCCAGGTGCAGGTAGTTCTTCACCAGGGTGTTCTTCGCGCCGTGCCTGCAGCCGGTCATGCACTCGCCACAGTGCGTGCAGGTGCTGCGGGTCGGGCCGACCCCGCCGAAGAACGGGTCGTCGACCTCCGTCCCGGGCCCTGTGCCACCACTGTCGTCGGAGCCGAAGAAGACGCCCACCGGCGTGCGCCGGTAGGTGTCCTCGACCCCGAGGTCGGCTGCGACCTCGAGCATGACCCGGTCGGCGGGGGTGGTCGCGGGGTTCTGCACCACCCCGAGCATGCGCGACGCCTGGTCGTAGTGGGGGGCGAGCTCGGCCTTCCAGTCGGTGATGTGCGACCACTGGGGGTCTGCGTAGAAGGAGTCGGGCGGCGCGTAGAGAGTGTTGGCGTAGACGAGCGACCCCCCGCCGACGCCGGCGCCCGACAGCACGAGCACGTCCTTGAGCAGAGTCATCCGCAGGATGCCCGTGCAGCCGGCCAGGGGGTTGAAGAGGTAGTCCCGCACGTGCCACGAGCTGGCAGCGAACTCGTGGTCTGCGAAGCGGCGCCCTGACTCGAGCACCCCCACGCGATAGCCCTTCTCGGTCAGCCGCAGTGCCGTGACGCTTCCGCCGAAACCACTTCCCACGACGAGGACGTCGTAGTCGAAACCCGTGTCGCCGTCCGCTGAGGTCATGCCCCATTCACCCACCCCGACCGGGGTCCGCGCAACTATTGACTGAGCGCCAATAGGTGCGCGAGAGTGTTGGCCAGACCGCCGGGCCCCGTCCGACCTGACCCCTGAGAGGCGCACCGTGGAGCACGACCGCAGCGGCACCGGCACCCCCGTCATCCTGCTCCACGGGGTCGGCAGCCGGCGTGGCGTCTTCGCCCCCGTGACCGACCTGCTGTCCGCGCACCACGACGTGGTGGCCGTCGACCTCCCCGGCTTCGGTGACTCCGCTGGGGAGCGGGCCGGAGACGGGGGCGTCGCGGCCCTGGCCGATGCCGTCGAGGCACAGGCCGACGCCCTCGGCATCGGCCGCTTCCACGTCGTGGGCAGCTCGATGGGCGGAGGCATCGCTCTCGAGCTCGGCGCGCGTGGGCGGGCCCTGTCGGTCACGGCCTTCTCGCCGATCGGCTTCTGGGGCGCACCGGGGCTGGCCTGGTGCCGGGGCGTCGTACGCACCCTGGGCGCCTTCGCGGGAGCCACCCGACCGGGGCTCCCGCTCCTCGCCCGGTCCGGGGTGGGGCGGGCCGCGCTCTTCGGCATCTTCTACGGGCACCCGGCGCAGCTCGACCCGGCCCGCGGCCTCGCCGACGTCGACAGCCTGCTGGGCGCGACCGGGGTCGGCGCCGCGCTCGAGGGCTTCGGCCGATGGACCCCCCGGGCCACGCCCGTCCTACGCGCCGTCCCCGTGACCGTCGCCTGGGGTTCGCGCGACCTGCTGCTGACCCACCGCACCCAGTCGGCCAAGGCACGGTCGCGGATGGCGTGGGCCCGGCACGTCACGCTGCCGGGCTGCGGCCACCTGCCGTTCGCCGACGACCCGGTCGCCTGCTTCGACGCGATCCTGAGCACCACCAAAGCCGCCGACCTGTCCGCGGCCACCCCCCGCTGACCCCATCCCCTGGACGTCGTACGGAGCCGGGTCCCGGGCGCAGGGGGCGGGGTGCCGGTGGTGTGGAGCGGGGTCCCGGGCCCTTCGTCCCTACCGACGGCGGTCAGCCGCGCCCAGCATGAAGGTCTCGCCGTGGCCCTGTCCGGGTCGCGGTAGCGCTCGAGGGCTCGCGAGCCCATGGAAGGCAGGACGACGATGAATACGTACGGACTGGGTGGCAAGGTCGCCGTCATCACAGGGGGCGCCTCCGGCATCGGCCGGGCCTGCGCCCACATCCTGGCCCGTTCCGGGGCCGACATCTCGGTCTGGGACCTCCACCAAGGACGGTCTCGACCAGGTCGTCAAGGAGCTCGAGGCCTACGACTACCGCACGCACAGCGCGGTCGTCGACGTCAGCGACTCGGCGGCGGTCGACCGCGCGATGCAGGACGTCCTCGACACCCTCGGGCACGTCGACATCGCCGTCTGCAACGCGGGCATCGGAGGGGCTGCGGTGCCGAGTGCCGACTACACGGACGAGCAGTGGCGCCAGGTCACGTCGGTGAACCTCGACGGGGTCTTCTTCACCCAGCGGGCGGCCATCCGGGCCATGCGCCAGAGCCGCCGTGGGGGCTCGGTCATCAACATGGCCTCGATCCTCGGCGCGGTGGGCTTCTCCACCGCCAGCGCCTACACCGCCGCGAAGCACGGTGTCGTCGGGCTCACCCAGGTGGCCGCGTGGGAGTACGACGCCGACGGCATCCGCGTCAACGCCGTCGGACCGGGCTTTATCCGCACCCCGCTGCTCGACGGCGCCCTCGACCAGGCGACGCTCGACCTGCTCGCCGGGCAGCACGCGCTGCAGCGCCTCGGCGAGGCCGAGGAGGTGGCTGAGCTGGTGGCCTGGCTGGCCAGCGACGGCGCGTCCTTCGCGACGGGCACGTACTACCCGATCGACGGTGGCTACCTCGCACGGTGAGGGTGGGACTGCATACCGGCTCGGCGGGAGGTCGACCCCGCCTGGCGCCGGCAACGACCGCACGAACCCGGAAGGGGTGACGCCGTGAAGGAGGTGGACATCCGGGTCGCGCCGATCGACCTCCTCGGGACGCTGCTCCCGCCGGATCGGTGGGAGCGACTGAGGTCAGAGGCGGCTCGTGGGAGAGAGCTCCTGGCCGGTCGGGTCGTGTGGAACGTCAGTGCCACGGCCGAGGGCGGCGGCGTCGCCGAGATGCTGCACACGCTGCTCTCCTGCGCCCGCGGCGCCGGGGTCGACACCCGCTGGTGGGTCCTCGACGGCGACCCCGAGTTCTTCTCGATCACCAAGCGGATCCACAACGCGCTGCACGGCGCGGCCGGCGACGGCCACCTGTTGGGCGCAGCCGAGCACGCCCACTACGAGCGGGTGCTCGCGCACAACCTGGCTGAGCTGACGAGCCTGGTGCGCCCCGGGGACCTCGTGCTCCTGCACGACCCCCAGACGGCCGGGCTCGTCGACGGGGTCCGTGCGGCGGGGGCGCGGGTCGTCTGGCGGTGTCACATCGGGCGTGACACCTCGAACGCTGCGACCGACCGCGGGTGGGCCTTCCTGAGACGCTATCTGCAGAACGCCGACGCGGTCGTCTTCTCCCGCGGGGCCTACGCGCCGCCGTGGATGGCACGAGAACGCGTGCGGGTGATCGCGCCGTCGATCGACCCGTTCTCGCCCAAGAACCGCGACCTCGACGACAGGGTGGTCAGCGCGGTGCTGGCTCGGGTCGGCCTGGTCGGTGACGGCGGCGGCGGTGGTGGCGGCGGCGGCGGTGATCGTGACAGTGACAGTGACGGCAGCGGTGACGGTGACAGTCACGTCGGCGCACAGTCGTCGGCACCTTTGCGGTTCACGGCCCGGGACGGCAGCGTCCGCGAGGTGCGACCCCATACCGGGCTGATGGCCGGCCCGCCGCTGCCGTCCTCGGCGCGACTGGTCCTGCAGGTCAGTCGCTGGGACCGGTTGAAGGACATGGGTGGCGTGCTCTCGGCGTTCGCCGAGCTCGTCGTCCCGGTCACGTCCGACGTGCACCTGGTGCTGGCGGGCCCTGACGTCTCGGGCGTCAGCGACGACCCCGAGGGTGCCGAGGTGCTGGCCGAGTGCCGTGCCGCCTGGTCGCGGCTGCCGGAGCCGACGCGTGATCGGTGCCACCTGGCCTGCATCCCGATGGACGACGTCGACGAGAACGCCGTCATCGTCAACGCCCTGCAGCGGCACGCCACCGTCATCGTGCAGAAGAGCCTCCAGGAGGGATTCGGGCTCACCGTGACCGAGGCCATGTGGAAGAGCCGTCCGGTGCTCGCCAGCGCGGTCGGGGGCATCCAGGAGCAGATCGTCGACGGCGAGGAGGGCCTGCTGCTGCCGGATCCGCACGACCTGCCCGGGTTCGCGCGGCTGTTGCTCATCGTGCTCGCGGACCCCGTCGAGGCGCAAGAGCTGGGCCGTCGGGCTCACCAGCGCGTCACGGACCACTTCCTCGGTGACCGGCACCTGATCCAGTACCTGGAGCTCTTCGCCGACCTGCTCGCTCAGGCGCCGGTGACGCCGCGGTGCCAGGAAGTCCTCGGGGCACCCCCGACCTGATCACTCGCCGCGTGGAGCGCGGGCGGTGGCGGTACGACGGTGACGCCCTGCGTGCCCACTGGCTTGCGTGCAGACCCCTTGCTGCCCAGCAGAGGGTGGCCACAGACCGAGGCGCGACGGCTCCGTAGGCCAGCAGGTCGGAGACCAGTGCGGGGACACGGGCGGGTAGCGGGGGGACAAAGGCGGCGGTCGGCGGTCTGATGTCACCATCTCGTGGGTCGCCCGGTGCATGATCCCGGCGTTCCGGGCCACTTCGAGTGCTGCCGCGCTCCCATGGCCGGTGAAGTCAGCCAACGCGACACTGCGCGCGGAGACCTGGACGCCCTCGATCACGCAGGACGCAACGGCTTTGCTGCGCAGCGCCAGTGACATGAGACCGTCGAGGTCGACGCCGGCGGCGGTGCGAGCCCCGGCCAGCGCTGCTGTGGCATCTGCTACGCGCTCGACGACGGGCCCGGGCAGACCTTGACCCTGACTGTGTCAAAACAAGGGACACGTAGAGAGCCTTGGTCTTTGCAGGCTGACCCCTCGTCGGAGACCGGTCTGGCCGACCGGGATGGGTCCTAGAATGAGCATCCCAGCTACCCAGCCCCGGAGGTCCCCGTGTCGTATGCCGTCGACTTCCACACCGTCTCGACCGTCGGGCTGGAGTCGTCCCCGGTGGCGGACGCGCTCGCGGGCCTGCGGGCCAACGAGGCCCGCTACTTCAAGAACAAGTACGACCACGACTTCGTGCTCGACCCGGCGGGCGAGGCGGCCGACGTCGTCGACTGGGTCGCGGGGATCCTCGCCACGGAACGCGACCTCGTCATCGGTGCGCGACCGCTCGAAGCGACGACGTTCGTGGCCGATGGCACCCGCTTCGCCTACGTGTTCTACGAGTCGGGCCTGTCGGTCAACGTCATGTACGCGCTCGAGGACGGTGGCAAGCGCGCCGTCGGCTTCAAGCTGTCCGACGGTATGGAGGTCCCGGAGGAGCTGGCTGAGCGGTTCAAGTTCGCGAGGCAGAAGTCCAAGCTGGCGGGGACGATCCGCGGGTCCTACTTCGTCATCAAGGGAGAGCACGCGTTGGGCTGAACCCCGACCTGCCGTCCCCCGGTCGAGGGTGACGGTCTGGTGACGTGATGCGAGATTCCCGAGTGCGAGATGGGTGCACCTCGCTACCGTGACGTCGTGGACCGGTCTGATCGAAGGCGAGCACCGAGGGTGCTGCTCCTGTGGGCTGCCCTCGTCGTCGTCTCGGTCGCGGCCCACGGCCTGGCCGGCGGGGAGCCCGGGCCGGGCATGGTCGTCCTGCTGGCAGCGGCGTCCGCAGGGCCGATGACCTGGCTCGGCTGGCGGTCACGGCCCACCTGGGTGGTCGCGCCGGTCCTCGCCATGGCCCAGATGGTCTGGCACCTGGGGCTGATGGGTCACGTCTCGCTGCCTCAGCTGCCCCCGGGGGCTGCGGGGGCTGCGGGGGCGGTTCCCCTGCCTCACGCCGTCTCGTCCCTGACCAGCGCGTCCTCGTCCGCGTCGTCGGCCCTCTCCTCGTCGCCGATGATGCCTTCCCTGTCGTGGATGGTGCTCGCGCACGTCATCGCCGGCACGCTCATCGGGGCGTCGCTGCGGTACGGCGAGCGGGTGCACGAGTGGCTCGTCGCCCTGGCCGAGCGGCCGGAGCGACTGTGGGACGCCGTACGGCACCTCGTCGGGTCTGGAAGGGCGCGTGACCGGGCCGTCCGAAGCCGGCGTCAGGTGACCACCGACGCCGCTCTCGAGCGCCTGCCGATGCGGCGCGGTCCGCCGCGCCCCCAGGCCGCATAGCACCCACTGACTCTCCCGCGCTCGGCCGCTGGCCGGCAGCGCCCTCTGTCCCGTGTGCCGGACCACGCTCCGCGCAGGACACCTTCCGACGTCTCGAACCACTCCATCAGGAGATCCATCATGTCCTCGAACACCACGCTCGACCCGTTTGCCCGACTCTTCCGCACCCAGCTCCCTGCGAGGGTCGCATCCGCCCTGGTCGCGGTGGGCTGCACCGCTGCACTCGCCGGCTGTGGGGGAACCACGGCCGTCGTCTCGGCGTCCACGCCGTCCACCTCCTCGACCACGTCGTCCCTGCCGACCTCGACCCCCCCGTCGACCACGACCTCGTCGACCACCTCCGCCCCACCGTCCGACTCCGCCACCGCGGGCAGCGTGAAGCTTGCGGTCTCGGTGACCGGGTCGAGCGTCACCCCGGCGCCCTCGACCGTCCAGCTCCCGGTCGGCCAGACCCTGGTCCTGACGGTCACGTCGGACCACGCCGACGAGATCCACGCCCACGGCTTCGAGGTCGAGAAGGAGGTGGCGGCGGGCGCGTCGGTCACGATGGTCCTCACCGGCAAGGACCCCGGGGTCTACGAGGTCGAGATGCACCATCCCGCCCTGACCATCCTCAAGGTCGCGGTCAGCTGACCCGTGGTGCTGCCCGGCCTCGTGGAGGGGCTGCCCGCCCATGGGGTGGGCAACCGCCAGGACCTCCCCCTCCCGTTCACGCTCGTCGTCACCGGGGCGTGCATCGTGCTCGTCCTGTCCTTCGGTGCCCTGGCCCTGTGGCGGGCGGAGCCGCGCGAGCCGGACCGCGCCGGTCGCCGCGTCCCGGGATGGCTGGCGTCGTTCCTCAGCGCCCCGGTCGTGCGCGGTCTGCTCGCAGGGGTGGCCGGCGTCCTGGCCCTGGTCACCGTGCTGGCGCTGCTCGTCGGCTCGGACGGCGCCGACAACCCCGCGCCCTACGTCGTCTTCGTGTGGCTGTGGATCGGGCTGCCCTTCCTGTCACTGGTCTTCGGACCGGTGTGGCGCGTGGTCAACCCGCTGCGGTGGGTGCACCGCGCACTCTCACGTCTCGCGCGGGTCGATCCTCGGGTCGGCCTCACGCCGTACCCGGCCTGGCTGGGCTACCGTCCGGCTGCCCTCGGCCTGCTCGCTTTCGTGTGGCTGGAGCTGGTGCAGCCAGACCGGACCTCGCGCCCGGTCCTGACGGCGTGGGTGCTGGTCGTCGTCGTCGTCACGATCCCGGTCTCCCTGGTGTTCGGAGATGTGTGGTTCCGCCGGGGTGACCCCTTCGGGCTGGCCTCTGACCTGTACGGCGCCCTGGCCCCCCTCGGCCGCCGGGGCGACGGCACCTGGACGGCGAGTGGTCCCGTCACCGGGCTGGCCCGGGTCGTCCCCGCCCCGGGCCTGCTCGCGGCGGTCAGCGTGATGCTCGGGAGCACGGCGTACGACGGCTTCGCGGGCAACCTGGCGTGGACCACCTACGTGCAGACGTCCTGGTCGCCTGTCTTCTTCCAGACCCTCGGGTTGGTGGGCTTCGTGCTCTTCGTGGCCGCGACGACCGGCGCAGCCTGCGCCCTCGCGGCCCGGGTCGCGCGAAAACCGTTGCGAGGCGTGGCAACCGCGTTCGCGCCGTCGTTGGTGCCGATCGCCGCAGGCTACGTCGTGGCCCACTACTGGTCGCTGCTGGTCTTCGGCGGGCAGGTCACGTGGGGTCTGTTGTCCGACCCGTTGGGCACCGGCGCGAACTACCTCGGGTCGGCGGGACTGCGACCCTCCACCGCCCTGGTGGCCCCCACCCTGACCGCCGTCATCCAGGTCGTGGCCATCGTCGTCGGTCACGTCCTCGGCATCGTGGCGGCCCACGACCGGGCCCTCAAGCTCTTCGACCGCCGGGCGGCGGTCGTCGGGCAGGTGCCCCTGCTGGTCGTCATGGTGGGGTACACCGTCGGAGGGCTGGTGCTGCTGTTCTCGGCGTGAGGGTGGCGTTCGTCCCGGGCGCGCTCAGGGGGTGGGCATGCCGCCCGTGACCCCGAGGGTCTCGCCACTGACGTACGACGACTCGGCGGACGCCAGGAAGACGTAGGCGGGGGCGCACTCGGCTGGCTGACCCGGCCGACCGAGGGGGGTCGCTCCACCGAAGTCCGGACGGTCCTCGGGGGGCTGGCCGCCCGAGACCTGCAGGGGGGTCCACACCGGCCCGGGGGCCACCGTGTTGACGCGAATCCCCTTCTCTCCCAGCTGTTGCGCGAGCGCCTTGCTGAAGGTGTTGATCGCGGCCTTGGTGCTGGCGTAGTCGACCAGGTTGGGGGAGGGCTGGTAGGCCTGGATCGACGACGTGGTGATGATGCTCGACCCGGGCCGCATGTGGGGGAGCGCTGCCTTGACCAGCCAGAACAACGCGTAGACGTTCGTCTTCATCACCGAGTCGAAGTGGTCGCTCGGGATGTCGAGGATCGAGTCGTACGCGCGTTGCTCGCCGGCGACGACCGTGAGGACGTCGATCCGCCCGAACCGCTCGACGGTCCGCTCGACGAGCTCGACGCAGGCCTCCTCGGTGGTGAGGTTGCCGGGGACGTCGAGCGCGACCCTGCCGGCCTCTTCGACCTGCCTGACCACCTCGGCGGCGTCGGGGTCCTCCACCGGGAGATGAGCCAGGACCACGTCGGCACCTTCGCGGGCGTAGGCGATCGCCACGGCCCGTCCGATCCCGGAGTCGGCGCCGGTCACGACCGTGACGAGGTCGGTGAGCCGCCCCGACCCCTGATAGCTGTCCTCACCGTGGTCCGGCGTCGGGTCCATCTGGCTGGCCAGGCCGGGAGCACTCTGGTCCTGCGCCGGGAAGGGTGGCTGCGCGTAGCGGGTGGTGGGGTCGGAGACGATGTGCTGGTTGGTCATGGCGCAGACCTACCCGCGGCACGACCCGGCAAATCGCGGCGCCCACGAGGAGTGCGAGCCACCGCCCCGGAAGTTAGTGTCGTGAAGGTCGGGCGGGTAGGAGAACTCGTCTTCCTGGACTCCGTCCGACCCTGAGCCGATGACTCACCTGATCCACTAGGAGCTGCTGTATGTCAACGAACACCACTGCTACCACGACGTTTTCCGACCTCGGTCGTGACATGTGGTCCTACCTGACCGGGCAGGAGGCCACGATCGACTACACCTTCGTCGACATGAAGATCGACGTGCCGCGCGCTGCCGGTGACGACAACACCGCAGCCACCTGGAAGCTCAACGGCACCCTGCGCATCACGACGTCCGACAAGGACAACCGCGGGGCCGCCGCCAAGGGCAGTGCCTGACATCGAGCGGCGCCTGATGGTCGTCGCCGACCTCGACCTCGAGGTCGGCGACGACCGTGGCGTGACGACGGCGCGTCTGCGCAGCGACGACGGGCTCGTGCTCGACGTCGCTGATCCCTCCGTCCTGCTGAGGTGCGTCCCCGGTCGTGGTCTGAGTCGCTCGGGACTGTCGGCCCTGCCGCCGTGGGTGCCGTTGGAGCAGGTCGCCGACCTGCCTGTGGCGCTGACCTCACGTGGTCGGCGCCTCGGCGTCGTCAGGTTGTCGCCGTCGGGTGCGGTGCGGTTCACCCCGGCCCTGACGGGGATCCCCACGATCGTGCGTACGGCGTCGTCCTACGGTGCCGGTCGCCTCGGGACGCGCGTCGTCGCCGTGGTCGCCGTGGTCGCCGCCGTGGTTGCCGGATCTGTCGTCATCGGCCTGAGGCGCCGCCGCTGAGGTACAGGCGTGTGTGCCGCCGTCGTCCGATGGAGGGCGGCGAGCATCACCTCGAGGGCCCGGCCGAGCGCCGCGGTCCCGGTCTCGTCGAGACCGTCGAAGACGACGCCCCTCACCGCGCGCACGTGGTGGGGGGCGGCCTTCACGATGGCCGCGCGGCCTGAGTCGGTGAGGACCACGAAGGCGCCCCGACCGTCGTCGAGGCACTCCTCACGGCGCACCAGGCCGCGGACCTCCATACGGGAGACGTGGTGGGAGAGGCGGCTGCGCTCCCAGGCCAGGTCGCGGGCGAGGTCGAGGACGCGCACCCGGCCCTCGACGGCGTCGGTCAGCTGGACCAGGACGTCGAAGTCGGGCAGGGACAGGCCCGCGTCGGCCTGGAGCTCGCGGCCCAGGTAGGCCGGCAGCTGGGCCGAGAGAGCCACCCACGTGCGCCAGACCTTCTGCTGGTCGTCGCTGAGCCACGGTTGTTCGGAGGTCACACCCCTCATCGTAGCCGGAATGGTTGACATGTCACCTACGTTGGTGTGTCATGTACGTGACACGTCACCAACCCGGTGACCCCCGCCTGACAGGGGTTCGTCCACGACGAGGAGATCCGATGAGCACGCTCGCCACACCCCCCACCGTCGACATCCGTCGGGCCGCTGACCGCTTCACGAGCCGGTTCGGCTGGCTCGACTCGAAGCACTCCTTCTCCTTCGGCAACCACCACGACCGGGACAACACCCACCACGGCGTCCTCCTGGTCAACAACGACGACGTCGTCGACCCCGGCACCGGGTTCGACACCCACCCGCACCGCGACATGGAGATCGTCACCTGGGTCCTCGACGGCTCGCTCGTCCACCAGGACTCCACCGGCCACAGCGGCCTGATCTACCCCGGGCTCGCCCAGCGGATGAGCGCCGGCCGCGGCATCCTCCACTCGGAGAAGAACGACTCCTGGCGTCTCGAGGGCAGGGAGCACACCGACCCCGTCCACTTCGTGCAGATGTGGGTCGTGCCCGACGAGCCCAACCTCACCCCGGGCTACGAGCAGCTCGAGATCGACCACGAGCTCCTCTCCGGGGGCCTGGTCCCCGTCGCCTCGGGGATGCCCGAGCACGACGGCGCCAGCGCCATCCGGATCAGGAACAGGTACGCCGCCCTCCATGCCGCCCGGCTCCAGCCCGGGCAGTCGGTGGAGCTGCCCGACGCCCCGTTCCTGCACCTCTTCGTCCCGCGCGGCTCGGTGACCCTCGAGGGGGCGGGGCCACTCGAGACGGGCGACGCCGTCCGCTTCACCGCGACCGGTGGCCAGCGGGTGACGGCCACCGACGCCGCCGAGATCCTCGTCTGGGAGATGCACGCTACCGTCGCCTGATCCCGGACCCCCCGCACCCCGTACGCCGCACCCCGCACCCCTGAACGGAGCCCGACCGATGACCCAGGCCACGACCGACCTCGACGCGATCACCGCGCAGCGCGCCCGCCTGCGCGACGCCCACCTCACCCCGGCCGCTGACCGCCCGACCTCCACGGCTCGCGGCCTGCACCACACGGCGCTGATCTCCAGCGACGTCGAGGCGACGATCGCGTTCTACCAGGGCGTGCTCGGCTTCCCCCTCACCGAGCTGATCGAGAACCGCGACTACCCCGGGTCGTCGCACTTCTTCTTCGACATCGGCAACCGCAACCTGCTCGCCTTCTTCGACTTCCCCGGCCTCGACGTCGGCCCCTACGCCGAGGTGCTCGGAGGGCTGCACCACTGCGCCATCTCGGTCGACCCCCAGAGCTGGGCCGGGCTCGTCGCCAGGCTCGAGGCGGCCGGCGTCGAGCACGAGGTCCACTCGGGCGTCTCGGTCTACTTCCGCGACCCCGACGGCGCCCGCATCGAGCTCATCGCCGACCCCCTCGGAGAGATGTACGGCGAGCACGTCCTGTAGGCGCCCGGGTCGTCGCGGCGGGCCCGGGTTCGGGCGGCGGTCCGGGCGCGTCCGGGCACGGTCCCGGCGTTTTACCCCAACGCGTCACGGGGGTAAAACGCCGCCGTACGGAGCGAACCTTCACCCCAGAGCGGCGGGGCAGGACTTTGCCAGCGGGACACCGGGGTGAAACGAGGCGGTGTACAGCGAGCTTTCACCCCCGAGTACCGGGGGTAAACACAGGGCCCGTCGCTCGGGGGTAGAACGTCGCCATATGAAGCGACGTCCTACCCCCGAGGTGCGGGGTAAAACGCCCGGCTCGAAGGTCGGGACCCGACGCAGAGGGGTCAGGCGATGACGCGCACGAGCTTCTTGTTGACGAACTCCTCGATGCCCAGGCTGCCGAGCTCACGCCCGAACCCCGAGCGCTTGACCCCACCGAAGGGCAGCTCGGCACCGTCGGCGCCGACGCCGTTGACGAACACCATGCCGGTCTGCAGGGCGTTGGCGACGCGGTCGGCCTGGGCCGGGTCGGTCGTGAAGACATAGGACCCCAGCCCGTACGGCGTGTCGTTGGCGAGCTCGATCGCCGCCGCCTCGTCGGCCACCCGGTAGACCGTGGCCACGGGACCGAACAGCTCCTCGCGGTAGATGTCGTTCTGCCGCGTGACCCCGGTCAGCACGGCGGCGGGGAAGAAGCACCCCTCCCGGTCGCCCTTCGTCGCCAGCTGGGCCCCCTGGGCGACGGCCCGGTCGACCTGCTCGGCGAGGTTCCTGGCCGCCTGGGGTGAGGACAGCGGGGCCCCCGACCAGCCGGCGATCATCTTCTCGGTCAGCATCGCGGTGAAGCTGTCGTAGAGGTCGTCGACGACGATGAACCGCTTGGCCGCGTTGCAGGCCTGACCGGTGTTCTCCAGACGTGCGGCCACGGCGGCGTCGGTCGTCGCGTCGAGGTCGTCGGAGCTGAGCACGATGAAGGGGTCGGACCCTCCGAGCTCGAGCACGACCTTCTTGAGGTTGCGTCCGGCGACCTCCGCGACCGCCGCGCCCGCCCGCTCGGAGCCGGTCAGCGACACACCCTGGACGCGTGGGTCGGCGACGATCGTCGCGGCCTGCTCGTTGGTGGCGTAGAGGTTGACGAAGACGTCCTCGGGGCAGCCGGCCTCGCGGAAGATGGCCTCGATGGCCGCCGACGACTCCGGGCACTGCGGTGCGTGCTTGAGCAGGATGGTGTTGCCGGTGACGAGGTTCGGGCCGGCGAACCGCGCGACCTGGTAGTAGGGGTAGTTCCACGGCATGATGCCCAGCAGGGCCCCGACGGAGCTGCGGCGCAGCACGGCCGTGCCCTCGCCGGCGAGCAGCTCGATGGGCTGGTCGGCCAGGAAGGTCTCGGCGCGGTCCGCGTAGTACTCGTAGATGGCCGCCGAGAACTCGATCTCGCCGACGGCCTCCTCGATGGGCTTGCCCATCTCGCGCTGGATGATCGCCGCGAGCTCCTGCGCGCGGGCTGCGTGGAGCTTCCCGATGGTGCGGACGACCTCGGCGCGCTCGGCGACGGGGCGGGCGGCCCAGGCCCGGTGCCCGGTGGCGACGGCGTCGATCGCGGCCCCCACCTCGTCGTCGGTCGCGGTGGGGTAGGTCTGGACCACGGCTCCGGTGGCGGGGTCGAGGACTGCGTAATCCATGTCGGGTCTCCTTGGCGCTGCTGATGGGGGGGCTCAGGGCTGATCGATGGCTCCGGGCGTGACGCTACTCCCGCAGCGAGCCAGCCGCTTGCGTCGGAGGGCAGACGGGTTCCCGACGTGGGACGAAGGAGGTCACCAGCGCCGCCGTCGCTGGCGTGGCGTCAGCCCACGTCAAGCTCGTGGTGCATCCCCGCGGCGTAGTGGTTCTTGAGGTTGCACACCAGCTCGTAGCGACCGGGCACCAAGGTGAGGGTGGTCCAGCCCACGGCGCCTGCGGTGATGCCGTCCCCCGCCCCGGCCGCGCAGGAGGCGGAGGCCTCACCCAGGCTGCCCGTCTCGTCGATCTTGCCGTCGGCGCCCGACACCCGGTGACCGGTGACGGCCCCGCCCGCCAGGGGGAGCACCACGAGCTCATGGGTCCGCCACCCGAGGTTCTGCGCCACCAGGCTGACTGCCCCTGCGGTGACGGTCTGAGGAGTCGGGGCGAGCGTCATCCGCGCCCCCATGGGAGCGTCACCGCCCATCGTCTGCGTCATCCCCATGTCGGCCAGCACGACCCGAACAGTGCTGCCGCGCAACGTCGCCGGCGCCGAGCAGGTCGGCGTCGAGTAGTGATAGCCCGGGCCAGCGGCGGCCCCCATCATGCCGCCGGCGCCGTACGGTGTGGTGCTCGTCGACCCGGCGACGGGCTGGGCAGCCGAGGCGCAACCGGCGAGGAACAGGCTGGCGGCGATCACGGTGACTGCAGCCATGACGGCCGGAGGACGAGAGTGGCTCATGGGGCCAAGTCAACGGGGCATCCTGCCAGCCGGGCAGTACCAAAGGTCCCCGTACGCCCTGGGGCGGCTTCGGCCGGTCCGTCGGCTTCGGTCAGAAGGGCCAGCGTTGGGGCAGGCGTGACTGGATCCGCCGGCCGATGGCGAGCCGACCCCAGGTCGGCACGATCGTGAGGAGGACCAGGGGGAAGAGGTCTTCCGCGGGGTACTGCCACAGGTAGAGGTTGGTGTGCAGCAGCATGAGGTAGATCGGGCCGATGAGCAGCAGGCCGCCAAGTGCCGCCGCCCGGGGCAGCACCCCGAGGACCAGCCCCAGACCGATGGCCAGCTCGGCGACCGTCAGGAACCACCCGAAGAACCCGAAGTTGGGCAGCACGACATCGCGGTAGAAGGCACCGAGGGGCGCGATGTAGGTCTTTGACGACGCGTCCTCGGCGATGCCCTGGGCCACGCCCCGGCTGACGAGGTTGAAGGAGAGGAAGCCGAGGTCATAGGTCGCCTTGCCGATCAGCTTGGCCAGACCGTTGCTCAGCCACACGAGCCCGGTGAAGATGCGCAGCGCCGTGAAGGCTCTGGCCATCAACGCTGTGTGGGCCGGCGACCCCTGAGCAGTCCTCGCGGTCGCTGCACTACCTGTCGCGCCACTCATCGCCAGCCTCCGTCATGCCGGCCCGTACGACGCCCCGACCGGGGCGGTCGGGCGGTCGGGATCCCGCCGTCCGCCACGCTAGCGCCCCGGGCGGGCGCCGGGGATCACGCGGTCCTTACGCCTGATCCCCGACACCTGATGGGGTCGCAGCGAGCACGTCGCGACTGCGCCTGTTCTCAGAACGACAGGGACGCCGCACCCTTGGCCAGCAGGGCGACCAGGCTGGCGCCGCCGACGATCGTTGCGCCCTCGATGAGGTCGTCCTCACCGATACCGCGCTTCTTGGCGCAGGGGCTGCAGACGAGGAACGTCCCGCCGGCCTCGACGTAGCTGGACACGAGATCGCCCAGCGGTGCGAAGCCCTCTTCGTGCAGGGTCTCGGCCACGCCCTTGTGGGCCAGCCGAACTCCTTCGGAGGACAGGAAGACCGAGGTCTCCTGGGCGGAAGCCACGGCGGCGCCGGCGACCACCATGGCCACGCTGGTGCGGTCCACGTCGTCGGAGGAGTGGGTGAGATTGATGACCAGACCGTTCATGATGCGGCGGTTCCTTTCGGGACGGGTGGGGCAGGGTCGCGCGGACCGCCGGGTTCGGCGGTGTCGAGGTGCCAGGGACGGCCCGGGCGGGTGCGGCGGGCGCCTTGGGAGTAGCGCAGGTCGTAGCACGCGCGGCCGTCCGTGTGCGTCCCTGCGCCGAGATAGCCGTGCCCGGTGAGGTAGCACCAGGCCGGGATGTCGATGGGTGCCGCCGGGTCGGTCGCGATGACCCTCACCTCGGTTCCGTCCGCGATGTCGGTCAGCGCGCGCAGCAACCCGAGCAGGAGCTCCCCGCAGGCCAGGTCCCCCCCGTCGAACACGAACGGTTGCGTGCTCGTCGGCGATCGGTGGATAGCGTGGGAGGCGACCTCAGCGTCCCGGTCTCTCTGGGGCTCTGGCACGTCAGCCACCCTAGCGCGGCTGTGCCTCCTCGGTCCGGGCTGACTCCGCGGCCGGGTCAGCACCGTTGACAGGCGTTTAGGCTCGTCCCATGTCTGACTCACTGTCTGGTGTCCCCCCCGTCCCTGACGAGCTCGGCCACGTGGCCCGACTCCTCGACGGCGGCGACATGGACTGCGGCAGCGGCCTGCTGCTGCTCATCACGCGCACGATGCGGCAGCTCGGTGCCGGTGAGGTCCTCGCGATTCGCAGCCAGGAGCCGAGCGTCGCGGTCGACCTGCCGGTCTGGGCCGAGCTGGCGGGGCATCCCATCACCGGTGACGTCGCCGAGAGCGAAGCCGGCCCGTGGTGGTTCGCGGTGGCGAAGTCCGGCGTCGCGCTCAGCCCGACCAGCGTGTTCAGTCACGGCGACCGCACCCCCGTGGGCCAACGACTCTGGGCCTACACGAACTTCGACTGCAACCTCGCCTGCCTCTACTGCTGTGCGGAGTCCTCACCGCGTGCCGCCGCCCGTCGGCTGTCACCGCAGGTGGCCCGGGAGGTGTTCGGCGAGTTCGCCGCCAGCGGTGGCCGCGAGCTGTTCCTGACCGGTGGCGAGCCGTTCATGCACCCCGACCTGGGTGAGCTGGTGGCCGCCGGCGCCGGGCTGTCGCGCACCATCCTCACCAACGCGATGATCTTCGGCCGCGGTCGCCGCCGCGAGACCCTGGAGTCGCTGGACCGGGACGTGGTGCTGCAGGTCAGCCTCGACTCGGCGACCCCGGAGGTGCACGACCGTCAGCGTGGCGCCGGGTCCTGGTCCCGGGCCCTGGACGGGATCGGGCTGGCCCGGTCGCTCGGGTTCCGGGTGCGCGTGGCCGCCACGATGTACGGGGAGGACCCGCAGGGGGTCCGGGCCCTGCACGCCCGCCTCGACCAGGAAGGCATCGCGGGTGACGACCGGCTGATCCGTCCGGTCGCGCAGGAGGGCTTCGCCGACACCGGTGTCCACGTGTCGATCGACACCCTCGAGCCGGAGCCGACCATCACCGCCGACGGGGCGTGGTGGCACCCGGTCGCCGTCACCAACCCGCACCTGAGGATCGCTGACGCACCGCTGCCGCTGGAGGAGATCTTCGGCGTCGTCCGTGACACCCTCGCGGTCCAGGGGGCCGCCACCGCGTCCGGGCGCGAGGTCTTTCGCTGCGCCTGACCCTCCGACTTCCGCCTGCGGGCCAGTGCGGGTCCAGGGCGCACGCGCCGTCCTGTCCTCGACGGTCGGTCAGCCGCCCCGGGGCCAGAGCCGGGTGAGTACCCGCCCCTGGACCGCCGAGTCGGAGACGGCGCCGAAGGAGCGGGAGTCGACCGAGTCGGGCCGGTTGTCGCCGAGGACGAAGAGCGTGCCGTCGGCGACGTCGACCGGCCCGAAGTAGGTGCCGTCCATGAGCGCCGCATCGACGTAGGGCTCGTCCTGCACTGCCCCGTTGACCACGAGCCGGCCGTCCTCGATGCCGACGGTGTCACCGCCGACGGCGGCCACCCTCTTGATCAGGGTCTCTCCACCCAGCGGGCTCGACAGCACGACGATCTGCCCGCGCAGGGCCGTGCCGCCAGGGTCTCCCCACTTGGCGATCAGCACCTCGTCACCGGCGATGAGCGTCGGCTGCATACTCGTCGAGCTGACCCGCACCGGCTCGGCGACGAAGGCCCCGACGGCGACCACGGCGGCCAGAGCCGCCACGGCGCCAAGGGGGAGTCGCAGCCGGCGCACCGGCGCCAGGACCCCGGTGGTCAGGACACCACCGAGGCCGCGATCCGGGTGCCCCAGGCGAGCAGACCCAGCACCAGGAAGGCGTTGAGCGTCACCCGTCGGTGCCGCGGCGGGAGCATCATCACCAGGAGGACCACGAGCGCCAGCTCGAGGCCGAGCACCCAGAGGTCGAGCCGGCCCACCACGTCGAGATGGGTGGCGGTCGCGGACTCGGTGGCAGGAAGCACGGGCATGCCGTTGCCGATGCCTCCGGCGACCGGTTGGTGCCCCAGCATCTGTCCGTCTGCGCCGTGCACACCGTGGGGCGGTCCGATGGGCAACCCGACGGTACGACTGACGAGGTAGGTGGCGATGACCGCGACGTTGCCCCAGATGCCGGCCAGGAGGGTACGGGTGCTCGGCCGCAGGACGACCAGCTCGGCCAGCACGACCTGGCCGACGGTGACGGCCAGGAAGAAGCACCCGAACACCCACCACTCCTCCAGGTGCTCCGGGGTGAAGTAGAGGTGGATCGCCCCCGCGAGGAGGGACAGGCCGCCGGCCACCGGGACCCCCCACCACCTCGACGAGGCAGGGACCACGGTGTGGAGCACGGTGGGGAAAACGGTGGGGCGCGCGGTGGGGTCGCCAGCGGCCGTACCGGGCCCTGCCCCTGTCACCGACCCGGCGGTCATCACTGCCACCCCAGGTCGTCCTGCTCGGGCAGCTGCTTGCAGGGGTCGCTGAGCGGGTCGTCGGCCGGAGTAGCAGCGTCGAGGACCTCGAACTGGGTCATCATGTCGTGGTCCTCGTGCACGAGGTTGTGGCAGTGGATCATGTACTTCCCCCTGCCCTCGAAGCGCGCCAGCACCCGGACCGTCTCGTTCTCGCCGACGTAGACGACGTCCTTCGGGCCGAGCTCGTGCGGCATCGGTGGCTTGCCGTTGCGGTCGAGGATGCGGAAGTCGATGAGGTGGATGTGCACCGGGTGGAACCACCCGCCCGAGGGGTTGCGGATCTCCCAGATCTCGACGTCGCCGTTGCGCGGGTTGGCCTCGGTCAGGGTGAATCCACTGGCCACCACGTCGTCCCAGGTGTGCCCGTTGATGGTCCACATGCCGTTCTTGCGGATGACGTCGATCCGGCGGGTGGCGACCGCCATCGACTCGGTCAGCGACATCACGGGGTTCGCCGGGTTGAGCACCGCCGGGATGGAGTTGTCGGTCGGGTCGAACGCGTCGCCGATCACCTCGAAGGCCATGACCTTGTTGGTGTTGGTGTAGTTGATGTTGTTCTTCGGGCTGGTGTTCTTGAGCACGACCCGCTTGCCGACGGGGTACTTGGCGAAGTCGATGACGATCTCGTAGCGCTCGGCCATGCCCTGACGAAAGCTCTTGACCGACTGGGGTCGCGGCATCAGGCCGGCGTCGGTGCCGATGACGGTCATCGCGTCCCCGGTGTCGAGAGACCAGGCGTAGGACCGCGAGATCGACGCGTTGAGCAGCCGGAAGCGGTACTTGCGCCGCTTGACCTTCATCAGCGGCCACGGACGCGCGTTGACGAGGATGACGTCGCCGTACATGCCCGACTGGTCGTGGTTGTTCCACAGCAGGGCTCCGGTGTCGTCGAACATCGCGTCGCTGACGATGAGCGGCACGTCGAACTCACCGTGCGGGATCGGCAGCGAGGCCTCGAGCGGGTCGTGCAGGTGGTATTGCGCGGCCAGGCCCTGGAGCACGTTCTCGGCCGTGTGGTGCAACCCGTGGTCGTGGTACCAGAGGGTGCGGGCCGCCTGGACGTTGGGGTAGCGGTAGTCCTTGTACTGCCCCGGGTTCGTGATGTCGCTGGCGTACCCGTCGTACTCGGGGAGCGACGCCGACCCGTGCAGGTGCACCGAGGTCCACGGGGTGTACTTGAGGCTCGGGTGCACCGCGGGCAGGTTGTTGACCTGCCGCATGACCACCTTCCGGCCCTGCTCGACCGAGATGGTCGGGCCCGGGACCAGGCCGTTGTAGCCCCACAGCGGGGTCTTGAAGCCCGGGAGCACGTCGGCCATGACGGGCTCCATCGAGATCTTGTAGTAGTCGGTCGTCCCGTTGGCCGCGTACGGGGCGAGCACGGGAGGCTGCGTGAAGGGCACGGTGAAGGGCGCCGGCAGCTTGCTCGCGGGCATCCGCGTCGGCAACAGCGCACCGGCCCGCGCCGATCGCTCCAGCGGCAGGGCGACCGCGGCGCTCCCCAGCACCCCGAACTTCAGCACATCACGGCGTGACAGCGCAGACGTCATGGTTCCTCCTCAGATCTCCAAGTGGCTCGACGCTAGGAAACCGACCTTGGGAAAACCTTGGGAGCGCCATGGGCGTTCCATGCAAGGC
>JBBRNQ010000018.1:0-50124 GCA_038230235.1 Actinomycetales bacterium
GCGAGAGCACGACGTTGTTGCGGTTCTTGTCGAGCTCGATGATCTTGGCCTCGAGCTCCTTGCCGACGTACGGCTGGAGGTCGCGGACACGACGCATCTCGACGAGCGACGCGGGAAGGAAGCCGCGAAGACCGATGTCGATGATGAGGCCGCCCTTGACGACCTCGATGACGGTGCCGGTGACGACGCCGTCCTCTTCCTTGATCTTCTCGATCGTGCCCCAGGCGCGCTCGTACTGAGCCCGCTTCTTGGACAGGATGAGGCGACCTTCCTTGTCCTCCTTCTGGAGGACCAGGGCCTCGACCTCGTCGCCGACCTTGACGACCTCGGACGGGTCGACGTCGTGCTTGATCGACAGCTCGCGCGAGGGGATGACACCCTCGGTCTTGTAGCCGATGTCGAGCAGGACCTCGTCCCGGTCGACCTTGACGATGACACCCTCGACGATGTCTCCGTCGTTGAAATCCTTGATCGTCGCGTCGATCGCGGCCAGCAGGTCTTCCTCAGAGCCGATGTCGTTGATGGCGACCTGAGGGGCGGTCTTCTCGACCGTAGTTGCAGTCATGTAGGAGGAACTCCGTTGGTGGACAGGTGGAGGGATAAGGGACATAATGCGCGGGCGCCACGTGGGCGACACTCCAGACTACCGGCGTCGCAGGACGTGGGTCAAAACGCCAGACTGTACGGCGTGACCACCCCACCCCCTGTGCCCGACCCGTCCCCATACGAGCGCCTACCGGCCGTGGCCCGCCGGGCCGCCGACGACGCGGAGACGGTGCCTGCCAACCAGACCTGGTGGGACGCTGAGGCCGACGACTACTACCTGGAGCACGGGGGCTTCCTCGGGGACGACGACTTCGTCTGGGGCCCGGAAGGGCTGAGAGAGGCCGAGGCCCGACTGCTCGGAGACGTGCGGGGAGCCCGGGTGCTCGAGATCGGCGCCGGCGCGGCCCAGTGCTCGCGCTGGCTCGCGACCCAGGGGGCCATGGTCGTCGCGAGCGACCTCTCGCGCGGCATGCTGCGGCAGGCCCAGGTGATCGACCGTCGAGCCGGGGGACCGACTGCCCCACCGGTCGAGCCAGTGGCCCTGGTGCAGTGCAACGGCCTCGCCCTCCCCGTCGCCGACGCCAGCCTCGACGTCGTGTTCACCTCCTACGGCGTGATCCCCTTCGTCTCCGACTCGGCCGCCGTCATGCGCGAGGCCGCCCGCGTCCTGCGCCCCGGCGGGCGCTTCGTCTTCTCGACCACCCACCCCCTGCGCTGGACCCTGCCCGACGACCCCGGCGAGGCCGGACTGCGGATGAGCCACTCCTACTTCGACCGCACCCCGTACGTCGAGCAGGACGCGGCCGGACGGGCGACCTACGTCGAGCACCACCGCACCCTGGGTGACCGGGTCAGGGAGCTGGTGGGAGCCGGGCTCGAGCTGGTGGACCTCGTCGAGCCGGCGTGGCCGCAGGGCAACCAGCAGACCTGGGGCGGGTGGTCCCCCCTGCGGGGGGCGCTCGTGCCGGGGACGGCCGTCTTCGTCACGAGGCGACCGTCGTGACGACCCGGGCAGCCCACCGCCGCAGCAACGTGTCCTGCGAGATCGCTCGTGGCGTGAATGGTTCCGCCCGCAACTCGTCCATTGAGGAAAAGATCCGGGTAAAACCTGCGCCATCTTTCACCATTTTTGGGTAAGGTCGGGTCCTGCTACCGGAAGCACAGTTGGCTGAGCCGGGCACACCGACGCGGGGAGGCGAAGGTGTCCCGACGAGGCCGATGGAGGCCGGGTGGGTTCGCCCACCCGGCCTCTTCGGGTCTCGACCCCGGTCCTGCGGGCAGCTGGCGCGGAGTGGGCCTCAGTGCGCGGCCGCGTGCCAGGACCGACCGACCCCCACGCTGACGTCGAGGGGCACGTCCATCGACACGGCGTGGCCCATCTCGTGACGCACCAGCTGCTCGACCTCGTCGCGCTCGCCGGGGGCGATCTCGAGGACGAGCTCGTCGTGCACCTGCAGGAGCATCCGGGACGCCGCCCGGGAGTCGACGAGCCCGCGGTGGACACCGAGCATGGCCACCTTCATGATGTCGGCGGCCGACCCCTGGATGGGAGCGTTCAGGGCCATCCGCTCGGCCATCTCGCGGCGCTGGCGGTTGTCGGAGTTGAGGTCGGGCAGGTAGCGGCGGCGGCCCAGCATGGTCGCCGTGTAGCCCGTCGCCCGCGCCTGCACCACCAGCTCGCGCAGGTAGTCGCGCACGCCGCCGAACCGCTCGAAGTACTCGTCCATCAGCTCCTTCGCCTCGCCGGTGCTGACCGTGAGCTGCTTGGACAGGCCGAAGGCCGATAGCCCGTAGGCCAGCCCGTAGGACATCGCCTTGACCTTAGAGCGCTGCGCCGGGGTGACGTCGTCGATCCCGACCCCGAAGACGCGCGCGCCGACGTAGCTGTGCAGGTCCTCGCCGGTGCGGAAGGCCTCGATGAGACCCGCGTCACCGGACAGGTGGGCCATGACCCGCATCTCGATCTGGCTGTAGTCGACCGACATCAGCGACTCGAACCCGGCACCGACCACGAACATCTCCCGGATCCGCCGCCCCTCCTCGGTGCGGATCGGGACGTTCTGGAGGTTGGGGTCCGTCGAGCTCAGACGACCCGTCGCGGCGATCGTCTGCAGGTAGGTCGTGTGGACCCGCTGGTCCTCGGCCACCGACTTCAGGAGCCCCTCCACGGTGACCTTGAGCCGGCTCGCGTCGCGGAAGGCGAGCACCCCCATGAGGAAGGGATGGTCGACCTTGCGCCCCAGATCGTTCAACGCGTCGGCGTCGGTGGTGTAGCCCGTCTTCGTGCGCTTGGTCTTGGGCAGGCCCAGACGCTCGAAGAGCACCTCCTGGAGCTGCTTCGGGGAGCCGAGGTTGACGGTGTCGTCTCCGATGGCGTCCCACGCGGCCTGCTGGGCCCGGGTGACCTGGTGGCCGAAGTCGGCGTCGAGGGCGTCGAGGGCGTCGACGTCGACGGCGATACCGGCCCGCTCCATGCGGGCCAGGACGTCGACGAGGGGCAGCTCGACGTCGCGCAGGAGGCCGTCGGCGGCGCGGGTCACGAGCTCGGCATCGAGCGCGTCAGCGAGCTCGAGGACGGCCCGGGCCACCACCATGGCGTCCTGCGCCTCGCCGTCCTCCTCAGCGTCGCCGTCACCGTCGAAGGCGAGCATCCCCTGCCCGTGGTCGTCGGTGTCGTTGCTCAGCTCGCGCTTGAGCATCCGCAGGGCGAGGTCGGCCAGGTCGTAGGACCGCTGGTCGGGCTTGACGAGGTAGGCGGCCAGTGCGGTGTCGCTGGTCAGGCCACCGAGGACCCAGCCGCGGGCGGAGAGGGCCTGCAGCGGACCCTTCGCGTCGTGCACGGCCTTGGGACGACGAGGATCGGCCAGCCACTGCGCGACCGCCTGCTCCGCGGGCTCGTCGAGGGACAGGACGTCGAGGTAGGCCGCGTGCCCGTCGACCGTGGCGAGAGCGAGCCCACGCACGTCTCCGGTGCCCCGCGCCCAGCGGCCGACGACGTTGACCCCGACGCGGTCGCCCTCGTGGCTGTGCTCCTGCAGCCATCCCGGCACGTCGCCGGACTCGAGCACCGAGCCGAAGACGTCGAAACCCGACTCCGCCTCGGGCGTGGCGGACTCGAGGGTGGCGAACAGCCGCTCCCGCAGCACCCGGAACTCGAGGCCGTCGAAGACCTGGTGCACCTGCTCGCGGTCCCAGGTCGCCCGCTCGAGCTCGTCGACCTCCACCCCGAGCGACACGTCCCGCACGAGCTGGTTGAGCCGACGGTTGCGCAGGACGTCGTCGAGGTGGTCACGCAGCGACTGCCCCGCCTTGCCCTTGATCTCGTCGACGTGCGCGACGATGCCGGTCAGGCCGTCGTACTGCTGGATCCACTTCGCGGCGGTCTTGGGACCGACCCCGGGCACACCGGGCAGGTTGTCGGAGGTCTCGCCCACGAGGGCGGCCAGGTCGGAGTAGAGGCCTGGGGGGACGCCGTACTTCTCGGTGACCGCCGCCGGGGTCATGCGCCACATCTCCGAGACCCCCCGCACGGGGTAGAGCAGGGTGACGTTGTCGGTGACCAGCTGGAAGGCGTCGCGGTCACCCGAGCAGATCAGTACCTCCATCCCCTGCGCCTCGGCCTGCGTGGTGAGGGTGGCGATGATGTCGTCGGCCTCGAACCCCGGCGCCTCGACGTAGCGGATCTTCAGCGCGTCGAGCACCTCGTGCATGAGCGGGATCTGCCCCGAGAACTCCGACGGGGTGGCCGCCCGACCGGCCTTGTACTCGGCGTACTCCTCGAGACGGAAGGTCTGGCGGGACAGGTCGAACGCGACCGCGAGGTGGGTCGGCTCCTCGTCACGCAGCATGTTGATGAGCATCGAGGTGAACCCGAAGACCGCGTTCGTCGTCTGGCCCGTCTTGGTCGAGAAGTTCTCGGCGGGAAGCGCGTAGAACGCCCGGTAGGCGAGGGAGTGTCCGTCGAGCAGGAGGAGTCGAGCCACGCCCGGAAGCCTAGGCCACCCGGCCGACAGGCCCGGCCCCCCCGGGTGACCGCGGCCGCAGCCGGTGGACCCCGTACGGCGTCACAGACCGCCCAGACCGGAGGCGGAGGCACCCTGCAGGGCCCGGACGCGAGCGGAGCGTCGTCGGCGCAGCACCTGCTCGAGGGTGCCCGCCGAGGCGCGCTGCTCGCCCGCGCCCGCGAGGCGGCGGTGCAGGGCCCCCGGGGTGGTGACGCGCCGCACGACCGTCGGGGTGAAGCCCAGGCGGGCGAAGAACCGGTTGGCCTCGCGCAGGCCAGCCGGCACGTGCCCGACGATCTGCTCCGCCCCGACCCGGTCGGCGTGGGCGGCCACGGCCGACAGCAGGTGCCGTGCGACGCCGTGCTTGCGCCACGTGCCGGTGACGTAGAGCTGGTCGACGGCGACGCAGGGCGCGTCGACGAACACGCCGGAGGTCGTGTCGGATAGCACGAGGTAGCCCACGGGACCGTCGTCGGCGAGGGCGATGAGGGCGATGACACCGGGGCGCTGGAGGCTCGCGACGACGGTGCCGTCGGCGACCATCCTGGCCGTCGTCTCGGGACTGGCTCCCGTCTCGACCCGGTGGGCGACCCACAGGTCGACGAGGTCCTGGTGCTGCCCGGCGTGAACCCGGCGAACGTGGATCAGGGGTCGAGCCAAGGGGAGCCTCCTGGGGGCAGAAGCGGAACCGGACACCTGTTGACGGACGGCGTGACGGACGCCGTCCGGGCGCACAGGAAGGACGCCATACCGTCCCCCGACGGTTTAGCCCGCATGTCGCTCGGGCTGCCCCGACTCTAGGTCCACCGCCGATCCCACGGATAGAGGAAGCGCGAAATTGCTTGCGACAGAATGCGTGGGACTACTTCTTGGGCAGACCCGCGATGACGGCTTCGGCGACCTCGCGCATGCCGAGGCGCCGGTCCATGGCGGTCTTCTGGATCCAGCGGAACGCATCGGCCTCGGAGAGCTTGAGCTGGGCCATCAGCACGCCCTTGGCCCGGTCCACCGCCTTGCGGGTCTCGAGACGCTCGCCGAGGTCGGCGATCTCGCTCTCGAGCGCCCTCATCTGCGTCCATCGCGACCGTGCGATGTCGATCGCCGGGCCGAGGTCGGCCTGGGTGAAGGGCTTGACGATGTAGGCCATGACCCCGGCGTCACGGGCCCGCTCGACGAGCTCCTTCTGGCTGAAGGCGGTCAGCATCACGACGGGCGCGATCTGCTCCTTGCCGATGATCTCGGCCGCGCTGATGCCGTCGAGGACGGGCATCTTCACGTCCATGATGACGAGGTCGGGACGGTGCTCGCGCGTGAGCTCGACCGCCTGCTCACCGTCGCTCGCCTGCCCCACGACGTCGTACCCGCTCTCGCCGAGCATCTCCGCGAGGTCGAGGCGGATGAGCGCCTCGTCCTCGGCGACGACGATGCGCAGGCGACCGCCCTCAGGGGCCTCGTCGGGGATGCCTACCGTGTCGGGTTCCTGCTCGGCCGGACCAGCACTCGTCGTCATGTGCGAAAGTTTATCGGGAACCTCCACCCTCCAAGTGCCCCGGGTGGGATTCGAACCCACACTGGACGGTGTTTGAGACCGCTTCCTCTGCCGGTTGGGATACCGGGGCGCAGGGGAAGGGTAGCGAGCGCAGGCCCGAGCCCCCAAAACCCCGCCGGCTCAACGAGCGGGCGACAGGTCCTCGTAGGCCGGGGCGACCCGGTTCCTGGCGTCACCGATCCGGTGCACCCGCAGCGCGTTCGTCGAGCCGGGGATCCCGGGCGGTGACCCCGCCACGATGATGACCAGGTCGCCCTCGCGGGCCCGACCGGAGGCCAGCAGGGAGTTGTCGACCTCGAGCGCCATCTGGTCGGTGTGCCGGGCCATGGGCACGAGGAACGTCTCGATCCCCCACACGAGAGCGAGCTGGGAGCGCGTGTCCTGCAGCGGGGTGAAGGCGAGCATGGGGATCCGGGGGCGGATGCGGGCCAGCCGCAGCGCGGAGTCACCCGACTGCGTGAAGGTGACGAGATAGGTCACCCCGAGCATCTCGCCGATCTCGACCGCGGCCCACGTCACCGCGCCACCCTTGGTGTGCGGCCGGGTGCCGAGGGGCAGGATGCGCTCGAGACCGTGGTCCTCGGTGCTCTGGATGATGCGGGCCATGGTGCTGACCGCCTGGATCGGCCACGCCCCGACGCTGGTCTCGCCCGACAGCATGATCGCGTCGGCACCGTCGAGCACAGCGTTGGCGCAGTCGCTGGCCTCGGCGCGCGTGGGGCGCGAGTTCTCGATCATCGACTCGAGCACCTGGGTGGCGACGATGACGGGCTTGGCGTTCTGGCGGGCGATCTCGATCGCCCGCTTCTGCACGATCGGGACGTCCTCGAGGGGTAGCTCGACCCCGAGGTCACCGCGCGCCACCATGACGCCGTCGAAGACCTCGATGATCTCTCGGAGGTTCTCGACGGCCTGCGGCTTCTCGACCTTGGCGATCACGGGCAGCCGGATGCCGACCTCGTCCATGATCGCGTGCACCTCCTGGATGTCCTCGGCGGAGCGCACGAACGACAGGGCGATCATGTCTGCGCGCAGGTCCAGGGCCCAGCGCAGGTCGGCCCGGTCCTTGTCGGACATCGCCGGCACGCTGACGGCCACCCCGGGGAGGTTGATGCCCTTGTTGTTGGAGATCACCCCTCCCTCGACCGTCTCGGTGACGATGTCGGTGTCGGTCACCTCGACGGCCCGCAGCGTCACCTTGCCGTCGTCGATGAGCAGCAGGTCGCCGGGGCTGACGTCGCCCGGCATGCCCTTGTACGTCGTGCTCACGCGGTACTGGTCGCCAGGGACGTCGAGGACGGTGATCGTGAACGGGTCACCGGGAGCCAGCGAGATGGGGCCCTCGGCGAAGCGCCCCGTACGGATCTTCGGACCCTGCAGGTCGACGAGCACCCCCACCGCCCGTCCGGTCGCGTCGCTCGCCGCGCGTACTGCACGGTAGACCTCCTCGTGGACGGCGTACTCACCGTGCGAGAGGTTGAGGCGGGCGATGTCCATGCCGGCCTCGACGAGCTTGCGGACCTGCTTCGAGGACGAGGTGGCGGGGCCGAGGGTGCAGACGATCTTGGCGCGACGCATGATCCCCAGCCTAGGTGCACGCGTGACGCAGGTCTCATCGGGGCTCGCCCATCGAGACCTGCCACCACCCGGTCACATCGACACCGGTCACATCGACACCGATCAGACCGACACCGATCAGACGCTGAGCGGCCGGTCGGTCGGTTCGATAGGACGCGGGAGCGAGCTCGCCCCCATGAGCCACTCGTCGACCCCGTGCGCGCAGGCCCGACCCTCGGCGATCGCCCAGACGATCAGCGACTGGCCCCGGCCGGCGTCACCGGCCACGAACACCCCGGGCACCGACGTCATGTACGAGGCGTCGCGCCGGACGTTGGAGCGCTCGTCGAGCTCGACCCCGAGCTGCTCGACGACACCGACCTTCTCCGGGCCGAGGAAGCCCATGGCGAGCAGCACGAGCTGCGTCGGCAGCTCCTTCTCGCTGCCCTCGACCGGCACGAACCTGCCGTCCCTGAGCTCGACCTCCGACAGGCGCAGCGCCCGCACGTTGCCGTCGCTGTCACCGAGCGCCTCCTCGGTGTTGACGGCGTAGACCCGCTCGCCGTTCTCCTCGTGGGCGCTGGCGACGCGGTAGGTCATGGGGTAGGTCGGCCACGGCTGGGAGCCGGGACGTTCCTCGTGGGGACGGGGCATGATCTCGAGCTGCGTGACCGAGCGGGCGCCCTGACGGGTGGCGGTGCCCAGGCAGTCGGCGCCGGTGTCACCGCCCCCGATGATGACGACGTCCTTGCCGGTGGCCAGGATCTGCCCCTCGACCTGCTCGCCCAGGGCCACGAGGTTGGCCGCAGGGAGGTACTCCATCGCCTGGTGGATGCCGCCCAGCTCGCGTCCGGGCACGCCCAGGTCACGAGGCACGGTCGCACCCACGGCGAGGACGACGGCGTCGTAGCGGTCGGTGAGCTGCTTGCCGGTGATCTCGTCGCCGACCGCGACGCCGTTGCGGAAGCGGGTGCCCTCGGCCTCCATCTGGGCCAGCCGGCGGTCGAGGACCGACTTCTCCATCTTGAACTCGGGGATGCCATAGCGCAGGAGCCCGCCGGGCTTGGCGCCCCGCTCGTAGACCGCGACGGTGTGACCGGCGCGGGTCAGCTGCTGCGCCACCGCGAGACCGGCCGGGCCGGAGCCGACGACGGCGACGGTCTTGCCCGAGAGGCGCTCGGGGGGTAGCGGGGTGACCGCGCCCGCGAGGAAGGCCTGCTCGATGGTGGTGACCTCGACCTGCTTGATCGTCACGGCGGGCTGGTTGATGCCCAGCACGCACGCGGTCTCGCAGGGGGCCGGGCAGAGGCGCCCGGTGAACTCGGGGAAGTTGTTGGTCGCGTGCAGGCGCTCGATCGCCTCCGGCCAGTCGCCACGCCGGGCGAGGTCGTTCCACTCCGGGATCAGGTTGCCCAGCGGGCAGCCGTTGTGGCAGAAGGGGATGCCGCAGTCCATGCAGCGGCCTGCCTGCCGCTGGAGCTGCCCCAGCTCCTGCTCCTCGTAGACCTCCTTCCAGTCGCGGATGCGGACGGCGACGGGACGACGGGTGGGGAGCTCGCGCTCACGCACCTTGAGAAAGCCCTGGGGGTCAGCCACGGGAAGCCTCCATGATCCGGTCCCAGACCTGCGTGCCCTGCAGGTCGAGGCCCTCGGCCTCGGCCTGCGCACGCACGTCGAGGACGCGCTGGTAGTCGCGGGGTAGGACGAGGGTGAAGCGGGCCCGACTGGTCTCCCAGTCCTGCAGCAGCCGGTCGGCCACGGTGGAGTCGGTCCACTGCTGGTGCCGCCGAAGCAGCTCCTCCAGCGCGGTGGCGTCGGACTCGCGCAGGGGCAGCAGGTCGACCATCTCGGGGTTGACCAGGCCGGGGTCCAGGTCGAGGACGTAGGCCAGCCCGCCCGACATCCCGGCAGCGAGGTTGCGCCCCGTCGGGCCGAGGATGACCGCGGTGCCCCCGGTCATGTACTCGCAGCCGTGGTCACCCACGCCCTCCACCACGGCGACGGCACCGGAGTTGCGCACGCAGAACCGCTCGCCCACCTGCCCCCGGAGGAAGATCTCCCCCTCGGTCGCGCCGTAGGCGATGACGTTGCCCGCGATGACGTTCGCCTCGGCCGTGAGCCGGGCGCCCGGCTGGGGTCGCACGACGATGCGGCCACCGGACAGGCCCTTGCCGACGTAGTCGTTCGAGTCGCCCTCGAGCACCAGCGTCAGTCCCCGGGGCAGGAACGCCCCGAACGACTGACCACCCGACCCGGTCAGGGTCAGCTCGATCGTGCCGTCGGGCAGCCCGTGCGGGTGCGCCTTGGTGATCTCGTGCCCCAGCATCGTGCCGACCGTGCGGTTGACGTTGCGGACGGGCACGGAGGCCCGCACCCGCTCGCCGTCGCGCAGGGCGGGCTGCGCCAGCGAGATGAGCTGGTGGTCGAGCGCCTTCTCGAGCCCGTGGTCCTGCACGGCGGAGTTGTACGGGGTGCCGCCCGTCGGGTCCTCGACCTGGGTCAGGATCGGGGCGAGGTCGAGGCCGGAGGCCTTCCAGTGCTGCACGGCCTTCTCGGTGTGCAGCGCGTCGACGTGACCGACGGCCTCGCGGACCGAGCGGAACCCGAGCTCGGCGAGCAGCTCACGCACCTCCTGCGCGATGTACTCGAAGAAGGTCTCGACGAACTCGGGCTTGCCCGAGAAGCGGGCACGCAGGTCGGGGTTCTGGGTCGCGACCCCGACGGGACAGGTGTCGAGGTGGCAGACCCTCATCATGATGCAGCCCGAGACCACGAGCGGAGCCGTCGCGAAACCGAACTCCTCGGCTCCGAGGAGGGCGGCCACGACCACGTCCCGACCGGTCTTCAGCTGCCCGTCGGTCTGCACGACGATCCGGTCGCGCAGACCGTTGAGGCGCAGCGTCTGCTGGGTCTCGGCGAGACCGAGCTCCCAGGGGGCTCCGGCGTGCTTCAGCGAGGTGAGCGGCGAGGCACCGGTGCCACCGTCGTGGCCGGAGACCAGGACGACGTCGGCGTGCGCCTTCGACACCCCGGCGGCCACGGTCCCCACCCCCACCTCGGAGACCAGCTTGACGTGAACGCGCGCCTGGGGGTTCGCGTTCTTGAGGTCGTGGATCAGCTGGGCGAGGTCCTCGATGGAGTAGATGTCGTGGTGCGGTGGCGGGGAGATGAGCCCCACTCCCGGCGTGCTGTGCCGGGTCTTGGCGATCCACGGGTAGACCTTGGGGCCGGGCAGCTGCCCGCCCTCCCCCGGCTTGGCGCCCTGGGCCATCTTGATCTGGATGTCGTCCGACTCCGTGAGGTAGAGGCTGGTCACGCCGAAGCGACCCGAGGCCACCTGCTTGATCGAGGAGCGCCGGGCCGGGTCGAGCAGGCGGTCCTCGTCCTCGCCGCCCTCACCGGTGTTGGACTTGCCGCCGAGGCGGTTCATCGCGATCGCGAGGTTCTCGTGGGCCTCGAGGCTGATCGAGCCGTAGCTCATGGCACCGGTGGAGAAGCGCTTGACGATCTCGGAGACCGGCTCCACGTCGTCGATCGCGATGGGCTCGCGTCCAGTGGAAGCCGCGTCGGTGAACTCGAAGAGCCCCCGCAGCGTCATCAGCCGCTCGGACTGCTCGTTGACCCGGGCGGTGTACTGCTTGAAGACGTCGTAGCGCCGCTGCCGGGTCGAGTGCTGGAGCCGGAAGACGGTGTCGGGGTCGAAGAGGTGCGGCTCGCCCTCCCTGCGCCACTGGTACTCCCCGCCGACCCAGAGCTTGCGGTGGGCCTGGTGGATGCCCTCGGGCGGGTAGGCCGAGGCGTGCCGTGCGGCGACCTCGTCGGCGACGACGTCGAGGCCGATCCCCCCCAGCTGGCTGACCGTGCCGGTGAAGTAGCGGTCGACGAGGTCCTGGGCCAGACCGATGGCCTCGAAGACCTGCGCCCCGCGGTACGACGCCACGGTGGAGATCCCCATCTTCGACATCACCTTCAGGACGCCCTTGCCGAGCGCCTTGATGAGGTTGTTCACCGCCTGCTCGGGCGTCACCCCGGTGATCGTGCCGGAGCGGACGAGCTCCTCGACGCTCTCCATCGCGAGGTAGGGGTTGACCGCCGCCGAACCGTAGCCGATGAGCAGCGCGACATGGTGCACCTCGCGCACGTCGCCGGCCTCGACGAGCAGCCCGACCTGGGTGCGGGTCTTCTCGCGGATCAGGTGGTGGTGCACGGCCGAGGTGAGCAGCAGCGACGGGATCGGGGCGAGGTCGCGCCCGGAGTCGCGGTCGGACAGCACGACGAAGCGGGCGCCCCGGCGGATGGCCTGTGAGACCTCGGCGAAGATCTCCTCCAGCCGGGCCTCCATCGCCGTGGCGCCGCCGGTGACGTCGTACAGACCCTGCACGACGTGCGTGGCGTAGCCCGGCAGGTCGCCGTCGGCGTTGATGTGCACGATCTTGGCCAGCTCGTCGTTGTCGATCACCGGGAACGGCAGGTGCACCAGCCGGGCGTGCGCCGAGGACGCCGACAGGGCGTTGCCCTCGGGGCCGATCGTCGTGCCCAGCGAGGTGACGAGCTCTTCCCTGATCGCGTCGAGCGGCGGGTTGGTCACCTGCGCGAAGAGCTGGGTGAAGTAGTCGAAGACGAGCCGCGGACGGCTGGAGAGGACGGCGATGGGGGTGTCGGTGCCCATCGAGCCGAGCGCCTCACCACCGGTGCGGGCCATCGGGGTGAGGAGGATGCGCAGCTCCTCCTGGGTGTAGCCGAAGGTCTGCTGCCGACGGGCCACCGACGAGGCGGTGTGCACGATGTGCTCGCGCTCGGGCAGGTCCTTGAGCTGGATGATGCCGGCGTGCAGCCACTCGTCGTAGGGGTGGCGCGAGGCCAGCCCCGACTTGATCTCCTCGTCACCGATGATGCGGCCGTGCTCGGTGTCGACGAGGAACATCTTGCCGGGCTGGAGGCGCCCGCGCTTGACGATGCTCTCGGGCGGCAGGTCGAGCACCCCGGACTCGGAGGCGAGGACCACGAGGCCGTCGTCGGTGACCGCGTAGCGCCCCGGGCGCAGCCCGTTGCGGTCGAGGACCGCACCGATGAGGGTGCCGTCGGTGAAGGTGACGCAGGCGGGGCCGTCCCACGGCTCCATGAAGGTGGAGTGGAACTCGTAGAACGCCCGGCGGGCCGGGTCCATCGTGGTGTTGTTCTCCCACGCCTCGGGGATCATCATCAGCACCGCGTGGGGCAGCGACCGGCCGCCGAGGTGGAGCAGCTCGAGCACCTCGTCGAAGCTCGCGGAGTCGGAGGCGTCGGGCGCGCAGACCGGGAAGGTCCGCTTGAGGTCGCCGGGGATGATGTCGGAGGTCAGCAGGCTCTCGCGGGCCCGCATCCAGTTGCGGTTGCCCTTGACGGTGTTGATCTCGCCGTTGTGGGCGATGAAGCGGTAGGGGTGGGCCAGCGGCCACGACGGGAACGTGTTGGTCGAGAAGCGCGAGTGGACGAGGGCCAGCTCGGTCTCGAACAGCCGGTTGGAGAGGTCGGGGAAGAAGGGCTCGAGCTGGCCGGTGGTGAGCATGCCCTTGTAGACGAGGGTGCGTGAGGAGAGGGAGGCGAAGTAGATGTCCGTCTCGTGCTCCGCCCGCTTGCGCACGCAGAAGGCGTAGCGGTCGAGTCCGACCCCGATCTGACGGCCCACCGACGAGGTCAGGAAGACCTGCGCGAAGTGGGGCATGCACTCGCGGGCCACCTGGCCCACGAGGTCGGCCGTGACCGGCACGTCCCGCCAGCCGAGGACCTTCATCGACTCCTCGGCGGCGATGGCCTCGAAGCGGGCGACGACCGCGGCGCGCTCGGTCTCGTCCTGCGGCAGGAAGGCGAGGCCCACGACATAGGCCCCTGCGGAGGGCAGGGTGAAGGGCACGACGCTGCGCAGGAAGGCGTCGGGCACCTGCGTGAGGATGCCGGCACCGTCTCCGACGAGCGGGTCGGCGCCGGTGGCGCCGCGGTGGTCGAGGTTGCGCAGCGCCGTGAGGGCGTGGTCCACGATGTCGTGGCCCGCACTTCCGCGCATCGTCGCGACCATCGCGACACCGCAGGCGTCGTGCTCGAGGTCGCGGCGGTAGAGGCCGGTATCGGCCGGCTGGGCCGTGAACAGGGGGCGCGAGGAGACCAACGCGGTTCACCGTCCTTCGGGTGTCGGGCCGGGCACCGGTGAGAGCGCCCCGGATCCGGGGTGGGGCATGCACAGACGTGGGCTGGCATGGACCGGACGGCGATGGCCGGTTCGGAGCAGGATAACCGGCTGGAGGCTCGTACTACGCGCTGTGGTGGTGTCAGTCCAGCGCGCGAGACGTGACCGCCGGCGATGCGGAGGGGTCGTCGTCGGCCTCGGCGGCTTGAGCGCCCTCCTGCGGGGGGGCGCCGCGCTCGGCAGGTCGCGGCGGTCGGCGGCCGAAGAGGACGAACATCGCGACGCCGAGGAGGAACACGATCAGGCTCACCCACACGTTGACCCGCAGACCCAGGATGTGGTTCGCGTCGTCGGTGCGCATGAACTCGAGCACGACCCTGCCGAGGGGGTAGCCCGCGATGTAGAGCGCCAGCACCTGCCCCGCCCGCAGCGTCACCCGACGGTCGAGCACGACGAGGGCCAGAGCCAGGGCGAGGCAGAACAGCGCCTCGTAGAGGAAGGTCGGCTGGTAGGTGCCGAGGACGACCGGCTGCCCGGAGGCGTCGAGCACGGCGTGACCTGCGGCCGCGTCCCACTGGTGGATCTCGAGGCCCCACGGGAGGGTGGTCGGCCCGCCGTAGATCTCGTTGTTGAACCAGTTACCCCAGCGTCCGATCCCCTGCGCGACCAGGATGCCGGGGGCTGCGCAGTCACCGAAGACCGCGAGCGGGATGCCGTGCCGGCGGCACCCGATCCACGCCCCCACCGCGCCGAGGGCGACCGCACCCCAGATGCCGAGACCGCCGTTCCAGATCTTGAGGGCGTCGAGCGGGTGCCCGCCCTCGCCGAAGTAGGCCTGCGGGGAGGTGATGAGGTGGTAGATGCGCCCGCCGAGGATGCCGAAGGGCACGGCCCAGGCGGAGATGTCGAGCGCCAGGCCCGCACGCCCGCCGCGGTCGGACAGCCGCTTCTGGGTGATCCAGACGGCGATGACGATCCCGGCCAGGATGCACATCGCGTATCCCCGCACGGGGAAGAACCCGAGGTGCCAGACCCCGGAGGTGGGGCTCGGGAGCACCGCGGGAGCCAGGCCCGCCACGGTCGCGCTCACGCCGGGGCGCCCGCGGGGGTCGGGGTGCTGCTGGCCGTGTCTCCCACCCGCCGGGCCCCACCCTCGCGCACGCCGGCCGCCAGCTCGGTGACGAGCTCACGCAGGGCCCGGATGCCTGCGGCCAGGTCGGGTGCCTCGACGAGGCACCGTACGAGCGCGGACCCGACGATCACCCCGTCGGCGAACCGGCCGACGTCGGCCGCCTGCTCGCGGGTCGAGACCCCGAGACCGACGCACACCGGCAGGTCGGTGACCTCGCGGGTGCGGGCCACGAGTCCCTCGGCGGCGTTGCCCACCGTGGTCCGGGTGCCGGTCACCCCCATCACGGATGCGGCGTAGACGAAGCCTCGGCTCGCGGAGGTGGCGGTGGCCAGGCGCTCGGGCGTGGAGCTGGGGGCCACGAGGAACACGCGGTCGAGGTCGTGCTCGTCGGCCGCCGCGATCCACGCCCCGGCCTCGTCGGGGATCAGGTCGGGCGTGATGAGCCCCGAGCACCCGCTGGCGGCGAGCTCGGCGGCGAAGCCCTCGACGCCCCGGCGCAGCACGAGGTTCCAGTAGGTCATCACCAACGAGTGCGCGCCGGCATCCCGCACGGCGGCGGTGGCGTCGAGCACGTCGACCACCCGGGAGCCGCCGGCGAGGGCGGCCTCGACGGCTCGCTGGATGACGGGGCCGTCCATCAGCGGGTCGCTGTAGGGGACGCCGACCTCGACGATGTCGACCCCGGCCTCGACCATCGCGACCATGGCCTCGATCGACCCCGGCACGTCGGGGTAGCCGACCGGCAGGTAGCCGATGAGAGCGGCACGACCCTCGGCGCGGCAGGCGGCCAGGACCTCGGAGACGCCGCTCACACCTGGGCCCCCGCCTGCGTCAGCTGCGTGTCGTCGAGCATCCCGAAGTACTTCGCCGCCGTGTGGACGTCCTTGTCTCCCCGGCCGGACAGGTTGACGAGCAGCACGGCCTCCGGCCCGAGCTCGCGCCCGACCTGCATGGCGCCGGCCAGGGCGTGGGCCGACTCGATCGCCGGGATGATGCCCTCGGTGCGGCACAGCAGCTGGAACGCCTCCATCGCCTCGTCGTCGGTGACGGCGCGGTACTCGGCCCGCCCGCTGTCGAGCAGGAAGGAGTGCTCCGGCCCGACGCTGGGGTAGTCGAGGCCTGCGGAGATGGAGTGGGACTCGACCGTCTGGCCGTCGTCGTCCTGCATGACGTAGGTGAAGGCGCCGTGGAGGACGCCCTTCTCCCCGGCGGCGAACCGGGCAGCGTGCCTGCCCGTCGTGATCCCCGCCCCGGCTGCCTCGAGCCCGACGAGGCGGACCTGGGCGTCGTCGAGGAAGCGGTGGAAGATCCCGATCGCGTTGGAGCCACCGCCGATGCAGGCGAGGACGACGTCGGGCAGCCGCCCGACGAGGTCGAGCACCTGCGCCCGAGCCTCGACCCCGATGACGCGGTGGAAGTCACGCACCATCTCGGGGAAGGGGTGCGGCCCGGTCACCGTGCCGAGCACGTAGTGGGTGTCCTCGACGTTGGCGACCCAGTCGCGCAACGCCTCGTTGACGGCGTCCTTGAGCGTCTGGCTGCCGTTCTCGACCGCCACGACCTCGGCCCCGAGCAGCCGCATGCGCGCGACGTTGAGGGCCTGCCGCTCGGTGTCGACCTTGCCCATGTAGACGACGCACTGCAGGCCCAGGAGGGCTGCGGCAGTCGCCGTCGCGACCCCGTGCTGGCCGGCGCCGGTCTCGGCGATGACCCGCTTCTTGCCCATCCGCCTGGCGAGCAGGGCCTGACCCAGCACGTTGTTGATCTTGTGGGAGCCCGTGTGGTTGAGGTCCTCGCGCTTGAGGATGATGCGGGCCCCACCGGCGTGCTCGGCGAAGCGCGGCACCTCGGTGATGATGCTGGGTCGGCCGGTGTAGGTGCGGTGCAGCCGCTCTAGCTCGCCCATGAACTGGGGGTCGACCATGGCCTTGCGGCGCACCTCGTCGAGCTGCTCGAGAGCCGGGATGAGGGCCTCCGGCACGTAGCGACCACCGAAGTCACCGAAGCGCCCCGGGGTGGGTGCCGGGGCCCGCGTCTGCGAGGGGGTCGGCGGCACGGGGGTCACCGGGCGTGCGGCAGAGGTCTCTGCGCCGGCCTCGCCACGGGTCTCGCCGGGCGTCTGGGTCGGGATGTCGGTCGTGGTCATCGGGCCACCTCCACGGTCTCGGTGCTGCGGGTGGAGCTGCGGGCAGGGCTGCGGGCGGGGACGACCGCGGCGAAGTCGGCGACGGTCCGGGCCGGGGTGCCCCCGGTGACGAGGGCCTCCCCCACGAGCACACCGCGGGCTCCGGCCTCGGCGTAGGACCTCACGTCGGCGAGGTCGCGCACCCCCGACTCGGCGATGGTCACGACCTCGTCGGGCAGGAACGGACGCAGGCGGGCGAAGGTGGAGCGGTCGACCTCGAGAGTCTTGAGGTCGCGCGCGTTGACCCCGACCACCGTGGCTCCGGCATCGAGCGCCCTGCGGGCCTCCTCCTCGTCGTGGACCTCGACCAGTGCGGTCATCCCGAGCGCCTCGGCCTGCTCCCGCATCGCGACGAGCTGCTCCTGGTCGAGCGCAGCGACGATGAGCAGGATGAGGTCGGCCCCCCAGACCCGCGCTTCGTCGATCTGGTACGGAGTGACCATGAAGTCCTTGCGCAGCACCGGCACCTGCACGGCAGCCCGCACGGCCGCGAGGTCGTCGAGACTGCCGCCGAAGCGGTGGCGCTCGGTGAGGACGCTGACGGCGGTGGCGCCGCCTGCGGCGTAGGCGACCGCGAGCGCGGCCGGGTCGGCGATGGGGGCGAGCGCGCCCTTGCTCGGGCTGGAGCGCTTCACCTCCGCCACGACGGCGAGGCCCGGAGCGTCGCGCAGGGCGGCTGTGGCGTCAAGCGCAGGGGCGACGTCACCCAGACGCCGCTGCAGGTCGTCACGGCTGACCCGCGACTCGCGCTCGAGCAGGTCGGCCCGGACTCCGACGATGATGTCGCTGAGGATGGTGGGGACACGTGACACGCGCTCCAGACTACGCGGCAGCCGGAGCCGGTCCCACGGGATGTCCCCCGCAGACGCGGGGGCGACGACCCTCAGGGGGCGAGCCAGGCCGACAGGGGCAGGCCGGGGACGTTGCGCCACACGGTGAAGACCCCGAACGCCACCCCCAGCACCACCCAGGAGCGGTTTCCGACCGTGAGCGCCGTGGCCGGGCGACCGGTGACGCTCGCGACCGCCGGCCGCAGCACCGACAGGGCGAGGACCGGCAGGAGCACGGTCACGAGGAGGTTGGACGAGAGCGCGCCCGCCACGTCGAGACGGGTGAGCGACGCGACCGCACGCAGGCTGCCGCAGACCGGGCACCAGAGGCCGGTCACGGCGTGGAAGGGACAGAGCGCCACCGGGAGGACGTCGTACCCGCGGGTGGCGTGCAGGCGGGCCAGGACGGTCACGAGGAGGCCCGCGCCACCGGCGACCACGACGAGGCCCCGTCCCCGACCACCGGCGCTGCGGTGGTCGGGAACGGGGCCCGTGTCGGTCACTGCCGTCCTCGGGAGTGGCTCGTCGTCAGGCCTTGGGAGCCACGACGGAGACGGTGCCGATGATCTTGTCGGCAAGGGTCTGGCGCTTGCTGTCCCACAGCGGGAAGAGCCACCCGACGTAGCAGATGACGCTGTCGACGAGGTGGGCCAGGTCACGCACGAAGGCCATCCCGGCGCCGATCGGCTCACCCGTCTTCTCCGACACGACGCGCACGCCGGCGACCCCACGACCGATGGTCTGGCCGGTGGACCCGCCCTTGAGGTAGCGGTTCCAGATCGTGATGCCGATGAGGTAGACGACCCCCAGGATGTAGAGCGGCCCCTTGTTCCCCCCGATCGCGGAGAGGATGTAGAAGGGGATCGACAGCGCGATGAAGTCGATGAGCCCGCCCAGCGCCCGCTGCGGCCACTGGGCCAGGGCCCCCGCCATCCCCTCCGGCGCACCGCCGTAGCCCGGGGGTGCCGCGCCGTAGGCCGGCGGCGGTGCCGAGGAGTACGGCGCCGGCTGGTCATAGGGCTGGCTCGGCGGCTGCTGCCCGTAGGCCGGCGGGGGCGGGGTGCCGTACGCGGGCGGCGGAGGCGGCGCAGACCCGTAACCGGGGTTCTGGGGAGGGTTCTCCTCGGAGTCGGACGGACCTCCGGGTGGCGGGGTGCCGTAGGACATGGTGTGGGCCTTCCTTGAGCGCGAGGTGCGCCCCTGGGGCGCGAGTGCTGTGGACACTAGCGTGTCGAGACGGTCGTAGCACCGCCCGGAGCGCGTGTCCTCCGCAGAAGTCGTGCAGGTCCCCCGAGGGCTCGTCGACAGGCCGGACCACGGCCGGAGATCACCCGGAAGAGGTGGCTCAGGCGCGGCGTCTGGACCTGCGAGTCAGGACGTGCCGCTGTCGTGGCGGTTCGAACCGGGCTCCTTGGCGCCGCCCGCTCGGCCCTCGCGCGAGCCGGCCTTGGCCTCGTGCGCTCCGAAGCCGGCCAGCGACAGGACCTTGCCGGCGACGGCTCCGGCCACGATGATCACGGCGCCGAACGAGAACCAGAAGATCGACGGGAAGATCGAGGCGAGCGACATCACCAGCGAGCCCAGGGTGACGAGCCCGACACCCGTCCAGGCGGCCGTGCTGTGCCCGTGGCTCTCGGCGTGCTCGTGATCGTCGACGGCCTGGCCGTGAACCGGCGCCTGCTCGCTCATGTCGGGTCCTCTCGCGGATGCGTGCTCTCCGCGTCATTGTGTCAGGTCGTCTTCGGGGGGGTCCGGGGGGTCGGGGCGTCCGGGGGTGCCGGGCCGTCCGGGGGTGCCGGGGGTGCCGGGGGGTCCGGGCGGTCCGGGGGGTTGTCGTCGGTCGGATCACGTCCGTCGCTGAGGGCGTCCCAGGCCGAGCTCGCCTCGCGGGCCCCGGCGGCGCCGGCGGCGCCGTGAGGGCGGTCGGCACCGGCCGGGGCGGCCTCACCCGGCTCCCTGGGGCGCTCGAAGCGGCTGGGCAGCCCCTCCCACCCCCGCCCGGCCGGCACCGAGAGCGCCCCGAGCACCGTCGTCAGCAGGGCCGCGAGCAGGGCGGGCCAGGGCCAGGGCGTCAGCGTGCCCGGGGTGGCTGCCGACGCGGCCCCCACGGCGCCGGGACCGCTCCCGGCCGACAGCGCCGCCGACGGGTCACGCAGGACGCCGACCGTCAGGGCCAGCGCCCCGAGGGCCGCCAGCGTCAGCAGCACCGAGGAGACCTGTCGCAGTCGGCGACCGGTCGTGAGCACGGCGACGCTCGCGGCGAGGGCCACCAGTCCGAGCGCCACGAGACCCGGCGCCGCCTGGTCTCCGGTGACGGTCAGCCCCCGGCCGGCCAGGACCACGTCGCTGCTGAGCCCGGTCACCCAGGGGCGGGTCCCGAGGACAGCCACGGCGAGGCTGGACCCGAGCAGGAGCAGCGCCGCCCGACGCTTGGTGAACCAGGCCGTCACGACGCGGCGCCGGTCGGCACCCGCCCCGGCTGCGGGGACCGCAGTCCCGCGGCTGCCCGCACGGCACGCACGACGGCCGCTGCCTTGTGGAGGGTCTCCTCGAACTCCAGCTGGGGCACGCTGTCGGCGACGATGCCGGCCCCGGCCTGCACGTGGGCCTGCCCCCCGCGCAGGACCGCGGTCCGGATGGCGATGGCCATGTCGAGGTCTCCGGCGAAGTCGAGGTAGCCGACGACGCCGCCGTAGACCCCGCGGCGGGTGCCCTCCATCTCGTCGATGAGCTGCATGGCGCGGGGTTTCGGGGCGCCCGAGAGGGTGCCGGCGGGGAAGGTCGCGACGAGCACGTCGTACGCGCTGCACTCGGGCCGGATCTCTCCGACGACCGTCGACTCGAGGTGCATGATGTGCGAGTAGTGCCGCAGGCTCATGAACTCCACGGTGTCGACCGTGCCGGCCCGGCACACGCGCTGGAGGTCGTTGCGGGAGAGGTCGACCAGCATCACGTGCTCCGAACGCTCCTTGGGGTCGGCGCGCAGCTCCTCGCCGAGTCGCACGTCGTCCTCGGGGGTCTTGCCGCGCGGGCGCGACCCGGCGATCGGGTGGGTGATGGCCCGTCGGCCGGTCACCTTCACCAGCGCCTCCGGGCTCGACCCCACGACGTCGTACGTCGTGCCGTCGGGGTGCGGCAGCCGCAGGAGGTACATGTACGGACTGGGGTTGCTGGCCCGCAGGGCGCGGTAGACGTCGAGCGCGTCGGCGCTGCACGTCATCGAGAAGCGCTGGGAGACCACGATCTGGAACGCCTCACCGGCCCGGATCGCCTCCTTGCTGCGCTCCACGAGGTCGTGGTAACCCTCCTGCGTCTGGTTGCTCGTCACCTCGACCTCGACCGGCTCGACGACCGCGACGGTGCTCGGTGCCGGCTCGGCCAGCTCGGCCGTCATCCGGTCGAGCCGCTGATGTGCGTCGGCCCAGGCCCACTCGACCCGATCGTCGGAGCCGTCGTGGTTCACGGCGTTGGCCACGAGCAGGAGGGACCCGTCGGTGTGGTCGAGGATCGCGAGGTCGGTGGCGAGCACCATCGCGAGCTCGGGCAGGCCGAGCTCGTCGGTGCCGGTGTCGGGCACCTTCTCCCAGCGCCGGACCGCGTCGTAGGTGATGGCACCGACCATGCCGCCCGTCAGCGGGGGCAGGCCGGGGATGCGAGTGGTGGCGAGCGCCGCCACCGTCTCGCGCAGGGCCACGGTCGGGTCCCCCGAGGTGGGGACGCCGACCGGCGGGTCACCGAGCCAGTGCGCCTCGCCGTCCTGCTCGGTGAGGGTGGCGATGCTGTGGGCGCCGACGATGGAGTAGCGCGACCACACCCCGCCGTGCTCCGCGGACTCCAGCAGGAAGGTGCCCGGGGCGTCCCGCGCCAGCTTGCGGTAGACACCGATCGGGGTCTCGCCGTCGGCGAGCAGGCGGCGCACGACCGGGATCACCCGTCGGGTGCGGGCGAGCTCGGTGAACACGCCGAGCCCGGGCCAGGTCTGGCCCCACCCGGTCTCGGCGGTGACGTCGGGGCCGGGGCCGTCGGGGGTCTCAGGCACCGGTGGACACCGCGACGCGCTGGTCGGGGGCGAGGACGACGGCCTCGAGGAGGCGCGCGTCGAAGCAGGTGCGGTCACCGGTGTGGCAGGCCGCGCCCACCTGGTCGACCCGCACGAGCAGGGCGTCACCGTCGCAGTCGAGCGCGACGGAGCGCACCCACTGCACGTGGCCCGACGTGTCGCCCTTGCGCCACAGCTCCTGCCTGCTGCGCGACCAGAAGGTCACCCGTCCCTCGGTGAGGGTGCGGCTCAGGGCCTCGTCGTTCATCCACCCCACCATCAGCACCTCACCGGTGTCGTGCTGCTGCACGACCGCCGCGACGAGGCCGGAGGCGTCGCGCTTGAGCAGCGCGGCCAGCGTGGGGTCGAGGGTCGGGGTGGAGGCGTTCACCCCGTCATTCTGCCGGGTCTGGGGTGGCCCCCGTGGCCGGGTGGCGCGTGTGGGTAGCGTTCGTCCCGTGGCGACAGCTCCGGAGCCGACCGATCCCGTGGTGACCGCCCCGTGGGCGCAAGGGCTGCGTCCGGCTGGGGCGGCGCCGTACTGGTCGCCCGGCGAGACCGTGTGGTGGCACTACCGCCGGCGTGACTGGCAGCCCGGTGACCCGCAGACCGTGCACCCGATGCGGGTGGTGCGGGACGACCCGGGGGGCCTCGTGGCGTGGCTCGCCGGCGGGACGCCGATCCTGTGCCCCACCCTGCCCGACGGGTCGAGCACCCGGTCGCTGCCCCTCGCGCGGATGTTCACGGCACCGCGGGTGCAGTCGCGGATGCTGTGGAAGGGCGAGGGGACGCTGCGCATCGCCCCCACGGGCCGCTCCTGGTCGGCGTGGCTGTTCTGGGCCCGCGGCGCCTTCGACGGGTGGTACGTCAACCTCGAGGCGCCCCACCGGCGCCTCGGCCACCACACGCTGTCCACCGACCACGTGCTCGACGTCGTCGTCGACCCGGACGGGCGGTGCCGGCTCAAGGACGAGCACGAGCTGAGCGCATCGGTCGACCAGGGGCGTCATACCGCAGCGGAGGCCGACGACATCCGGCAGGAGGCCGTGAGGGCGATCGCCGCCGTCGCGGCCGGTGAGCCGCCCTTCGGGTCGGGCGGTGAGCCGTGGCGCAGCTGGCGGCCCGACCCCGGTTGGACGACCCCGGGTCTTCCCCCTGAGCTCGCGCCCGGTCCCGCCCCCACCCCGCGCTCGGCGCCCCGGACGCTGCGGCCGGAGGAGTCGCGTTACTGAGGCCTGACCGCCACGAGCTCATCCCGCAGGAGCGTGAGCACCGCCTCGACCGTGGCCCCCCGGATCGCGGCCCGATCGCCGCGCAGGTGGAGGGCGCGCACCGTGACGCGGACGTCACCGGGCGCCGCCACGGCGACGTACACCGTGCCGACGGGGTGGCCGTCCTGCGGGTCGGGACCCGCGACGCCCGTCGTGCCGAGGCCCCAGTCGGCCTGCAGGCGGCGGCGCACCCCGCGGGCGAGCTGGTCGGCGACGGCGGGGTCGACCGGTCCGCTGCGGGCCAGCAGCTCGGGGTCGACACCCAGCAGCTGCGCCTTGAGCTCGGTCGCGTAGGCCACCACTCCCCCGCGGACCGCGGCCGAGGCGCCCGGCACGTCGACCAGCCGAGCCGTGACCAGCCCGCCGGTCAGCGACTCCGCGCACGCCACCGTCTGGCCGCGGGCCGTCAGCAGGCCGATGACGTCGGCCGGGAGCGTCGAGGTGGTGGGCGTCGTGGTCGGGGTCGATTTCGGGGTCGGGGTCATGCTCGGGCTCATGTTCGGGCTCACGGTCGCCGGGCAGTGGCGCGGGCCGCCCGCTTGGCCAGTGCTCGTGCACTGGTCCGGCGCAGCACGTGGGCCTTGACCGCGTAGTCGACCCCGGTGGCGACCGTGACGGCGAGGGCCACCCACAGGACGAGGTGCGCCGCCGTCGACCACGCACTCGCGAAGGGCAGCGCAGCCGGGGGGAAGACGAGCATGGCGAGGGCGAAGGCCTGGAGCACCGTCTTGACCTTGCCGCCCCGGCTGGCCGGCATGACGCCGTGGCGGATGACGACGAAGCGCATGACGGTGACCCCGACCTCGCGGACGAGGAAGACGGTCGTGACCCACCAGGGGAGCTCGTGGACGAGCGACAGGCCGACCAGGGCCATCCCGGTGAGGGCCTTGTCGGCGATGGGGTCGGTGACCTTGCCGAAGTCGGTGACGCTGTTGCGTCGGCGGGCCAGGTCGCCGTCGAGCAGGTCGGTGACGGCCGCGAGGGCGAAGACGGCGAAGGCCGCCAGCCGGTAGCCCGTCAGGACGCCGTCGTGCGCCAGCAGGAGCCAGCCGAAGACCGGCACAAGGAGGATGCGCACGACCGTGACGAGGTTGGCGAGGTTCCACGCACTGGGGGCCACGGGCTCGGCCGCGACCAGGGGGACCACAGGGACCACCGGGACCACAGGGACGAGGGGCGTCGCGACGACAGGGTGCACCACCACCGGGGGCAGCGCTGCCTCGGGTGCGAGGTGGTCGTGGTCGACGTCGCTCATCGCGCCCTCATCGTGCCATCGCTCAGCGCGGGCGGGCCACGAGGTCGATGCCCTCGTTGGCGGTGACCACGGCGGCGACGAGGTCACCGACCGCGGGCCGGGTGCCGCTGTGGTCGGAGCCCCCCTCGAGCGTCGTGACGCCGTCGACGTCGGGGCCCTGGAAGGCCGCGCGACCGACCGCCTCCCCGGTCTGGTCGTCGACCTCCTCGACCAGCACCTCGACCGCCTCTCCGACGCGCTCCTCGGCCCGCTGCGTGGTCAGCTCCTCGATGAGCGCCGTGAGCCGGGAGACCCGCTGGGTGACGACGTCGTCGGGCAGCTTGCCGTCGAGCGTCTCGGCCTCCGTGCCGTCCTCGTCGGAGTAGCCGAAGACGCCGACGACGTCGAGGCGCGCGGCCTCGAGGAAGGCCTCGAGCTCGTCCACGTCGGCCTCGGTCTCCCCCGGGAACCCGACGATGACGTTGGAGCGGATCCCGGCCAGGGGAGAGGTCTCGCGCACCCGGCCGAGCAGGTCGAGGAAGGCCTCGCGGCTGCCGAAGCGGCGCATCCGCCGCAGGAGCGGCTCGGAGGCGTGCTGGAAGGAGATGTCGTAGTAGGGCGTCACCCCGGGCGTGTCGGCCATGGCCGCGAGCAGGCCCGGGCGGATCTCGGCCGGCTGCAGGTACGAGACCCGCACCCGCTCGATGCCCTCGACGGCGGTGAGCTCGGGCAGGAGCTTCTCGAGCAGGCCCAGGTCGCCGAGGTCCTTGCCGTAGGACGTGGAGTTCTCGCTGACGAGGAAGATCTCGCGGACGTCGTGCTGGCCGAGCCAGCGGGCCTCGGCGAGGATGTCGGCGGGGCGGCGCGAGACGAAGGCCCCCCGGAAGGAGGGGATGGCGCAGAACGAGCACCGCCGGTCGCAGCCGCTGGCGATCTTCAGCGGGGCCCAGGGCCGGCCGTCGAGGCGGGCCCGGATCACGCGGGGGCCGCTGGCGGGCACCGGGCCCTCGATCATGGTGTCGACGGGGCGTGAGCTGGGCAGCGCGGCCGCCCCGTGCCCGGGCAGCGCCACGCCGGAGTCCTGCCGCTGCACCGGGGAGAGCGGCAGCAGCAGGCGGCGGTCCGACGGGGTGTGCGAGGCGACGTGGCCGCCACCGAGGATGGTCGCGAGGTGGGTCGACATGTCGGCGTACGAGTCGAAGCCGAGCACGGCGTCGGCCTCGGGCAGCTGCGAGGCCAGCTGCTCGCCGTACCGCTCGGCGAGGCAACCGACGGCGACCACCGCCTGCGTGCGGCCGCTCCCCTTCAGGTCGGAGGCCTCGAGCAGGGCGTCGATGGAGTCCTTCTTGGCCTGCTCGACGAAGCCGCAGGTGTTGACCACGGCGACATCGGCGTCGGCCGCGTCCTCGACGAGGTCCCAGCCCTCGGCCTGCAGCCGGCCGGCCAGCTCCTCGGAGTCGACCTCGTTGCGGGTGCATCCGAGGGTCACGAGGGCGACGCTGCGCCGAGGAAGGGCCGAGGTCGTCACCCGAGGAGTCTACGGGCCACCGCGGGCGCACCCGACGGATGGCAGGATCCGGGGGTGCCGCCCGACGACCTGCCCACCGAGACGACCGCCGCCCGCATCGACCGGCTGCTCGACACGCACCCGCTGGTCGACGGGCACAACGACCTGCCGTGGGAGGCACGCGAACAGGTCGGCTACGACTTCTCCCGCCTCGACCTGGCCCAGCGGCTCACCACGACGAGCACCGACCTCCCGCGCCTGCGCGAGGGACGTGTCTCCGCGCAGTTCTGGTCGGTCTACGTCCCCAGCAACCTCCCCGGGCACGAGGCGGTGACCGCGACCCTCGAGCAGGTCGACGCCGTCCACACCATGGTGCGCCGGTACGGAGCCGACCTCGGCCTCGCCACCAACGTCACCGACGTCGAGCGCACGGTCGCGTCGGGACGCATCGCGAGCCTGATCGGCGCCGAGGGCGGCCAGTCGATCGGCTGCTCGCTCGGGGCCCTGCGGATGCTCCACGCGCTCGGGGTGCGCTACCTGACCCTCACCCACAACGACAACACCCCGTGGGCCGACTCGGCCACCGACGTGCCGGCCGTCGGCGGGCTCAGCCCCTTCGGGCACGAGGTCGTGCGCGAGATGAACCGGCTGGGGATGATGGTCGACCTCTCCCACGTGGCCCCGACCACGATGCACGCCGCGCTCGACACCACGCTCGCCCCCGTGGTGTTCAGCCACTCCGGTGCCCGCGGGGTCACCGACGTGGTGCGCAACGTGCCCGACGGCGTGCTCGCCCGGGTGGCCACGCAGGGTGGCACCTGCATGGTCGCGCTGGTGCCCGAGTTCCTCAACGACGCGGTGGCGGCCTGGCGGGTCGAGGCCATCGAGGCAGCCGCCCGGGTCGGTGTCGACGCCAAGGACTTCCCCGCCTTCCTGGCCTTCACCCGCGACCGGCGACTCACCCACCCCAAGCCCGACGCGGGCATCGACGACGCCGTACGGCACCTCGAGCACGTGCGGGAGGTGGCGGGGGTCGACCACGTGGGCATCGGCGGCGACTACGACGGCACCGACACCTACCCCGTCGGGCTGCAGGACGTCACGGGCTACCCCCGTCTGCTCGCCGCCCTCGCCGACCGCGGCTGGTCGGACACCGACCTGGCCAAGGTCGCCGGGGGCAACACCCTGCGGGTGATGCGTGAGGTGGAGGCCGTCGCGCGCGACCTGCAGGAGACGCGGGGCCCGTCGCTGGCGACGTTCGCGGCGCTGGACGGCTGAGCGGGCCCCAGCATCACCCTCGCTGGCGAGCGATCGTCAGGCCCACGACGCGACCGAGCACCATCGCGAGGTAGAGCATGCCGGCTACTTGCTCGATCATCACGAACGAGCGGGCGTGCGGCTCGATCGGCACGATGTCGGAGAGCCCCGTCGAGGTGAGGGTCGTGAACGACAGGAAGAGCATCTCGAAGAAGGTGCGAGCGGCCTCGGCGTCGACCGCTGCCGTGAACGACCCGGGCCAGGCAGCCTGGACCACGAGGTAGACGTAGGCGAAGCCCCAGGCCACGACGGTGAAGGCGGCCCCGGTCGCCCAGAGCTCGTCGCGGGTGACCCAGTTGTCGTGGAACATGTACCGGATCAGCCCGTAGGCCGTGTAGAAGTAGAAGGCGGCGTGCAGCACCGACGAGGTGACCACCACCGCCGCGTCGTCGGGCCGGAAGCCCTCGAGCACGGTGAGCACCACCACCGGCACGCCGATCACGACCGCGACCCGGGTCAGGGCCGGCGTGCTGCGCACGGCCAGCACGGCGAGCAGCAGCACCCCGACGCCGAAGAGGCCGAGCAGCGAGCGCCCGCCGGCCTCCCACGTCCCGATCGACAGGTCGGTGAGGAAGGGGTAGAGCAGCACCCCCACGAGCTGCACGACCAGCAGCACCGCCGACGGCGTGGAGCGGATGGAGCGCCACAGCCCCGGGGGGCCGGTGGGCGCCGGTGCGAGGGGTCGTGCCGGCATCGGGTCCTCCCGGTGCAGAGGTGGCGGTGAGATCCCACCCTAGGCGGGCGCCGTCAAGACGGCGTCAAGAGGCGTCACCTAAGCGTCAACCGGGGGACGTGCGCCCCTTCCCTGCCTTTGACTCGGAAACGTGATCGACAACATCGTCGCCGGGATCATCGCCCTGGCCCTCATCGCCTACCTCGTGTACGCCCTCGTCAAGCCGGACCGCTTCTGATGAGCGACACCGTCTCCGGCCTGCTGACCCTCGGCGTCCTCGTCGTCCTCCTGGCTGCCGCCCATGTGCCCCTCGGCAACTACATGGCCCACGTCTTCACCACCGACCGCCATCTCGGCGCCGAGAGGCTGCTCTACCGCGCGTGCGGCGTCAACCCCGACAAGGAGCAGAACTGGAAGGTCTACGCGGCCTCGGTCGGCGCGCTGTCCCTCCTGAGCGTCCTGCTGCTGTTCCTCGTCATCGTCGCCCAGGGGCTGCTGCCCTTCCACCACGGCGAGTCGATGCACCTCGACACCGCGGTCAACACCGCGATCTCCTTCGTGACCAACACCAACTGGCAGTCGTATGCCGGTGAGTCCGGCACCTCCATCTCGGTCCAGGCCCTCGGCCTCACGGTGCAGAACTTCGTCTCCGCCGCCGTCGGGATCGCCGTCGTCGTGGCCCTGGTGCGAGCCTTCGCCCGGCACGAGACGTCGCTCATCGGCAACTTCTGGGTCGACCTCGTGCGCACTATCGTGCGCGTCCTGCTGCCGATCGCCCTCGTCGCGGCCGTGCTCCTCGTCATCGGTGGCGTCATCCAGAACCTCGCCTCACCCCTCGACGTCACCGGCGTCGCCGGTGGCTCGCAGACGGTCCCCGGTGGGCTGGTGGCCTCGCAGGAGGCGATCAAGGAGCTGGGCACCAACGGTGGGGGCTTCTTCAACGCCAACTCCTCCCACCCCTTCGAGAACCCGAACCCCCTCACCAACCTCTTCGAGATCTTCCTGCTCCTGGTCATCCCCTTCGCCCTCCCCCGCACGTACGGCGTGATGGTCGGCGACCGCCGCCAGGGCTGGTCGATCCTCGGCTTCATGAGCATCCTCTGGGCCGGCGGCGTCGCGCTCACGACCTGGGCCGAGGTCGCGGCGAGCTCCGGCATCGCCGGGTCGATGGAGGGCAAGGAGACGCGCTTCGGTGTCTGGGCCTCGGCCCTGTTCGCCTCGTCGACCACGTCGACGTCGACGGGCGCCGTCAACTCGCTCCACGACAGCTACAGCGGAGCCGGAGGAGCCGTCCTGCTGCTCAACATGATGCTCGGCGAGATCTCGCCGGGCGGCACGGGATCCGGCCTGTACGGCGCGCTCATCGTGGCCGTCATCGCGGTCTTCATCGCGGGGCTGATGGTGGGGCGGACGCCGGAGTTCCTCGGCAAGACCGTCGGTCGCCACGAGATCACCCTCAGTGCGCTCTACACGCTGGTCACCCCGGCGCTCGTCCTCGTGCTGGGTGGCCTGGCCATCAGCCTGCCTGTCGCGAAGGCAGGACTGCTCAACTCCGGGCCCCACGGGCTCTCGGAGATGATCTACGCCTTCACCTCCGCCGCCAACAACAACGGCAGCGCGTTCGCCGGCCTCACGGCCGACCAGCCCTACCTCAACCTCACCCTGGCGCTGGGCATGGCCCTCGGGCGCTTCGTCCCGATGGTCCTCGTCCTGGCCCTGGCCGGACGGCTGGTGGTCCAGAAGAAGCGACCGGCCACCGCAGGCACCATGCCCACCCATACCCCCCTGTTCGTCACCCTGCTGGTCGGCGTCGCGCTGATCGTCACCGGTCTGACCTACTTCCCCACGCTCGCCCTCGGTCCCATCGCGGAGGCACTGTCATGACCGCCACCACCACCCGTCCCAGCTCGGGCAACACCGTCACGCCGAAGGCCGGCAGCGGGATCAGCGCGGCCTCGCTCACCGCGGCCCTGCCGCAGGCGCTGGCCAAGCTCGACCCCCGGCACGTCTTCCGCAGCCCCGTCATCTTCGTGGTCTGGGTGGGCTCGGTCCTCACCACCGTGCTCGCCCTCATCCACCCGTCGACCTTCGCCATCGGCATCGCCGTGTGGCTGTGGATCACGGTCGTCTTCGCCAACATGGCGGAGGCCGTGGCCGAGGGCCGCGGCAAGGCCCAGGCCGCCACGCTCCGCGCGGCGCGCACCGACACCATGGCCCGCCGGCTCACCTCGGGCGGCTCCGAGGAGCAGGTCTCGGGGGCGAGCCTCACCATCGGCGACCTCGTCGTCGTCGAGGCCGGCCAGGTGATCCCCGGCGACGGCGACGTCGTCGAGGGGGTCGCCACGGTCGACGAGTCGGCCATCACCGGCGAGTCGGCGCCCGTCATCCGCGAGTCGGGTGGAGACCGCTGCGCCGTCACCGGCGGCACGACCGTGCTGTCCGACCGGGTCGTCGTCAAGATCACCACGAAGCCCGGCGAGACCTTCATCGACCGGATGATCGCCCTCGTCGAGGGGGCCGCCCGGCAGAAGACGCCCAACGAGATCGCGCTCAACATCCTGCTCGCGACGCTGACGATCATCTTCCTGCTGGTCGTCGTCGCCCTCCAGCCGATGGCTTCCTACTCCGGCGGCGCCCAGACGGTCATCGTCCTCGTCGCCCTGCTCGTCTGCCTCATCCCGACGACCATCGGGGCCCTGCTGTCGGCCATCGGTATCGCGGGAATGGACCGGCTCGTGCAGCGCAACGTGCTGGCCATGTCGGGCCGGGCCGTCGAGGCCGCGGGCGACGTGTCGACGCTGCTCCTCGACAAGACCGGCACCATCACGCTCGGCAACCGCCGGGCCACCGAGTTCGTCCCCGTCGGCAGGACGACTGCCGTGGACCTCGCCACCGCGGCCTACCTCAGCAGCCTCGCCGACGAGACGCCAGAGGGGCGCTCGGTCGTCGAGCTGGCCTCCGAGAGCTACCCCTCCGCCCCGGCCGGACGCACGCCGTCCAGCCTCAGTGCCGACGGAGCCACGTTCGTGGAGTTCACCGCCCAGACGCGCATGTCGGGGGTCGACCTCCCCACGGGCGAGCAGGTGCGCAAGGGGGCCGGCAGCCAGGTCGCCGCCTGGGTCGTCGAGCACGGGGGTACGGAGCCGGCCGACCTCAAGCAGGTGGTCGACGGCATCGCGAGCTCCGGCGGGACCCCGCTGGTCGTCGCCCGGGCCCAGGGGGGCGAAGGCGCGACGGTGCTCGGCGTCATCCACCTCAAGGACGTCGTCAAGCCCGGGATGACCGAGCGCTTCACCCAGCTGCGGGCCATGGGCATCCGCACCGTCATGATCACGGGCGACAACCCGCTCACCGCGGCCGCTATCGCGAAGGAGGCCGGCGTCGACGACTTCCTCGCCGAAGCCACCCCGGAGGACAAGATGGCCCTGATCCGCAAGGAGCAGGAGGGTGGTCGGCTCGTCGCGATGACCGGTGACGGCACCAACGACGCCCCGGCCCTGGCCCAGGCCGACGTGGGCGTGGCGATGAACACGGGCACGTCGGCGGCCAAGGAGGCCGGCAACATGGTCGACCTCGACTCCGACCCGACCAAGCTCATCGAGATCGTCGCCATCGGCAAGCAGCTGCTCATCACCCGCGGGGCGCTGACGACCTTCTCGATCGCCAACGACGTCGCGAAGTACTTCGCCATCATCCCGGCGATGTTCACCGGTCTCTTCCCGGGACTGCAGACGCTCAACGTCATGCGCCTGGCCACCCCGGACTCCGCCATCCTGTCGGCGGTCGTCTTCAACGCCCTCGTCATCGTCGTCCTCATCCCGCTGGCCCTGCGCGGAGTGCGCTACCGGCCGGCCTCGGCGGCCTCGATGCTGCGTCGCAACCTGCTCGTCTACGGACTCGGTGGAGTCATCACGCCGTTCATCGGCATCAAGGTGATCGATCTCGTCGTGTCCCTTCTCCCCGGAATGAAGTGATCACGTCATGAGCTCCCTCCCCCGCCAGCTCGGTGCCGCCCTGCGCATGCTGCTGGTGCTCACCGTCCTCACCGGCGTCGTCTACCCGCTCGTCGTCCTCGGGGTCGGCCAGGTGGTCGACCACCAGGCGGCCAACGGGTCGCTCGTCAGGCGCGACGGCACCACCGTCGGATCGACGAGCCTCGGCCAGACCGTCGCCAAGGGCCAGGAGGCGAAGTGGTTCTCCGCCCGGCCGTCGGCCAGCGAGTACGCCGGGAACGCCAGCGGAGGCAGCAACCTCGGTCCCGCCGACCCCGCCCTCGCCACGTCGCTCAAGGACAACGGCGACGCCGTCCGCTCGGCCAACCCCAGCGCACCCGCGACCCTGCCCCCCGGCGCCCTGACCGCCTCGGCCAGCGGCCTCGACCCCGACATCTCCCCGGAGTACGCCCTGCTCCAGGTCGACCGGGTCGCCCAGGCCCGCGGCCTGCCGCAGCAGCGGGTCCTCGAGCTGGTGCAGGCCCACGTCAAGTCTCGGGTGCTCGGCTTCCTCGGAGAGCCCCGCGTCAACACCACGGAGCTCAACCTGGCCCTCGCCGGCCTCTCCTGAGGCTCCCGACACCACTGAGGCTCCTGACGCGGACAACAGAGAGGATGGGAGCATGGCACGTGGTCAGCTACGCATCTACCTCGGGGCGGCCCCCGGGGTCGGCAAGACCGTGGCCATGCTCTCCGAGGCCCACCGGAGGGCCGAGCGGGGCGCCGACGTCGTCGTCGGCCTCGTCGAGACCCACGGCCGTCCCTACACCGGGGCTCAGCTCGAGGGCCTGACCGTCGTGCCGCGCCGTCGGATCGAGCACCGCGGCGCGGTCCTCGAGGAGATGGACCTCGACGCCCTGCTGGCCCGCAAGCCCGACCTCGCCCTCGTCGACGAGCTGGCCCACACCAACGTGCCGGGCTCACGCAACACCAAGCGCTGGGAAGACATCGAGGAGCTGCTGGCGGCCGGCATCGACGTGGTGTCCACGGTCAACATCCAGCACCTCGAGTCGCTCAACGACGTCGTCGAGTCGATCACCGGCATCACCCAGCGCGAGACAGTGCCGGACGACGTCGTGCGGGCGGCGGCCGACCAGATCGAGCTGGTCGACATGTCGCCCGAGGCGCTGCGCCGCCGGATGGCGCACGGCAACGTCTACGCCGCGGAGAAGATCGACGCCGCCCTGGCCAACTACTTCCGCCCGGGCAACCTCTCGGCCCTGCGCGAGCTGGCGCTGCTGTGGCTGGCCGACCGGGTGGACGAGACCCTCGAGCGCTACCGCGCCAGCCACGACATCTCGGCCACCTGGGCCACCCGCGAGCGGGTGGTCGTCGCCCTGACCGGCGGCCCGGAGGGCGAGACCGTGCTGCGCCGGGCCGCCCAGATCGCCTCACGCGGTGCCGGCAGCGAGCTGCTGGCCTGTCACGTCGGGCAGAGCGACGGCCTCGTCGAGGACGCGCCCGAGGTGATCGCCCAGCAGCGACGGCTCGTGCAGGAGCTCGGCGGCACCTTCCACGCCGTCGCCGGTGACGACGTCGGCGAGGCCATCCTCGACTTCGCGCGGGGCGTCAACGCCACCCAGATCGTCATCGGCACCTCCCGCCACGGCGCGCTGCGGGGACGCTTCTCGCGCGGCATCGGCGAGGACGTCGCCGCCGGAGCGGGTGACATCGACGTCCACCTCGTCGGCCACCGCGCCGTGGCGGTGTCGAGGCGCCGTACGGGCCCCCGCTCGCTCAGCCGCCGCCGCCGCGTCGGCGGTTGGCTGCTGGCCGTCCTCGGCGTGGTCGCCCTCAGCCTCCTGCTCGTGCCGACCCGGGAGGCCCACGACCTGCCGCTGGAGGTCCTGCTCTACCTCGCCCTCACCGTCGGGTGCGCCCTGCTCGGTGGGGTCTGGCCGTCGGTCGTGTGCGCGGTGATGTCGTCCCTGGTGATCAACTGGTTCTTCACCGACCCGGTCGGCACCCTCACCATCAGCAGCCCCCAGAACGCCCTGGCCCTGCTCGTCTTCGTCGTCGTGGCCGTCTCGGTGGCCTCCGTCGTGCACCTCGCCGCCCGGCGCACCCGGCAGGCAGTCGAGGCGCAGCACGAGTCCCGCACCCTGGCCACGCTCGCGAGCTCGTTGATCAGCGCCTCCGACCCGGTGGCCGCCCTGCTCGACGAGGCGCTGACGACCTTCTCGATGCGCGGGGCCGCCCTCGTCACCCGTGCCGGCGTGCGCGAGCCGTGGGAGGTGGTCGGCAAGGCCGGGGAGTTCACCGTCGGCGACATCGGAGCGGCGGCCGTGCGCGCCACCGTCGACGACACCACCGACCTCGTGCTGCTCGGGCCCGTCCTGCCCGCCGACGAGCAGGGGCTCGTCTCCGCCTTCGCCACCCACGCCGCCTCGGTGCTCACCCGGCGCCGACTGCTTGCCGAGGCCGGCCAGGCCAAGGGCCTCGCCCGGGAAGGGCGGGCCCGCACGGCGTTGCTGGCGGCCGTGTCCCACGACCTGCGCACCCCGCTCGCGGGGATCAAGGCGGCGGTGTCGAGCCTCCGGCAGGACGACATCACCTTCTCCCCGGAGGACGAGGCCGAGCTGCTGCGCACGGTCGAGGAGTCGGCCGACCGGCTCGACGTGCTCATCGGCAACCTGCTCGACATGTCACGCCTCCAGACGGGCGCGATCACCCCGCACCTCGAGGTGGTGCCGGTCGCGCAGGCGGTGCGCACGGTCGACTCCGGGCTCACCGATCCCGGCCGGGTGCGGCTGCAGCTCGACGCGGGCGCCGAGGCGGTGGTCGCGGACGCCGGTCTGCTCGACCGGGTGCTCGCCAACGTGCTCGAGAACGCCGTACGCCACTCCCCCGGCCGGCGTGAGGTGCTGGTGCAGTCGGGGCGGATCCACGACCGCGTGCAGCTGCGGATCGTCGACCGCGGGCCAGGAGTCGGCGAGGACGCCAAGGAGCGCATCTTCGCGCCGTTCCAGCGCGAGGGCGACGCCCCGCGCGGTGACGGGGTCGGGCTGGGGCTGGCCGTCGCCCGCGGGCTCGCCGAGCTGATGGACGGGCAGGTCTGGGCCGAGGACACCCCGGGCGGCGGCCTGACCGTCGTCATCGAGCTGGCGACGGCCACCCTCCCGACGCTGCCCCCGCTCCCCGGCACCCCCGGTGCCACGCCGATGCGAGAATCTGGCGCGTGACCTTCGTCCTGGTCGTCGACGACGAGCCCCTCATCCGCCGCACCCTCACGATCAACCTGCGGGCCCGCGACTACGAGGTCGAGACCGCCGCCGACGGGCGGTCTGCCCTGCAGGTCGTCGCCGAGCGCACTCCCGACGTGATCGTCCTCGACCTCGGGCTGCCCGACCTCGACGGCGTCGAGGTGCTCCGGCGGCTCCGGCGCACCTCCCGGGTGCCGGTCATCGTGCTCTCGGCCCGGCACGAGTCCGACGACAAGGTCGAGGCCCTCGACGCGGGGGCCGACGACTACGTCACCAAGCCCTTCGGGATGGACGAGCTGCTCGCCCGCGTGCGGGCCGCCATCCGGCGCGGGTCCGGTGACGAGCACGAGTCCTTCGTCGTCGAGTCGGCCGACTTCGTGCTCGACTTCGGCGAGCGGCGCGCCACCGGACCCGGCGGTGACGAGGTGAGGCTGACGCCGACGGAGTGGCGCCTGCTCGAGCCCCTGGCCCGCCAGCCCGGGCACCTGGTGACCCACGCCGAGCTGCTGCGCGCCGCGTGGGGCCCGGCCTACGGCCGCGAGCTCAACTACCTGCGGGTCTACGCGAACCAGCTGCGTCGCAAGCTCGAGCCCGACCCGGGCAACCCCGTGCACCTGCTCACCGAGCCGGGGATCGGCTACCGCCTGCACCCCTGAGCGGACGAGCGCCCACCTCGGGGCCACGCCGGACTCCGGGTACGCCCGCATTCGCGGGCACGTGCCCCCGTATGAGGCGCCTTCAGGCGCCCAGCGCCTGCGCCACCGCTCTCGCTGTACGACGCCCCGACACCAGGGCGCCCTGGATCGACGGGGTGTCGCGGTGGTCACCGCAGACGAACCTTCCGTCGCCGAGGGCCACCTGCTGCCGCGCGTGCAACGGTGGCATCGATCGCGGCAGCGCCCGGGTGACGTCGTGCCGCACGAGCAGGTCCCAGTCGCTCGCGTCGGTCTGCCAGAGTCGACCACCCTCAGCCCGCGCAGCAGCGTCGGTGAGCCCGGTAGCCGACAGCGCGGTCACCTGCACGAGGTCGCGCCCGGCGGGGGCGTAGCTCGGGGCGGCCGCCGAGACGACCGCGGTGTTGACGACCGGCCCTCGGTCGCCGTCGACGACGAGCAGCCGGTCGCGCGGCATACCGACCGGGGTGCTGAACCACCACGTGACCAGGCCGCCCATCGGCGCTGCGGGGAGCACCGCCGCCAGGTCGGCTGCGTCGTGGGCGTCGGTCGCGACCACGACGGCCCGGGCGACGATCGACCCCGACGCGGTGCGCACGGTGGCACCCGACGCACCGGGGTCGACGCCGAGCACCCGCACCCCGGTCTCCGCCGGACGCAGCAGGTGGGTGGCGAGCTGGGCGGGCAGCGCTCTCATCCCGTCGTGCGGCAAGGCCGGGGTGCCGAGCAGGAAGGAGCGGATCAGCAGTCGTACGAACGTTGCTGACGTCGTCCCGGTCTCGTCGGCAAGTACCCCGGCGAGGAACGGCTCCAGCACCTGGCGTCGTAGCGGCCCTCGCACGCCGGCCGCGTCGAGCGACTGGGTCAGCGTGAGGTCGTCGCCACGCATCGCGCGCTTCGGGTCGAGCAGCACGGGGGTCGCCCACCGGGCCAGGCCGGCGAGCTCATGCGGGTCGAGCAGGCCGCTGCGCAGCGTCGCCAGCAGCAGACCCGGCTCGCGACGCGGGTCGCCGAGCGTCACCGACCGGTCGCTGCGTCGTACCCGCACGCCCGCAGCGAAGGGCTGCAAACGCAGGGCGTCGACGTCGACCAGCCTCCCCACCGCGGGATAGGCCGGGTTGAGCAGCTGGAACCCCACGTCGCACAGGTGCCCGTCGACGACCTCGGTGCGCACCCGACCCCCGACCTCGTCGGCCGCCTCGAGCAGCCGCACGTCGAGGCCGCGCCGTTGCAGCGTCGCCGCGCACACCAGCCCCGCCAGCCCGGCGCCCACCACCACCACGTCCGCCCGCTGCACCATACGATCAGGCTCTCATCCCGGGCGCTCCTCTCGCGCCGGCGGCTGCCCACCTCCGTGACGCGAGGGAGGGGTGCGCCGACCGACCGGCACAAGTCCGGTTGGTCCCCCCGACCGGGCGGGAAGCCGGACTCGTGCCGGTCGGTCGGCTCCGGGTCGACGCGGCTGGCCGCGAGATCCCGGCGACAGGGCGGCGCTGCATACGGGGGCATCTGCCCGCGAATGCGGGAGCCCCTTGCGGGGGCGCGCTGCATACGGGGGCATCTGCCAGCGAGTGCGGGAGCCCCGTGCCGGGGCGCGCTGCATACGGGGGCATCTGCCCGCGAGTGCGGGAGCCCCGCGCGGCGCACCGGCTCAGGGACCGCCGCGCCAGTGGTCGATCCGGTGGTGGTCGGGCGTGAACCCGTGGGCCACGCCCCAGAGCTCGGCCTGGGTGCGGCTGGCGGCGCCGATCTTGCGGTAGACCGAGCGGATGTAGGTCTTGACCGTGTTGGGGCTGAGGAAGGTCAGCCGGGCCACGTCGGCGTTGCTCTTGCCCTGGGTGATGAGGGCCAGGATCTCGGCCTCGCGGTCCGACAGGCCCTCACTGCGCCCGGGCCAGTCGAGCCCGTTGGCGGTGCCGGCCCGGCGGGGTGGGTCGCTGACCACGACCTCACCGGCGTGCACGGCCTCGAGCGCCTCGACGAACCGGGCCGCCGGCAGCGACTTGGCGAGGTAGCCGTGGGCTCCCTGCGAGCGGGCGCTCTCGATCAGGTCGGGGTGGAAGTTCCACGTGTAGACGACCACCCGCCGGGCCGAGGGGTTGTCGACCAGCACCCCGATCTCGTGGTGGTCGGACTCCGGTTGGGCGAAGGAGTCGTAGAGCGCGATGTCGACCTCGTCGTGCAGTGCCGTCGTGGCGTCGATCTCGGCCACGAGCACGCGGTGACGGTAGGGGTCGAGCATCGACGCGACCCCCTTGAGCACGATGTCGTAGTCGTCGACCAGCGCGATGGTCAGGGGGTTGGTGGGGCTCACAGGTCGACCATAACCACCCCTGGGGGTGTAGTGGACCCACCCCAGGGGGTGGTTTTCTCGAAGACGACGGAGCGAGGTGCCCCCACCGGGGCACGACCGCCGTCACCACCTCGAAAGGTCACCACCATGCTCGGACTGATCCTCACCATCCTCGTCGTCGGCCTCATCGCGGGCTTCGTCGCCCGCCTGCTCGTCCCCGGCAAGCAGGACCTGTCGATCGGGATGACCATCGTCATCGGCATCCTCGGGTCGCTGGTCGGCGGGTTCCTCGGCTACGTGCTCTTCCACAAGGACGCGGCCGGCGGCTTCCTGCAGCCCTCCGGGATCATCGGCTCCATCATCGGCGCCGTGATCGTGCTGCTGATCTGGACCCGCGTCGGAGCGCGCCGCTCGGTCCGCTCCTGACCGACCCGCTGGGCTGACGCCCGGCACCCTGCACCCTGCGTCGTACGGTGGGTGCACCGGATCTGGTTCTCGGGGAACTGGTTCGGTGCACCGTCCGGGCGACGTGGGGTGTCTCGGCGTCTGGGAGCCGTCATCGGCTCCAGGTCGTCGTCGGCAGCAGCCCCCTCGCGCGGCCGCCGCGCTCGGGCGCGTCTGGCGTCAGTCGTGGTGGGGCCGGCTCGCGGCGTAGTCGAGCCCGATCGCGACCCAGCGCCTCAGGTCTGCATCGTCCGCGACCGCCTCCGCCGGGACGTGCAGCCAGCCGCTCATCCGGCGGCCGCGCATCTCGTACCGCTCGACCCCGGCCGCGCGCGTGTGCTCGTCGGTGTCGGCCGGGTCGCAGCGCAGCAGCAGGTCGCCCAGGTTGCCGGCGGCGACGGCCATCGAGCCCCCGATGAGGAAGGCCAGCCCGCCGAACATGGCCTTCTCGCTCAACCCGGGGACGTCGCCGATCGTCACCCGCAGGCGCTGGGCGAGCTCACGGTCGTAGGCCATGGCCCCAGTATGAAGCGCCCCACCCCGCATACGGGGTCACGCGCCCCCGAAAGCGCGCTCCCCCCGCACCAGGGCTCCGCATACGGGGTCACGTGCCCCCGAATGCGCGCTCCCCCCGCACCAGGGCTCCGCATACGGGGTCAACTGCCCCCGAATGCGCGGGCGAGCCGCTCAGTCGCGGTCGGTGAGGCTCCAGGCGTCTTCCGAGCCCTCGTCGCCGTCGACCTCGTCGTGGCCCTCGGGGGCCAGCGACTCCCTGGTCTCCCACCGCGGGGCCACCGGTGCGTCCGGTGCCACCGGCGCGTCCGGCTCGCCGCCGTACGTGACGACCGGTGGCGGCTCGGCGGGGATGTCGTCGCCGCGCAGCAGCGCGAGCGTGCCGGGCAGGTCGTCGGGCTTGACCAGCACGTCGCGCGCCTTGGAGCCCTCCGACGGCCCGACGATCCCGCGCGACTCGAGCAGGTCCATCAGCCGTCCGGCCTTGGCGAAGCCGACCCTCAGCTTGCGCTGCAGCATCGACGTCGAGCCGAACTGGGTGGTCACGACCAGCTCGGTGGCCTGCAGCAGCACGTCGAGGTCGTCACCGATGTCGTCGTCGACCTGCTTCGTGCTGGCCGCTACCGTCACGTCATCGCGGTAGCTCGGCTTGAGCTGAAGGGTCACGCTCTTGACGACGGCGTTGACCTCGGACTCGGTGACCCACGCGCCCTGCACCCGCATCGTCTTGCTCGAGCCCATCGGCAGGAAGAGGGCGTCACCCTGCCCGATGAGCTTCTCCGCGCCGGGCTGGTCGAGCACCACCCGTGAGTCGGCCAGCGAGCTGGTCGCGAAGGCCAGCCGCGAGGGCACGTTGGCCTTGATCAGGCCGGTGACGACGTCGACCGAGGGCCGCTGGGTCGCCAGCACGAGGTGGATGCCGGCTGCTCGGGCGAGCTGGGTGATGCGTACGATCGACTCCTCGACGTCGCGTGGCGCCACCATCATCAGGTCGGCCAGCTCGTCGACGACGACGAGGAGGTAGGGGTACGGCGTGAGCACCCGCTCCGACCCCGGCAGCGGCTTGAGCTTGCCCGACTTGACGGCCTTGTTGAAGTCGTCGAGGTGCTTGAAGCCGAAGGCCGCGAGGTCGTCGTACCTCGTGTCCATCTCGCGCACCACCCAGGCGAGGGCCTCGGCGGCTTTCTTCGGGTTGGTGATGATCGGGGTGATGAGGTGCGGGATGCCCTCGTAGGCGGTCAGCTCGACCCGCTTCGGGTCGACGAGCACCATGCGCACCTCGTCGGGCGTGGCCCGCATGAGGATCGAGGTGATCATCGAGTTGACGAACGACGACTTGCCGGCGCCCGTGGCGCCCGCGACGAGCAGGTGGGGCATCTTGGCGAGGTTGGCGATGACGTAGCCGCCCTCGACGTCCTTCCCGACCCCCATGACCATCGGGTGCTCGTTGCTGCGCGCGGTCTGGCTGCGCAGCACGTCGCCGAGCGACACCGTCTCGCGGTCGGTGTTGGGGATCTCGATGCCGATGGCCGACTTGCCGGGGATGGGGCTGAGGATGCGCACGTCGGCGGAGGCGACGGCGTAGGCGATGTTCTTCGACAGGGCGGTGACCCGCTCGACCTTGGTGCCGAGACCCAGCTCGACCTCGTAGCGCGTCACCGTCGGGCCGCGGGAGAAGCCGGTGACGGCCGCATCGATCTCGAACTGCTCGAAGACCTGGGTCAGCGAGTGGACGACCTTGTCGTTGGCGGCGCTGCGCGTCTTGTGAGGAGCACCGGGCGCGAGCAGCGCCTGGTCGGGCAGCGTGTAGGTGATGTCGCCGGAGAGCTGCAGCTGCTCCACCCGTGCCGGCAGGCTGGTGGTGGGCGGGGGGACCAGGCTCTCCTTCGGGCCGACCGCGACCCGCACGACCGACGACTGACCAGCTGCGGACGCTGGAGCGGTGGCAGCCGGCGCCACCGTCGACCCGCCGCCTGCCGGAGCGGACCCCACCGGCTGGGTGTCGTCGGGGGTCGGACGCCGCTCGCCGGGGCGCAGTCGACGACCGCCCCTGGCGGGCCTGGGCGCGCCCACCTCGGCCGCCTGCTCGAAGGCCTGGTCCCCGACCCGCTGACCGAACTCGTCGAGCTCGTGGTCGCCGTCGCGGGGGGCCCCCCGGGAACCGCCACGGCGGCCTCCCCGTCCGGCCCGCGGCTCCTGCTCCGGCTCCTGCTCGAAGCCGGGGTCGTGGCGCTCGCCCACGACCCGGTCGCGCAGCGCCCGGAAACGGTCGGGGATCGCCCGCACCGGGGTCGCGGTGACGACGAGGAGACCGAAGACGGCGAGGAGGGCGAGGATGACGACCGCTCCGTACACCGTCACGGCCGAGGTGAGCGGGCTGGAGGCGAGGAAGCCGATGATGCCGCCGGCTGCGCGCATCGGCAGCGCCCCGTCAGGTGGCTCGGGGATGCCGTCGGCGATGTGGGCCAGTCCGCTGGCGGAGAACGTCAGGGCCCCCAGCCCGACGACGATGCGGTTGGTCGCCGCCGAGTCGCCCGGGGTGCGCAGCAGGCGCAGGCCCAGACCCAGGAGCACGAGGGGCACGGCGTACCCCACCCGCCCGAGGGTGCCGGCCACGACCGCGTGGACGACATTGCCCACGGCTCCCTCGACGCCCCACCACTCACGGGCGGCGACGAGCACGGCGAGCGCGATGAGGGTGAACCCCACACCGTCACGACGGTGCTCCGGCTCGAGGTCGCGGGCCGAGGAACCCACGCGGCGGACGGCGCCGCCGGCCAGGTGACTCACGCCCATCCAGGTGCCGCGCACGGCGCGGAGGGGAAGGGGGAGCCCTCCCGAGCGTGCGCCGGAGCGGGAGCGCGCGGCTGGCGAGCGACCTGGGGCTCGGGTGGAGCCTCGCGACGACGGGGTCGAGGACGCCGGGGAGGTCGACGGAGGGCGCCCCGGGCGGGCGGCCGTCGAACGCGTCGTCGGGGTCGCGCGGGCGGGCCCCGGGCGCGGCGAGGAAGACGGTCGAGTGGCCATGGTCAGACCGTACGCCATGGGCCCCACCAGACCCATGAACCACACGCGTGACACACGCTGGTCGAGGGTGGCGCTGTCGACCGCGCCAGATGTGGCGATTTCGGCATTTCCCTCCTCAACCCCCCGAGCATCCCTAGGCTCGTGTCGCCCGACGCCGCCGGGGGCCCGTGGCCCCCTCCCGGCCCCTACGCAAAGGACCCCATTCCGTGCCTGCACCGCGCCCTCGCCGTCGACTCGCCACCACCGCCGCCCTTGCCACCACCGCGGCGCTCCTGGTCGGCACGATCGCTCCCCTGGCTGCCTCCGCCGTCGGATCCGCGTCCGCCGTGGGTTCCGCCGCGCTGCCCGGGGGCCTGACCCCGGTGCGCACCCTGACCTCGCTCCTCGGCACCCACGCCTGGTACTCCCAGACCTACCGGGGGGTGCCGGTGATCGACGGCTACTACGCCGTGCACACCGACCGCGCCGGCAGGGTCAGCGTCGACGACGGTAGGCGACCGCTGCCCGACTCCCTGGGCACCACCCCGACGGTCTCGGCGGCGTCTGCCGTGGCCGCCAGCCTGCCCGCCCGCCTCGCGTCGGCTGCGGCGGCCGCGTCCCGGTCGTCGGCAGTCGCTGCCCGACCTGCGAAGGACACGGCGCCCGCACCGGCCACGAGCGGCCCGTCGACGCCGACCCTCGCCGTCCTCGCCGGCCCCGCTCCCGCTCTCGTATGGAGCGTCGTCACCACCGGACCCGACGGCGCGACCCGCACCCTGGTGGACGCGACCACCGCAGCGGTCCGCGAGGTGCGTTCGCTGTCGAAGAACGACCGACCCGCGGCGCAGGCACCCACCCCGTCACCCCGGACGGCACCGCCCACGGTCACCGGCACGGCGTCGGTCTTCGACCCCAACCCGGTCGTCGCCCTCGACCGGCAGTCGCTGAGGGACCACAACGACTCCGACACGGCCGTTCCCGTGGCGGCCTACCGCCCCGTCACGCTGGAGAACCTCCTCCGCTACGGCACCCTCACCGGGGGCACCCTCAGCGGGCTCTGGGCCAAGGTGGTGGCGGCCCGGGGCGGGCGCGCCCAGAGTGCCACCGACACCTTCGTCTACACCCGCAGCGACCACCGCTTCGAGCAGGCCAACGCCTACTACGGCATCGACCGGGCGCAGACCTACATCCGGTCGCTGGGGTTCACCGACGTCAACGCCGAGGCCCAGAAGCTGAGCATCGACACCACGGCGGTCGACAACTCCTTCTACACCCCCGGAGCCGACCTGATCACCTACGGCACCGGCGGCGTCGACGACGCCGAGGACCTCGAGGTCGTCTGGCACGAGTACGGCCACGCCATCCAGGACGCCCAGGTGCCCGGGTTCGGCACCAGCGAGCGGGCCGGTGCGATCGGCGAGGGGTTCGGTGACTACTGGGCGGTCACGATGTCGCAGCCGCTGGGCAAGGGGCTCGACACCCCCTGCGTCGGAGACTGGGACTCGACCAGCTACACCACGACCGTCCCCCACTGCCTGCGCCGCACCGACACGAGGAAGACCATCGCCGACATCGACGGCGAGGTGCACGACGACGGTGAGATCTGGTCGAACGCCCTGTGGGACATCAGCGAGGCGATCGGTCGCGACCGCGCCGCGACCCTGGTGCTCGAGGCGCAGTTCGGCTACTCCCCCGACACGACCTTCGGAGCGGCCGCCAGGGTCACCGTGGCGACGGCCACCACCCTCTACGGTCCCGGAGTCGCTCGGCAGGTCAGGGCAGCCTTCACCGCCCGCGGGATCCGCTGACCGTCTCGCATGGCGAGAGCGTCGTCTCTACCGATGGACACTGACGAGATTCTCCGGCTACCGTAGAAATCGGTCATGAGTGCCAGCGTCAAGCCCCGGCTCGCTGGCCAGCAACCCTCTTACGCGGTGGGGTGCTCCGGGTGACGACCAGGCTCGTATGCCGTCCGGCACGGGCAAGCGCGGACCTGCCTCGTTCGGCTGGTCCTCCAGGTCTCGGAGGTTCCCCCATGTCGACCACCTCACTCGACACCCTCACCGCTCCTTCTGCCCCCGTGGGCGCCACCCCCGGCCCGGATGGTGCGTGCGACACGTCCCGCTCGGCCAGGACGCCCGCCGTCCTGCCGGCCGTGGTCGGCGCCGACCTCGTCGCACCGACCCTGCGCGGGGCGCGGGCCTACGCCAACCTCGACCACGCCGCGTCGACGCCCGCCCTGGTCGCCGTCCGTGACGCCGTCGACGCCGTGCTGCAGACCTACTCCTCGGTCCACCGCTGCAACGGCTTCGCCAGCCGGGTGACCAGCGACTGGTACGAGCAGGCGCGGGCCGAGGTGGCGCGCTTCGTGGGGGCGAGGGACGACGACACGGTCGTCTTCACCCGCAACACCACCGACTCGCTCAACCTGCTCGCCCGCGCCCTGCCGGCCGACACCACCGTGGTCGTCTTCGGCAGCGAGCACCACGCGGCCCTCCTGCCGTGGGCCGACTCGACCTGCGTGACCCTGCCCGTGCCCACCGGTGTCGACGCAGCCCTCGTTGACCTCGACGCGGCCCTGGGGGCGGTGACCACACGGCACCGGCTGGTCGTCGTCGCCGGAGCGTCCAACGTCACGGGCGAGGTCTGGCCCCTCGACCAGGTCGTGCGGGTGGCCCGTCGCCACGGGGCCCGGGTGGCCCTCGACGCCGCCCAGCTGGCGCCGCACCGGGTCATCGACCTGCGCGGCGACCACGTCGACTACGTCGCCTTCTCGGGGCACAAGCTCTACGCCCCCTACGGGGCCGGGGTGCTCGCCGGGCGGAGCGACTGGCTCGACGAGGCGGCGCCGTACCTGCGTGGTGGTGGGGCGACGGCCCGCGTGACGACGACCGGTGCGACGTGGACGACCGGCGCCGCCCGGCACGAGGGCGGCAGCCCCAACGTCGTCGGCGCCGTGGCGCTGGCGGCGGCCTGCGCCACCCTCACCCGGCACCGCGCAGCGGTCGAGGCGCACGAGCGCACCCTGCTCGCCGAGCTGAGGGCCGGTCTCGCCGCCATCCCCGGCGTCGGGCTGCACTCCTTCTTCGGGGAGCACCATGACCGGGTCGGTGTCGTGGCCTTCACCGTGGCCGGTCTCGACAGCTCGCTGGTCTCGGCGGTCCTCTCGGCCGAGCACGGCATCGGTGTGCGGGACGGCAAGTTCTGCGCCCACGTGCTGGTCGACGCGCTCCTGCACGACCCCTCCCACGAGACCCCGGCCACCGCCGTGCGCGCCAGCCTCGGGCTCGGGACGACGCCCGAGCAGGTCCTGCGTCTCGTCGCCGCCGTCGCGACCCTCGTCGCCGACGGGCCGTCCTGCACCTACGTGCGCACCCGTGGCGGGTGGGAGCCGCAGGACGACCCCCGCGAGCTGACGCTGCCCCGACCCTGGTGACCGCCGGGCCGACTGGGAGCCGTCCAGCCGGACTTGCTGCACCGGCTGCACCCGGCAGTACCCGGCAGTACCCGGCAGTACCGACACCTGATCGACAGCCCAGCCTGACCGTCCTCGAACATCGCTCTCCCACACTCGTGCCTGCGTCTCTTTCCAGGAGATGGTTCGTCACCTCGTTCTCACGAAGCAGGAGCAGCACCATGTGGACCACTCGGACCCGTTCGGCCGTCATCGGAGGCGGCGCGGCCGTCCTCATCGCCGCTGCCGGCACCATCGGCGGCTTCGCGGCCGCACACGCCGCCGACACCACCCCCACGCCGTCGGCCACGACCACCGCGAGCACGTCGACCGCCACCGGGGCCCCGGGGGGCAAGGCCGCCCGCCGCAAGCACGCCAGGGGTGACGTCGTGGCCCGGCTCAAGGGGCTGCAGCACGCTCAGTGGGTCGTCGCGGGCAAGGACGGGGCGTTCGTGACCCACGACGCCATCCGCGGCACCGTGACGGCCGTGTCGGCCACGTCGGTCACCGTCAAAGCGAAGGACGGCGTCAGCTCGACCTTCGCCGTCAGCGCCTCGACGAAGGTCCTCCTCGCCGGAGCCAAGGCCGGGTCGAGCACGGGTGGCGCGACCGGCGCCCCGACCGGCGCCCCGACCGGCACCCCGACCGGCACCCCGACCGGCAAGGCGGCTGGTAAGGCGGCTGGTAAGGCGGCCCGCGCCGCCCAAGGAGCCATCGCCGACGTCAAGAGCGGCGCCGAGGTGGTGGTCACCGGCACCGGCACCTCGAGCCTGAGCGCCGAGCGCATCCTCGTCCCCCGAGGCTGAGCCGGCTCCGACGGGTGGGGGACGGTCAGCGCACCGTTCCCCACACGGCTGCGTGGTCGGTACCGTCGAGGTGCACCGTACCGGCAGCGACGGTCGACATCCCCCGGACGAGCACGTGGTCGAGCTGCACGAAGGGCGGCAGCGCAGCGCCCTGGGGCCACGTGCGCGTCCAGCCGGCGGCCGCCGCGCGGGTCACGTCGGCCATCCCCTCGGCGACCTGGCGGTAGGCCGGGTGGTCCACCGAGGCGTTGAAGTCGCCGGCCAGGACGAGGGGCTCGTCGGTTGGCCAGGACCGGCGGAAGTCGGCGAGCAGCCGCAGGCTCGATCGCCAGGACGTCGGCCACCCCGTGGGCGGCAGGGGGTGGATCGCCTTGAGGACGAAGGGCGCTCCCGGGCGCTGCACCCGCACCAGGGGCTGGCGGAACTCCAGCTGCAGACCGCTGGCTCCCTCTCCCGCACTCAGCAGGTCGAGGGGGTAGCGGCTGCGGACCATGGTGCCGGACGCGTCGATGCCGGGTGTGCCGGCGGCATACGGCAGGAGCTCGCGCAGACCGGCGTCGTCGAGGCGGCGCAGGCCCTCGGGGGTGACCTCGACCAGGACCAGGACGGCCACCGACCGGGCGGTCGCGGCTGCCACGAGCTGGGTGGCGTCGGCCTGACCGAACTCGAGGTTGGAGGTCATCACGGTGACGTCGCCCGGCCCGGTCGGCACGGTGTGCGGCACGAACGGAGCGGCGAGCAGGCCGGCGCTCACCAGGGCGGGCACCAGCCCGACCAGCGCCAGCCGACGGTGGCGCCACAGACTCAGCAGGGTGACGACGACCACCGCGGCCTCACAGACCGGGACCAGCGACTGCACGACCGCGAGCTCACGCTGGCCGAGGTCGACCCAGCGGGTCGCCACACCGACCGTGGCCCCGGTGAGCGCGATCGCCAGCATCGCCCCGAGAGCCCGTCGGTAGGTCACGCGACGCTCAGGCCTCGATGACCACGGGGATGATCATCGGTCGCCGGCGGATCTTGCCTCCGGCCCAGCCCCCGATGGTGCGCCGGATGACCTGCTGCAGCTGGTACTCGTCGCGCACGCCGTTGCCGGTGGCCTCGACGAGGGCCCGCTCGACCCGCGGGATGACCTCGTCGAAGATCGTCGGGTCCTCGGCGAACCCGCGAGCGGTGATCTCGGGGCCGGCGGCGATCTTGCCGGTGGCCCGGTCGATCACGGCGATGCAGGTGATGAAGCCCTCGTCGCGCAGGATGCGACGGTCCTTCAGCAGGGCCTCGGTGGTCCCACCGACCGATGACCCGTCGACGTAGATGTACCCGCAGGACACCTCCCCGACCTGCCTGGCCTGTCCGTCGACCAGGTCGACGACCCCACCGTCGGCGGTGACGATGACCCGCTCGCGCGGGATGCCGGTCTTGATCGCCAGCTCGGCGTTCGCGACGAGGTGCCTCCACTCGCCGTGCACGGGCATGACGTTCTTGGGCCGCACGATGTTGTAGCAGTAGAGCAGCTCGCCCGCGCTGGCGTGGCCCGAGACGTGCACCTTGGCGTTGCCCTTGTGCACGACCTCGGCGCCGAGCATCATCAGGCCGTTGATGACGCGGTAGACGGCGTTCTCGTTGCCCGGGATGAGCGAGCTGGCCATCAGGACGGTGTCGCCCTTGCCCACCTCGATGCGGTGGTCGCGGTTGGCCATGCGGGACAGTGCGGCCATGGGCTCGCCCTGGCTGCCGGTGCAGATGAGCACGACCTGGTCGTCGGGCAGGTTGTCGAGCTTCTTGACGTCGACGAGCACCCCGTCGGGCACGTGGAGGTAGCCGAGGTCGGCGGCGATACCCATGTTGCGCACCATGGAGCGGCCGACCATCGCGACCTTGCGGCCCGCCTTGTCGGCGGCGTCGAGGACCTGCTGCACGCGGTGCACGTGCGAGGAGAAGCACGCGACGATGACGCGTCGCCGCGCGTTGCGGAAGACGGTGTCGATCGCGGGCGCGATGTCACGCTCCGGCGTGGTGAAGCCCGGGACCTCGGCGTTGGTCGAGTCGGTGAGGAAGAGGTCGACCCCTTCCTCGCCGAGGCGGGCGAAGGCCCGCAGGTCGGTGAGTCTCCCGTCGAGCGGCAGCTGGTCCATCTTGAAGTCGCCGGTGTGCAGGATGGTGCCGGCCTCGGTGCGCACGAACACCGCAAGCGCGTCGGGGATCGAGTGGTTGACGGCGACGAACTCGAGGTCGAACACCCCCAGCCGCTCACGCTGCCCCTCCCTGACGGTCAGGGTGTAGGGCTTGATGCGGTGCTCCTTGAGCTTGGCCTCGATGAGCGCGAGGGTCAGCTGGGAGCCGATGAGGGGGATGTCGGGCTTGCGCCGCAGCAGGAAGGGCACCGCGCCGATGTGGTCCTCGTGGCCGTGCGTCAGCACGATGGCCGCGATGTCGTCGAGGCGGTCGTCGAGGTAGGCGAAGTCGGGCAGGATGAGGTCGATGCCGGGGTGGTGGTCCTCCGGGAAGAGGACGCCGCAGTCGATGACCAGCAGGCGGCCCTGGGTCTCGAGGACCGTCATGTTGCGGCCCACCTCCCCCAGCCCGCCCAGCGCGACGACGCGCAGGCCGTTTTCTGCCAGCGCAGGAGGCGGCGGCGGGGCCGGGGACGGCTCGACGATCGGGGTGGTGGTCACCGGACTCCTGTGAGTGAGAGGGCATCCCGCAGGAGCGCGAGGTGCTCGGGAGGCGACTCGACGAGGGGCAGGCGCACGGCGGCGGAGTCGATGACCCCGATCTCCTTGAGTGCCGCCTTGGCCATGATGGCCCCCTGCGAGGTCGTCATGATGGCGTCGACGACGGGCACCGAGCTCCGGTGGATGGCCACGGCCTCGGCGAGGTCACCACGGTCGACGGCGGCGAGCATCGCGGCGTACTGCGCTCCGAGCAGGTGCGTCGCCACCCCCACGTATCCCACGGCCCCCTGGGTCAGGTGGGCCAGGGTGAGGACGTCGTCGCCGGAGTAGTAGAGCAGGTCGGTGGCTGCGAGCACGTGGGTCGTGGCCCACAGGTCTCCCTTGGCGTCCTTGACCGCGAGGATGCGCGGGTGCTCCGCCAGGCGCACGAGGCTGTCGGTCGTGATCGCGGTGGCCGTGCGGTGGGGCACGTCGTAGACCATCACGGGCAGGTCGGTGGCGTCGGCCACCGCCTCCATGTGGGCCACGAGACCGGGCTGGGTGGGACGGTTGTAGTAGGGCGCCACCACGAGCAACCCGTGCGCACCGGCGCGCTCGGCCCGGCGGGCGCACTCGACCGAGTGGGCCGTGTCGTTGCTCCCGGCGCCCGCCACGACGACCGCACGGTCGCCCACGACCTCCACGGCCACCCGCAGCAGGGCGACCTTCTCATCGTCGCTCGTCGTCGAGGCCTCACCGGTGGTGCCGTTGACGACGACGCCGTCGTGCCCGGTCGCGAGCAGGTGCTCGACCACGGCCCGGAACCCGGGGAGGTCCACGCCTCCATCGGCGTGCATCGGGGTGACGACAGCGGTCAGGGCGCGACCGAAGGGGGGCGACGAGGGCATGCCCACAGGTTATCGGGGGATCCGGGGTGCGTCCGCGCCCGTCCGGCCGATGGGCGTGGCGCCCCGAACCGGACCCGGACATGGGTCGTGGGGGGGGGGGGGGGGGGGGGGGGGGGGGCGCGCCGCAACGCCCCCCGGGGGCCCGCACAGGGCCCGCGCGGGAAAAGGGA
>JBBRNQ010000019.1:0-49773 GCA_038230235.1 Actinomycetales bacterium
ACCGCGCTGCTCACTCGTGACTTCGTCCGACCGACCTTCGTCGACGGGCGGCTGCGCCTGCTGGTGCGTCCGGCCCCCGGCGGTGCGGTGCTGCCCTTCGAGCAGCCCGACCCGACACCGTGCTGCGCGGACCACGCCTGACCCACCCTCAGGCAGCCAGAGAATCACCCCCCAAGCCACGCTGGGGGTGATTCTCTGGCTACCCGGGCGGGCGGTTGGGTAGCCAAAGAATCACCCCCTGGGTCGCGCTGGGGGTGATTCTCGGGCTACCCAGGTGGGCGGCTCGGGATGGCCTCGACGAGGTAGGAGAGCTCGTAGGTGCCCGGCTCGATGCGGTAGCGGTCGAGCACGTCGGGCCCACAGCTGGCCGTCCCGAGGCCGCGGTGGGCGGCGTCGAGACACACCACGAGCCGGTCGTCCCGCTCCAGCTCGTCGGTGCTCCGCGCCTTCCAGAGGGACTGCGCCGAGTGCCGGGTCGCCGAGAAGTGGAAGGGGGCACCCGTCGTCGAGAACCGCAGGACGTCTCCCGTCGCCTGGTCGACGAGCTCGAACCACGTCGTGTCGGTCCGCAGGCCGTACTCCTGCGGCACGAGGTAGGGCAGCTCATCCACGGCCGCGTCCCACCGGCCCAGCACCGCGGACCGCTGCCGGTCGGGATAGCACTCGTGCGGCCCCCGACCCCACCAGCGCACGTGGTCGAAGCGCGGGTCAACCGTGAGCTCGACGCCGACCCGCGGCAGGTCGTCGTACTCCTGCGGCACGTCGATGACGAGCCGGTGGAGCACACCCGTCCCGGTCTGCTCGGTGACCAGCTTGTGACCCAGTGAGAACTCGGGGTCGGGCAGACCCCAGGCCCGCCACCTGGTCAGGGCTTTGCCACCCATCAGCACATCGTGAGGGTCCGCTCCGAAGAGCTTGAAGCCGTCGTTGTCGGTCGCCGCTCGCCACAGGTGGAGCCGGGGCTCGCTGACCACGGTGTCGCCGTAGGCCGTCATCGGCGCTACGGCAGCAGGTAGTGGGGCCACGGGGGTCGACCCGTCCCGCAGCACGACCTGGTCCCAGGCCACGAGGTGGCCCGCGGCAGCGAACCACGCGTCCTGGCGGGTCGTCCACCGCACGGTGACCAGCGCCTGCCCGTCGTCGGGAACGGCGCAGGGACAGGGCACGACCACGTCACCCAGCGGCGGTGCGGCGACGACACCGAGGTCGCCCTCGTCGGTGACCTGTCCGTCGACGACGAGCTGCCAGCGTCCTTGCAGGTCAATGAGATCCGTGAACGCCTGACGGTTGCGCACCAGCAGCCCGCCCTCGTGCGCCTCGACGGCCACCGGTCGGTGCACCCACGCCACCTCCCGCATCGCAGGGTGAGGCTCGAGCTCGGCCGACACGAGCCCGTCGGCCACGAAGTTGCCGTCGTTCGGCTCGTCGCCGAACTGCCCGCCGTAGGCCAGGCGCTTGCGGCCGTCGTCGAGCACCTGCCGGAGGCCGTGATCCTTCCACTCCCAGATGAAACCGCCCTGGAGCCCGGGCGTCGTCATGATCACGTCCCAGTAGTCGGCGAGGGAGCCGTTGCTGTTGCCCATCGCATGGGTGTACTCGCACATGATCAGCGGCCGGTCGGCCTCTCCTGCAGCGACGGATCGGCCGTAGTCGTGGATCGCCGTGATCTCGGGGTACATCGGGCAGACGATGTCGGTGGCGGCGCGCCCCCCGTCGACCCACCCCTGGGTGCGGATGGCGTCCTCGTAGTGCAGCGGGCGGGTCGGGTCGACCCGCCGCAGCCACCCGGCGAGCGCGTCGTGGTTGGCTCCGTAGCCGCTCTCGTTGCCGAGGCTCCACATCACGACGCACGGGTGGTTGCGGTCGCGGGCGACCATCCGGGCCCCCCGCTCGAGGAACGCGTCACGGTAGGTCGGGTCCTCGCACACGGTGCGGTTGTAGGCGTGGCACTCGATGTTGGCCTCGTCGACGACGTAGAAGCCCAGCTCGTCGCACAGGTCGTAGAAGGCCCCGTCGTTGGGGTAGTGCGAGGTGCGGATGGCGCTGATGTTGTGGCGTCGCATCTGCTCGAGGTCGGCCCGCAGGTCCTCTATGGTCACCGCGCTCCCCCGGTCGGGGTGGTGGTCGTGGCGGTTGACCCCGAAGACCCAGATCCGCCGGCCGTTGACCAGCAGGTCGGCGCCGCGGATCTCCACGCGCCGGAAGCCGACCCGCGTCGAGACCGTGTCGACGACCGCCCCCGACGGGTCGAGCAGGTCGACGACGACGACGTAGAGGGTCGGGGACTCGGCGCTCCACGGGTCGACCGCCAGGTCGGTCCAGGAGGTGTCGACGAGGTGGCCGAGGAAGACGTACGGCTTGGCGAAGACGTGCGGCACCTCTCCGACCGAGGCACCAGCGGCTGCCACACCGACGAGCGTCGTGCGCACGGTCCACCCCTCCTCGGGCGCACCACCGAAGCCCACCGTCGCGCGCACGTCGGCGCGCCCAGCGCCGCGGTCGGCGTCCCAGTCGGCTGTGACGACGACGTCGGTGACCCGGGTGGGCGGGCGGGCCTCGAGGGTCACGCTGCGGTGCAGGCCCGCCATCCACCACTTGTCCTGGTCCTCGATGTAGCTGACCGCCGCGTAGCGCACGACCACCACGACGAGGTCGTTCTCGCCCTCCACGAGGTGCGGCGTGACGTCGTACTCGCTGGGGAGTCGGCTGTCGGTGCCGTAGCCCACGAACCGGCCGTTGAGCCACACCGCGTGCACGGCGTCGGCGCCGTCGAGCCGGAGCACGACTTGCCGGTCGTCCCAGGACGGGGAGGCGGTGAACCGCCGGCGGTAGACGCCGGTGGGGTTGCGCTCGGGCAGGTGGGGCGGCGGGCCCGGAAACGGCATCTGCACGTTGGTGTAGTGCGGCAGGTCGCCCGGCAGCTGCATGGTCCAGTTGCCGGGCACCGCGACCGTGCTCCACCCGTCGGCCGGGAGCGGGTCGGCGAGGGGTGCGACCACGTCGGCCGGCACCTCCTCCGGCGTGTCGAAGAGCCGCAGTGACCACTCGCCGTCGAGCCCGAGACGGTGGGCCGGGTCGACCGGGTCGCGATGCAGGTCAGCCGCGAGGGGCAACCGGCCCAGGGCCACGCAGGTGGGGTCGGCCCAGGGCCGCAGGACGCCGATGTCGGGGAGCACCTCCTGACCGTACCCATCCGGAGCCGTCGCGTCGCGCGCACCCGTGACCGACGGACTTGAGGGGTCCACCAGCAGAGTGGTTGGGTGGCCCGATGCACACCCAACCCGACTGGTGGACCTCGGCCGTCGTCTACCAGGTCTACCCCCGCTCCTTCGCCGACAGCGACGGTGACGGGGTCGGCGACCTCCCCGGGATCACCTCCCACCTCGACCACCTCCAGCGGTTGGGGATCGACGTCCTGTGGCTCTCGCCGGTCTACCGGTCGCCGATGGACGACAACGGCTACGACATCAGCGACTACCAGGACATCGACCCGCTCTTCGGCACCCTGGCCGACCTCGACGCCCTCATCGCCGGATGCCACGACCGCGGCATCCGGCTGGTCATGGACCTCGTCGTCAACCACACCTCCGACGAGCACCCGTGGTTCGAGGCGTCGCGCAGCAGCGTCGACGACCCCAGGCGCGACTGGTACTGGTGGCGACCGGCCCGCCCCGGCCACGAGCCCGGCACGCCCGGCGCCGAGCCCACCAACTGGGAGGCCGCCTTCTCCGGACCGGCCTGGCAGCTCGACGAGACCACCGGCCAGTACTACCTGCACCTGTTCTCCCGCAAGCAGCCCGACCTCAACTGGGAGAACCCGCAGGTGCGACAGGCGGTCTACGCGATGATGCGCTGGTGGGTCGACCGGGGCGTCGACGGCTTCCGGATGGACGTCATCAACATGATCTCGAAGGACCCGGCCCTGCCGGACACCCCGGCGGCTCCCGACACCGGGCTCGGGCCCGCGACCCCGGCCTTCAACGGTCCCCGGCTCGAGGAGTTCCTCCAGGAGATGAACCGCGAGGTCGGGCTCACCGACCGGCACCTGCTGACTGTCGGTGAGATGCCAGGGTCGACGGTCGACCTCGCGCGCCGCGTGACCGACCCGTCGAGGCGCGAGCTGAGCATGGTCTTCACCTTCGAGCACGTCGGCCTCGACGTCGTGCCCGAGGGCACCAAGTGGGACCTCGCCCCCCTGTCGCTCCCGGCCCTGAAGCAGAACCTCGAGACGTGGCAGACCGGGCTCGCCGACGTCGGGTGGAACTCGCTCTACTGGGACAACCACGACCAGCCCCGGGCGGTCTCCCGCTTCGGCGACGACAGCCCGCAGCACCGGGAGGCGTCGGCCAAGACGCTGGGCACCGTGCTGCACCTGCACCGCGGCACTCCATACGTCTACCAGGGTGAGGAGCTGGGCATGACCAACGCGCCCTTCACCTCGATCGACGACTACCGCGACATCGAGTCGGTCAACCACCACGCCACGGCCGTCGGCCGCGGCCAGGACGAGCAGGCGGTGCTGCGGGCGCTCGCGGCGCGGAGCCGCGACCACGCGCGCACCCCGATGCAGTGGGACGACTCACTCCACGGAGGCTTCACCACCGGCGACCCCTGGCTCACGGCGAACCCCGCCCACGCCGAGATCAACGCCGCCGCCCAGGTCGACGACCCGACGTCGGTGTTCTCGCACTACCGCGCCCTCATCGCGCTGCGGCACGAGCGGGCCTGCGTGCGCGACGGTCTCTTCACCCTGCTGCTCCCCGACGACGAGCAGCTCTGGGTGATCCGGCGCGACCACGAGGAGGAGACCCTGCTCGTGCTCGCCAACTGCTCGTCCGCGCCGGCGACCCTTCCCGTCGAGCAGCTGCCGGCCCTCGACGGCTCCACCGTCCTGCTGAGCACCCACCCCGGGCGCAGCGACAGCGAGCTGCTGGCGTGGGAGTCGCGCATCCTGCGACTGGCGCCGTAGGGGATCCAGCGACGACCCCGTACGGCACCCCGTACGACACCCCGTACGACGGGCCTCAGACGCGGCGGACCCGGATGGGGCCCACCGCGGTCGACGGGTCGACGACCCGCCCCTGTTGGGTGATGACGACGGCGCCGGACGCCACGAGACGTCGCGCGGCCCGCCGGGCCGGCTCCATCAGCGCCCGCCAGGCCTCGTTCCCGCGCTCCTCACCGTCGGGCTCACCCGCCACTGCCCGGGCGGCCTCCGACGGGCAGACCGTGGCCGAGCGGGCCCGCCCGGCGAGCAGTCGCAGCAGGGTGGCCTCGAGCTCGCGGTCGGTGACGCTCACCCCGTGTCGCCGGCAGGCGTCGCTGCACCACCGCACGTCGTCCCAGTCCCTGGCCCAGGCCTTGCGCCACTCGATGCGCCGACCGCAGGAGGCACAGGCCTTCTCCGCTGGCTCGCTGCCGACCGACGGCCCCCGCTGACGTCCCACAGGACAAGCATGCGCCGGCCCCCCGCCCCTCACCACCCACCACCGCCCTTGGGTAGCCGAAGAATCACCTCAACCTTGCGAGGTTGAGGTGATTCTCTGGCTACCCAAGGGGGTGGACGCGATCAGGCGCGGAGCCCGAAACCGTAGGGGAACAGGGGGTCGTAGCCCCGGTCTCCCACGTTGATGGGCTCCTGGGCGAGGCTGCGCGGCCAGCTCACGGGGAGCTTGCCGATGTAGGGCGCCCGACCGAAGAGGTCGTCGGCCACACCCTGGCCCTCGCTGCCCGGCAGCCACGACGCGACGAGCGCGTCGACCTGCCCCAGCAGGCTCGCCGGCAGGATGACCGGCCGGCCCGAGACGGTGAGCACCGTGCACGTGGCGGCCTGACGGCACACCCTGCGGACGGCGGTCGTGTCGGCGTCGGTCAGCGTCATCGTGTGCGGGGCGCCGAAGGTCGGCCCACCGACGTCACCGAAGCCCTCGGCGTACGGCGTCTCGCCCACGACGACGACACCGTTGGCACCGGGCGGCACGGGCGCGGAGGCGTCCTTGCTGTAGGTGACCAGACCGGTCGCGGTCTTGCGGATGCCGTCGAGCACGGTGTCACCGGGGATGACGTGCTGCCCGGACTGGCCCTGCCAGCTGAGGGTCCAGCCTCCCGCCTGGTTGCCCATGTCGTCGGCGTTGCTGCCGGCGACGTAGACCGGTGCGGTCGTGGACAGCGGCAGCGTGCGCTTCGTGTTCTTCAGCAGCACCTGCGACTCCTGCACCGCGCGGCGGGCGAGGGCCCGGTGGTCGGCGTTGCCGATCGTGGCGATGTTGGTGCGGTCGGTGTAGGGGTGCTCGAAGAGCCCGAGCTCCATCTTCTGGGTCAGGATGCGGGTCACCGCGTCGTCGACGCGGCTCATCGGCACCTCGCCCGTGCGCACGAGGGACTCGAGGGTCGAGATGAGCTCCTTCCACCCGACGGTGTCGCCGCTGTAGGGCTCCATGAACATGTCCATCCCCGCGAGCACCGAGGTCTTCACCTGCTGGCGGTAGTCGCCCGGCAGCTGGTGGATGGCCCGCCAGTCCGAGATCGTGATGCCGGTGAAGCCGAGGTCGCCCTTGAGCACCCCGGTGAGCAGCTGCTTGTTGCCCGACATCTTGATCGGGTTGCCGAGCCCGTCGCCGGTCCAGTCGATGCTGGAGAAGGACGGCATGACCGAGCCCGCCTTGAACGTCTCGACGGCAGGCTTGTACGGCGCCAGCGCCAGCGCGTCCCACTGCGCGCGCGAGACCTCGTCGATGCCCTGGTCGACCGTGTAGTCGCCCTCTCCGGTGCCGTAGGTCGTCAGACCGTCGCCACCGAAGTGCTTGGCCGTGGCCAGGATGCGGTCGGGCTGGTCGAGCTGGCCCGGCGTGCCCTGCAGGCCGCGGATGGCGACGCTCATCTTCTTCACCAGCGCCGGGTCCTCCCCGAACGACTCGTAGGTGCGACCCCACCGGTCGTCACGGGCGACGCAGACGCAGGCCGCGAAGGCCCAGTTCGGTCCGGCCGCCCGGGTCTCGATGGCCGTGGTGTGCTCGACCTGCTCGACGAGCGCCGAGTCGCGGCTGGCGCCGAGGCCGATGTTGTGGGGGAAGACGGTGGCGCCGTACAGGTTGTTGTTGCCGTGCACCGAGTCGACGCCGTAGAGCAGGGGGATCGCGAGCCGTGTGCGCAGCGCGGCCGCCTGGTAGCCGTCGACCATGTCGGCCCAGCCGGTCGGGGTGTTGTCGGTCGGCACGGAGCCACCGCCGGAGAGCAGGCTGCCCAGGGCATAGTCCGTGACGAGGGCGCGGTCGGCGTCGACGTCGCCCCGCTCGGCCTGCGTCATCTGGCCGACCTTCTCGGCCAGGGTCATCCGCGAGAGCAGGTCGGCGACCCGCGTCGCGGTGGGCAGGGCGGCGTTGCGGTACGGCGCGTTCGGTGGTGGTGAGCCTGTGGCCGCTGGCCCGGTCAGAGCGCTGGTCGGGGCGCCGGTCGGGCCCGACGACGCCGCGAGGGCCGGCCCGGTGGCCAACCCCCCGGCGAGGGCGGCGGCCACGACGGCAGCGAGGAGTGGGCGGCGTGGGTACGGCATCGTTGACATCCCTTGGTCGGCACCGGCCGTCCACGTCGGCGACCGGTTGCGGTGGCACCGAGGTCCGGTCGTGCCGAGGTCGTGAGGGTGACGTTGCGGCCCCACGGCCCTTAATCGGTTCAGCGCCTCCGACAACCTAGGGGGCGGGGCCCGGGCTATCGCCCTCAGGAGGGTCGGGTTCGGTCAGGATTTGGCAAAATATGTCATACGCACGTGCCGGACCGGGGATTACCTCCTGCCGAGGCCCGGCCCCCTCAGCCCGCGACGAACGACAGCCGCACCTGCCGGTCGGGGTTGTCGACGTTGAGGTCGACCAGGCAGATGCTCTGCCAGGTGCCCAGCGCCAGCCGGCCCTGCAGCACCGGCACCGTGGCGTACGGCGGTACGAACGCCGGCACGACGTGCGAGCGGCCGTGCCCGCGCGAGCCGTGTCGATGGCCCCACCGGTCGTCGGCGGGGAGCAGGTCGCGCAGGGCAGCCAGCAGGTCGTCGTCGCTGCCCGCTCCGGTCTCGATGACGGCGATGCCGGCCGTGGCGTGGGGGACGAAGACGTGCAGCAGCCCGTCCGCCTCCTCCCGCACGAAGTCGGCGCAGGCCCGAGTGAGGTCGTGGACGACCTCGACGTGGCCGGTGTGGACGTCGATCACCGTGCTACGCATGAGCGCCCACCTGCGCGCCGGTCGCCTCCGGGTCGCCGTCCTTCGACGACGGGACCGGGGTCACCCGCGCACGGGTGAGCTTGGCCCCCTCCACGTCGAGGTCGGGGAGCCAGCGCAGCCAGGACGGGAACCACCACGCGGCCCGACCGAGGATGGCCAGGGCAGCCGGCATGATCACCATGCGCACGACGATCGCATCGACGAGCACGCCCACCGCGAGCGCGAACGAGAGCGACTTCACCGTCAGGTCGGGCCCGGAGGCGAAGCCACCGAAGACCGACGACATGATGATCGCGGCCGCCACGACGACCGGCCCTGCAGAGCGGAACCCGTGCCGCACCGACTCGACCGGGTCGTCACCGTGGGCGTGGGCCTCGTGCATGCGCGAGACGAGGAAGACCTGGTAGTCCATGGCCAGCCCGAAGAGGATCCCCACGATGATGATCGGCGCGAGGCTGAGCAGCGGCCCGGTGGACGCCGGGTGCAGGAGCCAGCCCAGCCACCCCCACTGGAACACGGCAGTGGTCGCTCCGAGGGACGCGCCGATCGTCAGCAGGAAGCCGAGCACGCCGGTCACCGGCACGAGCACCGAGCGGAAGACGAGGACGAGAAGCAGCAGGGCCAGGCCCACGACGAGCACGAGGTAGACGGGGAGGGCTCGTCGCAGGCTCTCGGACACGTCGACGTTGACGGCGGTGGCCCCGCTGACGTAGGCCGTCAGGCCGGGGTCGGCCTTGACCTGGTCACGGATCGCGTGGACGAGGTCCTCGGTCTGGGGGCTGTCGGGGCTCGTGGTGGGGATGACCGTCAGCAGCGCCGCCGTCCCTGCGGGGTTGGGGGTCGGCGGCGTCACGAAGGCCACACCGGGCAGGCCCTTGACCTGGCCGGCGAGGCTGGCGGCCGAGGCCGCGGCACCGGTGCCTCCGGTCGCTCCCTGGGAGTCCACGAGCACCAGCAGCGGCCCGTTGACGCCCTGGCCGAACTTCTCCGCGATGATCGCCTGGGCCCTGGCCTCCGTCGACCCGGTGGCGGGGGTCGGCACCAGCGAGGTGCGCATCGACAGCACCGGCAGGGCCATCGCGCCGAGCGCCACGAGCCCGAGCAGCAAGGAGGGCCAGCGGTAGCGGGTGACGACGCCGGCCCAGCCGGCGATGAAGCCACGCCCGTGCGGCACCGCCGGTATGGCACCGGGGGTCGGCGTACCCGGGGTGGCCGGGTGGCCCGCGCTCGCTACGGTCTCCCGCTCGCGCCGCGGGAGCACGCGCAGCCCGATGAACCCGAGGGAGGCCGGCACGAGGGTGAGGGCGATCAGCACGGCGACGACGACGGTGCCGGCGGCGGCCAGACCCATCTGGGTGAGGAAGGGGATGCCCGAGACCGCGAGGCCCGAGAGGGCGATGACGACCGTCGCCCCCGCCACCACGACCGCCGAGCCGGCGGTACCGACCGCCAGGGCGACGGCGTCCGACACGGAGCGCCCGGCCCGGAGCTCGGCCCGGTGCCGGGTGACGATGAAGAGCGCGTAGTCGATGCCCACCGCGAGCCCGAGCATCGTCGCGAGGATGGGCGTCGTCGACTGGAGGTCGGCGAAACCGGTCGCGATCGTGACCCCCAGGGCGCCCACGCCGACCCCGACGAGGGCGGTGAGCAGGTTCATCCCCGCGGCCACCAGCGCGCCGTACGTCAGGGCGAGCACCACGAGGGCCACGACGACACCGACGATCTCGCCTACCCCGCCCACGTCGACCGGCGCGCGCGTCGCCTCGCCGCTGACCTCGACGGAGAGGCCGCCGGTGCGAGCCGACCCGATCGCGGTCAGCAGCGCCTCGCGCTGCGCCGAGGTGATGTCCGGTGCCTTCGCGGCGTAGGTGACCGTGATGTACGACGCCTGCCGGTCGGGTGACACGACCGGTCGGGCCGGGTCGAGCGGGTTGCTCACGGAGACGACCCCGGACAGGGCCGTCAGCTGCTGCACCAGATCGGTGACCCGGGCCGCCACCGGCGGCGAGGTGACCTGCTGCCCGGCGGGGGCCAGGAGGGCGACCTGCGCCGAGGCGCCTCCCGAGGAGCCGAAGCGGCTCTCGATGAGGGTGAGCGCCGTGGTCGACTCCTGACCCGGGATGCTGAAGGTGTTGCTCGTCTGCCCGCTCAGCGTGGCGGCACCGACACCGGCGCCGACGAGCACGAGGAACCAGACGATGAGGGTCATTGCGCGGTGGCGGACCGTGGCGAGCCCGAGGCGGTGCAGCGCTGAGGACATGGGACTTCCCTGGGGTCGGATGGGGTGTCAGGCCTCGTTGCCTGGCGGTGGGACGGATCTACGCGGTGGTCGGGTCGGGTGTCGGGGGCCGGTGGTGGGGGCCTGGAGGGGCCGGTCAGGGGTGCCCGAGCGCCCGCATCGCGGCCTGGACGACGAGCGGCCGAGCCTGCGGGTGCTTCTCGAGCAGGAAGGTCGAGACGGCCAGCACCCCGAGGGCGCCGACCAGGGGAACAGCCCGGGCGGGATCGACGGCGACCGCGTCGTCGACGTCGAGGTCGAGGGCGAGCACGGCATCGGGTCTGGCACCGAAGGCGGCCAGGAGCACGCGGGGGGCCTCCTGCAGCAGCGCCGCGTCGGGGTCGCCCTCCGGCAGGGTGAGGAGGTTGAACATCAACCGCACGAGACCGGGGCGCCGGGTCGCGACGTCGAGCACCGCCTCGACGACAGCCCGGTCGCGCGTCGGCCCGAGCGGAAGGCCCTCCGCGGCCAGCGTGACGGTGGCGATCTGGGTGCGGAAGTCGCCCACGACGACCTCCCAGAGCCCGTCCTTGCTCGAGAACCGGTGCAGCAGACCCGTCTTGCTGTATCCGACCTCGTCGGCGATGACCTGCAGGGACGTCTGGCGGTATCCGTGCCGAGCGAAGAGCCGCGCGGCGGCGTCGACGATCTCGGCGTCGATCTCCTCACTCGTCATCCGCGGCACGTAGACGAGTGTAAACCCGGCGGACCAACATGGTCCTCCATGGATCGATTCGGTCCGGGTCGATCCGGGTCGAGGCCATCCAGGGTGCGCCCCGCAGGGGTCCGGGCGACGCCGTCAGGTGCGGCGCAGGTGCAGGGCCCGGCGCGGACAGGCTGACGCCGCCTCACGGGCCCGGGCCTCGAGCCGAGCCCCGACCGGACCCAGCACCATCGGGTACCCCCACTCGTCGAGCCTGATGAGCTCGGGCAGGACCTCGGCGCAGAGCCCGCGGGCCCGACAGTCGGGCCAGTCGACCCGCAGCACGTAGTCGCTCACGAGCGCACCAGCTCCTCATCGGTGACCCCGGCGCTGCCGGTGTCGCGGGTGTCGCCGGCGCGGCGAGGGCTGTCGGTGCTGCGAGTCCTGTCGGTGCTGCGAGTCCTGTCGGTGCTGCGAGTGCTGTCGGTGCGCTCGGCGTGGACGACACACCGGCAGCGGAAGGCGAGGTGGTCGTCGACGAGATCGGGCAGGTCGGTGAGGAGGGACACGACCATCCTGGCCGTGCCGTCGGGATGGGCGCACGCGCCGCGCCCGGTCACGAGGCCCGTGAGCTCACCGATCCGGCCCCAGGTGTCGACACCGTCGGCGAGCGCTGCCACCTCCCCGGCCAGCGCAGGCAGCCCGTTGCGGCAGGGGCCGCACCGCCCCGCGGACTCGCCCGCGAGATACGCGGTGATCCGCGCCGTCTCGGCGACGGGGCAGGCCTCGGAGCCGAGCGCGATGACCGCTCCCGCCCCGAGGTTCGCGCCGAGGCGCCGCAGGTCGAGGTTCGACCACCGCAGGTCGGGCAGGTGCCGAGGATGGACCCACGTGCCGTGATAGCCGCCCAGCAGGACGGGCCCGCAGAGCTGCGGGAAGTCGAGCACCGCGCTCGCGGGAGACCCGTGACCGACCTCCACCACCCTCACCCCACGGGGGATCCCGTCGAGACCGGGTGGGCTCGAGAGCGTCAGCAGGGTGGTGCCGGGCTCCCCCTCCACGCCCAGCGCGGCGTACCGGTGCGAGCCCACGCGCAGGAGCGCCGCGAGGTGCGCGAACGACTCGGCGTTGGACAGCAGCGTCGGTCGACCACGCAGGCCATCGACGGCCTCCGGCGCCCATGACGTGACAGGCAGCCCGGATCGGCCCGACATCAGCTCGATCACGGCCCGCGACTGGCCCGAGACGTAGCCGGGCTCCGCCACGTGCCGCACCCACGAGATGCCTCGCTCGTCGCTGTCGCCCCGCTCCTCGAGCGCCCGGGCGACGGCGTCGGTCACCAAGGGGCGGTCGCGCGACGTCACGACGTGGATCTCCTTGGCCCCCAGCACCCTTGCCGCCGTGAGGGCGCCGTCGAGCACCAGGTGCGGGGCGACTCCGAGCAGGGCGGAGTCCTTGGCACTGGCCGGCTCACCCTCGGCCGCGTTGACGACCACGACCGGGCGGCCACGCCCGAGCCGACCCCGGGCACCCGCGACCGCCTCGAGCTTGCGGGCGAGGGGGAAGCCCGCACCTCCGCGGCCCCGTACGCCACCAGCCCGCGTGGCCTCGAGCACCTGCTCGAGAGTGGGGCGGGGGACGGCACCCCAGCGCAGCGTGTGGGCCTCGCGGCCCGGGCGGTCGGTGGTCGACGACAGGAGCAGCGGGCCGCTCCGCACGTCGACCACGTGGACGGAGCGGATCATGACGTCTCCCCCTGGGGCCACGGCCAGGCGCCGGCCCCGGGCTCGTCCGCGTGCCCACCGCCGGACCGCAGACGGCGGGCCCGGAGGCCCCGGGCGACGGCGACGCCCCGGGCCGTCACGACGACGGCGACCAGGCCCAGACAGGCCACGTTGGTCACCGCGAGCCAGGACCGCGAGGTGTCGGTCCCGATGCCGATGCCGTGCACCGCCCCCAGCAGCCAGGCGAGGTAGGCGGTGAGGTGCACCCGGAACCAGACCCGGTGCGCCACCCACCGACGGGCGAGCGACGTCGCCACGACGAGAGCGGTGAGGTCGAGCGACACCGCTCCGAGGCCCAGCCACAACGGCTGGTAGGTGCCCCCGAAGGGCACCACCACCTGCCACCACCTGATGTCGACGAACTCGTCGACCACCGCGACCGATGCGTGGCCGAGCAGGAGCAGGACCGAGAGGGCCGAGAGGGTGCGGTGGAGCCCCTGGGTGACGAAGCGGGGCCACCAGACGCTCGTCGACCGCCCCATGGCGAGCACGCCCAGGACCGTGGTGAGGGTGAAGACGACAAGGAGGACGACCCCGGTGCCCCGGTTGACGTACCACAGCATCGGTGACGTCACAGCGGTCTCCCGACCCCGTGCTCGACCCCGTGCTCGACCCCGTGCTCGACCCCGGACGCGACCCACGCCTGGGTGCGCAGCACCGCTCCGGCCTGGTCGACGAGGCGGGCAGCGACACCTCTGGCGACGAGCCACCCGACTGCTCCCTCGCCGAGGACGATGGCGGCCGTGCTGGCGGTGTTGGCGGCTGCGGCGGTGTGGCCCAGTGCGGTCACGGTGCGCCACGGCCCCGACGCCGGAGCGCCCGTGCGCGGGTCGAGCAGGTGGTGCCACTGCCGCCCACCGTGCCTCCAGCGGCGGGCCGACGTGCTCGACGTGGCGAGCCCACCCTCGCGCAGGGTCAGACGGGCCTGCACCCCGCCCGCCTCGAGGTCGGCGAGGGTCTCGCCCACGAGCACGTCGTACGACGACCCGCCCCACTCTGACCCGCACCCGGCCACCCGGACGTCGCCGCCGACCCCGACGACGACCGGCACGCCGAGCGCCTCCTCGACGGCGAGCGCCGCCAGGTCGGCGGCGAAGGCCTTGCCCGTCGCGCCGAGGTCGAGCCAGACGCCGGCCGGCACCGACACGCTGGTGTCGGTGACCACGACATCGGCCCACCCCCCGCGACGAGGGTTCAGATGGGCCGAGGCCGGGCCGGGGAGGGCGACCGACGCCTGGTGTTCATGGGAGATCCGCGTGAAGGTGCAGTCGTAGCCGCCCGCCACGAGCAACGCGCCGAGCGTCGGGTCGACGATCCCGTCCGTCTCGTCGGCAGCCTCGATGGCGACACGGACGGCGGCGAGGAGCACGGGCGACACGGTGACGGGGCCGGCGCCGCGGTTGACCCGGGTGAGGTCGCTGTCGTCCCGGAACCGGCTGCAGGTGCGGTCGACCTCGTCGAGCACCTCGACGACGACCGCAGCGGCCTCCTCGAGCGCATGCGGCAGGGTACGCAGCTCCACGTAGGTGCCCAGCGCCCGCCACGTGGCTGCTCCGTGGGCGAGGTCCAGCAGCGGCTCGGTCGCCGACTCGGCCGTCGACGGGTGGGCCAGCCCGCGGGTGGGCGTCATGACCCGCTGGTCTTGATCGGCGGCGGGGGCGGCGGGGGCGGGGGCGGGGGCGGCGGCGCTGGCGCCCGGGGCGGGGCGGCGGCGGGCGGCTGCGCGGCCGGCGCCGATGGAGCCGCCTGACCACCCGAGGTGGACGCCACCCGCGTCGCCTGCGGGGTGGAGGAGGCCGTGCGCAGGCGGGTCGAGCTGCTGACCCGGGACGACCCCCCGACCCGTGCGGAGCCAGGAGCGGAGGCGCGCACGACGACGCTCGGCCCGACCACGGTGCGCACCGGCCGCGCCGACGTCACGACGACAGGGTTGTCGTGGGCCCACTTCTGCAGGGCGGCCTGCTGCCGGGCAGCCGCCACGGCCTGCGACGCTGCTGCCTGCCTGGCCTTGGCGGCCTGCTCCCTCGTGGTCTCGCGGGCGGCAGCGGCCGTGGCCACCCCGGTGCCGGCGGCAGCAGCCGCGGCGAGCGTGCCGCTGAGGACCGCCAGCACGATGTGCGAACGGTTGCGCTGACCGGTGCTGAGCAGGGGGCGCACAGAACCACGACCTCTCGAGTGGGGAGGAAGCAGCCTGTCGGACCACCTCGACCACCAGCGTGCGGGTAGGGGTGCAAACCGGGCGTCATCCGATCCTCAAGAGCAGGTTAACGACGGAGCGGGCCCCCGTGGCGACGTCATGGCCCGATCCTTAACGCGGTCTTGAGCGAGCGACGACCCCGACTTGACCCGGGCCGCTGCAGTATCGGGTGGTTCGCCCCCTGACCGTGCCCTGACCCACACCCCGAAAAGACCCCGGAGGTCTTCCCGTGTCCCTCACCCGAGTTGTCGGCGTCGGCACCTTGCTCGGCTCCGTGGCGGCTGTCGCCGTCTACGTCGCCTCCACCACGGCCGGAGCGGCCACGACAGCCGGCCCGCTGGCCCCGACCCCGACCCCCGTGGTCCGGGAGACCGTCCACCGGCTCGCTCCCTGTCCACCGTCGGCGACGCCGCGGGGGGAGGAGTGCGTGGTCACCAGCCCCGGCACGACCGTCACGGTCACTGCAGCGCCGGAGTCAGAGCCGGCAGAGGGCACCCCCGGACCGGAGCCCACCTCGGAGCCCAGCTCAGCCCCGACGTCGGAGCCCACCTCGGAGCCCACGTCGCAGCCCACCTCGTCGCAGCCGACCACGCCCCCCACCGCCACCCCGACGTCCACGCGGCCCGTCGAGCACGACGACAGCGACCACGACGGGGAGCACGAAGGTGACGGTGTCCACGAAGGCGACCCGGCGCGCTAGCCAACGCGGCCAGCGTGGGCCGCTGGTCCGCGACTCGTCATCCTGTCACTCCTGCGATGTATCTGGGGATCCTTTGTCTCAGGATTTGTTGTCTCAGGATTTATCATCCTGCGGCTCGTCGCCTGAGGACCCTCCGCCTCGGAAATCAGCGGGTGAGTCGGCGCCTCGTCGCGGCGGGCGGGGCGGAGTACGGACGGTGTCGCTTCCCCGGAAGGGAGATCGTGACCCGCAGGCCGCCGAGCGACGACTGGTCGAGGTCGACCGTGCCGCCACCCGCAAGGGCGATCCGGTGCACGATGTCGAGGCCGAGGCCGGTCGAGCCGCCCGCGCTGTGACCACGACCCAGCCACGGGGTCACGAGGCCCGTGCCCCCGTCCTCGACGACGATGCCCACGACCGACGCACCCTCACCCACACCCGCACCCGCACCCGCACCCGCACCCGCACCACCGTCGGCCACCCCACGCCCCTCCTGCTCCGTCGCCAGCGAACCGCTGCGCTGCGTCACCCTGACGATCACCGGCGCACCCTCGGGGGTGTGGCTGAAGACGTTGTCGAGCAGGGTGTCGAGCAGCTCACGCAGGTCGTCGACCGCGAGCACCACGGATGCGTCAGCCGCGTCGTCGACCTCGAGGTCGATCGGGCGGCCCTGGTCCTCGGCGAGCGGCGCCCAGAAGGCCACCCGCTCGGTCACCACGGGCACGACGACGGTCGTCACCGGGATCTCGTCGACGACGCCGCGGCGGGCCTCACGCACGACCACGTCGATGCTGCGCTGCAGGTGGTCGATGTGCGTCCTCAACCGGTCTCGGACCTCGATGTCACCCACCAGGTCGGCGTCGAGGCGCAGCGCCGTCACGGGCGTGCGCAGCCGGTGACCCAGATCGGCGACCTGCTCACGCTCCTCGCCGACCAGCTCGTGGATCCGGTCGGCCAGGGCGTTGAGCGCGTGCCCCAGCTCCGCCGTCTCGGGCGGACCCCCGGGCACGGCCCGCGCGTCCCCGTCCCCCTCCCGGAGGCGGTGGGCGACCTCGGCGACCTCCGTCACCGGCACGCTGATGAAGCGGCCCAGCCGCAGGGCGACGGCCACCGAGACGGCGACCAACAGGATCCCGAGGCCGATGATCGTCGCCCACGCCCGCGGCACCCCGGAGTGGAGCTCGTCGTTCGAGACGCGGGACACCACGACGGTCACACCGCCCGGTGTGGCCACCGCGACCAGCGAGGCGAGTCCGTCCTCTGTCGGCGCCGTGAACGCGCTCAGGTCCAACCGGGCCCGCTCCACGAGCCGTCTGGTCGCGGGGGTCAGCACCATGTCACCGAGCTCCCGGAAACCGGGGCCCGGCCACACGACGGCGACCTGCGGTCCCCGGGCATCGAGGTCGGTCACGGTGCGGGCCAGGAGCTGGGCGTCGGTGAGGGTGGCCAGCAGGGTCACGACGTTCTGCGCCTGCTCGCGCGCCCGTGTCGTCACCCGGTCTTCGGCGAGGCTCGCGACCAGGAGGCACAGGGGCAGGATGAAGGCCACGACCACGGCCGACGTGGTCGCTGCCACCAGGAGCGCGATCCGGCGGGGCATCAGCCCTCGTCCGGCAGCGGGTCGTCGTCCGCACCCGCGGGGTCGCCAGTCGGCGCCGAGAGGCGCACGCCCACCCCGCGCACGCTGTGGAGGTACACCGGATGAGCCGCGGTCTCGCCCAGCTTGCGGCGCAGCCACGACAGGTGGACGTCGACGGTGCGCTCGCCCCCGCCATAGGGCTGGTTCCACACCTCGGCCAGGATGTCGCGCTTGCTGACGACCTCGCCCTCACGCCGGCCCAGCAGCTCGAGCAGGTCGAACTCGCGGCGCGACAGCTCCAGCGTCGCGTCCCCCAGGGTGACGACCCTTCGCGCCGGGTCGATGACGAGGTCACCGACGCGGACCGGCTGCTCGGTGCCCTCGGTCGCGGTGCGGCGCAGCACCGCCCGGATCCGCGCCTCGAGGTGGTCCATGCCGAAGGGCTTGGCGACGTAGTCGTCAGCGCCGGCGTCGAGGGCCTTGACGATGGAGGGGTCGTCGTCGCGGGCCGTGACCACGATCACGGGCACGTGACGGACCGCACGCAGCATGCTCAGCACGCTGAAGCCGTCGATATCGGGCAGGCCGAGGTCGAGCAGGACGAGATCGGGCCGGTCGTCGAGCGCCATCTGCAGGCCCGTCATCCCCGACGACGCGCTCGTCACGGCGTGGCCCCGGTCGGTGAGAGCTCGCATGAGTGCGCTCCGGATCGCCGGGTCGTCCTCGATCACCAGCACATGTGTCACAGTGGGCACCGTAGAGCAGGAAGGCGTCAGCAGTCATGAGAACGTCCCCGAGGCAGCTCGTCCTCATGGCAGTCGGGTGGTTGGTCGTGGTCGTCGCCGCCGCGGCCCTGACCTTCGCGGCCGTCGACAACGCTGACAAGAGCGTGGGACAGCCGCTGACCGCACCCAAGGTGACGGGCCACCTGTTCCCGTCCCGGTCGTCGTCCTCCGCGCGTCGGTCGCCGACGCCCGCTGCGCCCACCCCGTCAACGGCCGCGACCCCGACGACCCCGGCGACCCCTGTGACCCCGGCGACCGCAGCGCCGCCGACGGCGGCCGTGCCGGCACCGCCCCTGTCCACCCCGCCTGCGGCGCAGCGTCCGCCGAAGCAGACCCAGGTGCCGCCCACGTCCCCCGAGGCCCCGCCCAGCTCGGCGTCGACACCGCACTCCGACCCGCCTGCCACCTCCACTCCTCGCCCCCCGCGCGTCGCGGGCCCGTCGACCCCGGCCCGGTCGGCCACCTTCCGCACCGAGGGTGGCTCGGCCACCGCCTCGTGCCGCGGGTCGATCCTGGCCCTGACCGCGATCGCCCCCCAGGACGGCTGGCACTTCCACCAGGAGAGTGACCAGAACCACCTCGACGTCAAATTCGACAACGGCGTCCAGGAGATCGAGATCGGCCTCGCCTGCGTCGGAGGGTCACCAGCCGAGGTGACCAGCTAGCCTCGCACCAGACCGCGGCGTCCCGAGCCCCCAACCGCTCGACGCTCGCCGTTCCCCCGACGACGAGGAGCAGCCGTGCACGTCGATGCGATGGTGGACCCGCACGCGCCGGGCGCCGTTGCCTTCGCGCAGGGCGCCGAGGCCCTGGGAGTGCGGGCCCTGTGGGTTCCCGAGGTGTGGGGGTACGACGCCCTGACCGGGCTGGGGTTCCTGGCGGCCCGGACCAGCCACATCGGTCTCGGCACCTTCGTCGTGCAGCTCGGCTCACGCACCCCGGCTCTGCTCGCGACGTCGGCCCTGTCCCTGCAGCACCTCTCGGGCGGACGCTTCCGGCTCGGGGTCGGGGTCTCCGGCCCCGCGGTGATGGAGGGGTGGCACGGGGTGCGCTTCCACCGACCGGTCCAGACCACCCGCGAGACGATCGAGATCCTGCGCACGGTCAGCCGCGGGGACCGCCTCGTGCACGAGGGACCGGTCTACCCCCTCCCCCTGCCCGAGAGCCGGGGGCGGGCCCTGCGTCCGGCGCTCCAGCCGGACCACGTGCCGGTCTACGTCGCCGCGATGGGGCCCGCCAACCTGCGCCTCACCGGGGAGGTCGCCGACGGGTGGCTCGGCAACGCGTTCGTGCCCGAGGCCGCCGAGGTGTTCCTCGGCCCGCTGCGCGAGGGCGCCCACTCGGCCGGCCGCACCCTGGCCGACCTCGACCTCGTCGCACCCGTGGCCCTCGAGGTCGCCGCTGACGAGGACGACGCCGCGCTGCGCGGCCGACGCCACGCCGACGGCTACGCCTTCACCATCGGGGCCATGGGCGCCGGCGCCACCGACGCTTCGGGCACCGACCCCGGCACCAACTTCTACCGGGATGCCTTCGCCCGCCTCGGCTTCGCCGACGAGGTGGCCCTGGTCGCCCGACTCTGGCAGTCGGGCGACCGGGAGGCAGCGGCTCGCGCCGTCCCCCTCGAGCTCGGCACCCGCACCAACCTCATTGGCACCCCGGGGCAGCTGGCGACGCGGGTCGAGGCCTACCGCACCGCCGGCATCACCACCCTGCTGGCCAAGCTCGAGGGGTCGGTCGACGAGCAGCTCGCCGTCCTGCGCACCCTGGTGGCCGTGGTCGCCGACGGCGACCGCTGACGCTTCATACCACCTCGTCCGCACCGACACCCGGCCTCGAGAAGGAGCACCGATGCACTACCGCGACTCACCCACAGTCGAGGTCACCCTGCGGGTGTCCGCCTCTCCCCAGGACGTATGGAGGCTCGTGACCGACATCGGCCTGCCGGTCAGCCACTCGCCCGAGCTGCAGTCGACCCAGTGGCTGGACGGGGCGACCGGGCCCGAGGTGGGCGCCCGCTTCCGTGGGGACAACGCGCACCCCGCGCTCGGGGAGTGGTCGACGGTGTGCGTCGTCGTCGAGGTCGTCCCGGAGCGGCGCTGGGTGTGGGAGGTGGTCGGCCCAGAGGGTGACCCGTCGGCGACCTGGGCCTTCGAGGTCGATCCCGGCCGCGACGCCGTCACCGTGCGGCAGTGGGCCCGGATGGGCCCCGGCCCCTCGGGGCTGACCCCGGCCATCCTCGCGTCGCCGCAGAAGGAGGCGCGGATCGTCGCGAACCGGCTCGGGGAGTGGCGTACGTCGATGACCGCCAACCTCGAGAGGCTGCGCCTGCTGCTGGAGGATTGAGCGCCCGACACCGACGACGGCGCCGACGACGGCGCCGACGACATTGCCCGTAGCGTGTGGCGGGTCATCCTCGACCCTCTGGAGCAGCCGTGACCGGGACCTCGTCCACGCCGGACCCACCAGCCGCCGCCCACCCCGCGCCGGAGCACTGGGGGCCTCCCCAGTCGCGCACGGTCACCTGGCACGACCCCGCCGTGGGTGCCACCCACGGCCTGCGGATGGCCGGTCTCGACTACATGAGGGCGATCCAGGCCGCCGAGCTGCCACCGGCGCCGATCGCCCAGCTGCTGCAGATGCGGATCGTCGAGGCGACCGAAGGCCGGGTGGTGTTCACCTGCCGCCCCGACGAGTCGGCCTACAACCCCATCGGCGCGGTGCACGGGGGGCTCGTGTGCACGCTGCTCGACAGCGTCTGCGGGTGCGCCATGCACACGATGCTGCCGGCGGGACGCGGATACACCTCGGTCGAGATCAAGGTGAGCTACCTCAAGGCCGTGCGGGCGAGCAGCGGCCTCCTCACGGCCACCGGCACGGTCGTCCGGGCCGGCGCCCGCGTGGGGTTCACCGAGGGCCGGGTGGTCGACGAGCGCGGTGACGTGGTGGCCACGGCGACGAGCACCCTCCTCGTCTTCGACCTGCCCACCGGCTGAGCGCCACCCGGCTGACCACCCCGCTGAGCGCAGCAGCCCGGTCGCAGCCCGGTCGGCGCCCGGTCGGCGCCAGCCGCGACACCTCGGGTTCTCCGACCCAGGGTTGACGTGGCCCCGGCTGTGGACGAACTACGCTCGTCGATCATGGGCTGTGGGACGATGAGCCGTCAGGGACGCCGAGTGGCAAGGGGAGGACCGTGAGGGTCGCACACGTCACCGACTTCTACCTGCCCCGGCTCGGGGGCATCGAGATGCACGTGGCCGACCTCACCGAGCGACAGCAGCAGAGCGGTCACGACGTGCACGTCATCACCAGCTCGCCGGCCGCCGCGACGTGCCCGCGCGGGTCGAGCGTGCCCGTGCACCGCGTCACCGAGCGCTTCAGCCGGCCTCACGCGATGCACCCGCTGTCGGTCCGCGAGGGGGTCGCCGCGCTGGAGCGGTTGCGCCCCGACGTGGTGCACGCCCACCTGGGCGTCGCCTCGCCCCTGGCCTTCTTCGTCGCGCGGGCCGCAGCCCAGCGCGGCATCCCGACCGTGGTCACGGTGCACTCGATGTGGGCCGGGGTGCGGCCCATCATGCGCACCATGGACTTCCTCGGTCGCTGGTCGCAGCTGCCCATCCTGTGGACCGCCGTCAGCCGCGCAGCAGCCGGGCCGGTCGCGGCGGTCCTGCCTCCCGGCACCACCATCCACGTGCTCGCCAACGGCATCGACCAGGACCAGTGGCGCCTCGCGTCACCACCGCCCCCGCCTGACGACGTGCTGGTCCTCGCGGCCGTGATGCGCCTGGCGCGGCGCAAGCGGCCCATCGCCCTGCTGGCCATCGTCCGTGACGCCCAGACCGAGCTCGAGCGCCTCGGCGACCCCACCCGCCTCAAGCTCGTCGTGGCCGGCGACGGGCCCCGCCAGGGCGCGATGACGGCCTGGCTGGCCCGCCACCAGATGACGGACGCGGTCGACCTGCTCGGCCGCGTCGACCGGCAGACCGTGCACGACCAGGTGCTGGGGCGGGCCCACGCCTTCCTGGCCCCGGCCGACCTCGAGTCGTTCGGCATCGCCGCCCTCGAGGCGCGGTGCGCGGGGATCCCGGTGCTGGCCAAGTCGGGGGGTGGGATGGGCGAGTTCATCCACGACGAGGCCGAGGGCCTGCTGTGTGACACCGACGCCGACCTGTCGGCGGCGATCGTGCGCATCGCCCGCGAGCCGGGGCTGCGGGCTCGCATCGCGGCGCACAACCGCGACGCGGTCTGCTCGGTGGCGTGGACCCCGCTGCTCCGGGCGACCGAGGCGGCCTACGCGCTCGCGACGCGACAGGCGCACGCCGGCCAGCAGATCGCCGACGCCGACCTGCTCGGTCCGCTGGTGCGGTGAGACTCCTCCTCGTCGTCCTCGCCTCCCTCGGCGCGGCTGGCTTCTTCTCCTTCGCGACGGCCCTCAAGCACCGCAGCGCCGGCACCATGCCGTCGATGGAGCGGTTGTCCCCCGCAGCCGTCGGGGGATTCGCCATGGCGACCCTGCGCCACCCCCTCTGGCTGGCCGGGATCGGAGCCGACGTCGGTGGGCTGGGCCTGCAGATCACCGCCCTCCACCTCGGGGCCCTGTCCCTCGTGCAGCCGCTGCTGGTCAGCGCCGTCCTCTTCTCGCTCGTCGTCGCCCACCGCATCGCCGGGACCCGCATGGCCCGGCGCGAGGTCGCCTACGCCGCCGTGCTCGTGCTGGCCGTCGCCAGCTTCCTCGTCGTGTCGGGGGCCCTCAGCGTGCGCGAGGGCCGGCCCTTCGTCGGGTCGACGATCGTGGCCACCGCCGTCGTCGTCGTGCTCGTCGTGGTCTGCGTCGGTATGGCCCGCCGGCTGCGCACGACCGCCGGCGGCCGCTGGAGCGCCGCCCTGCTCGGCCTGGCGGCCGGAGTCATCTACGCCTGCACCGCCGCGCTCATCAAGTCGTGCGCCCACGTGGTGACCACCGACGGACTCCTCGCGCTGCTGACCGCCTGGCAGCTCTACGTCCTCGTGGCGGCCGGAGCCATGGGGCTCTTCTTCGCGCAGATGGCGTTCCAGGCCGGCCCCCTCGCCGCGAGCCTGCCCGCGACGGCCAGCGTCGACCCCCTCGCCAGCGTCTGCCTGGCCCTCGCCGTCTTCCACGAGAAGCTCAACCACGACCCGCTCTCGGTGACCCTCAGCCTGCTCACCCTCGTGGTGATGCTCTACACCGTGACCCAGCTCAGCCTGGTGCGGGCGCACCTCGAGCAGGAGCCGACGACCGCTGCCGATACCCCCGTCCCCGGCTCGGCCCACGCGACCGAGGCACCGTAGCGCGTCGGCTCAGGGGGCGGCAGCTGCGAGGACGTCGTACGTCGTGCCGCGCTGGCGCACCGGGCGGCCGATGCCCGCCGCGATGGAGGTCAGCTCGGCCACGGTCTTGGCCGAGCCGTGCTGCGACCCGGCCATGCGGCTGATCGTCTCCTCCATGAGGGTGCCGCCGAGGTCGTCGGCGCCGCCCGTGAGCATCGCCCGGGTGCCGTCGACGCCGAGCTTGACCCACGAGGTCTGCACGTGGTCGATGCGGCCGTGGAGCATGATCCGCGCCAGTGCGTGCACGGCCCGGTTGTCGCGCAGGGTCGGGCCGGGGCGCGCGAGACCGGCGAGGTAGACCGGCGCGTTGGTGTGCACGAAGGGCAGCGGCACGAACTCCGTGAAGCCGCCGGTCTCGTCCTGCAGGGCCGCGAGGGTGCGCAGGTGGCCGACCCAGTGGCGCGGGTGGTCGACGTGGCCGTACATCATCGTCGAGCTCGACCGCAGACCCAGCTGGTGGGCGGTGCGCACGACGTCGAGCCAGGCCGACGTCGGCAGCTTGCCCTTGGTGAGCACCCAGCGCACGTCGTCGTCGAGGATCTCGGCGGCCGTCCCGGGAATGGTGTCGAGCCCGGCGTCACGCACCTCCGTCAGCCAGTCGCGCGCCGAACGGCCGGCCTTGCTCGACGCCGTCGCGATCTCCATGGGGGAGAACGCGTGCACGTGGATGCCCGGTGCGGCGGCCTTCACGGCCCGCACGATGTCGACGTACGCGCTCGGGCCGAGGTCGGGCGAGATGCCCCCCTGGAGGCAGACCTCGGTGGCCCCGAGAGCCTGCGCCTCCGCGGCCCGCTGGCCGACCTGCTCGAGCGAGAGGGTGTAGGCGTCGGCGTCGGTCTTGCGCTGGGCGAAGGCGCAGAAGCGGCAGCCGACGTAGCAGACGTTGGTGAAGTTGATGTTCCGGTTGACCACGTAGGTCACGTCGTCACCGACGACGTCGCGCCGCAGGTCGTCGGCGAGTGCCGTCACCGCCTCGAGGGCCGGTCCGTCGGCGGTGACGAGGGCGAGGTACTGCTCGTCGGTCAGACCGGCCGGGTCGTCGTGGGCCCGGGCCAGGGCCGAGCGCACGTCGGCGTCGAGCCGTTCGGGCACCACCTGGTCGTCGGCGTGCACCCGCAGCGCGACGGCCTCCCAGTCGCCGTAGACCTCGTCGAAGTCGCTGCGCCGGTCGTCGGTGCGCCCGCTCTCGTCGACCTCGCGGTGCAGCTCGGTGCGCCCGCTGCTCTGGAGTCCGCCATCGGGCTCCTGCCACGGCTGCCCGACCGGTACGGCGCCCTCGTCGGCCAGGCCCGTGGCCGCGTCGACGAGCGCGCGCAGGGCCGGGACCAGCCGCGGGTCGACCCACGGCTCGTCGCGCTCGAGGGTGCCGCGCACGAAACGCGGGTGCACGGTGAGCCGCTCGCGCAGCTCGAGACCGTGGACCGCCGTCCACGCGGCCAGGTCGGCGACCTGCGGCCACGGGCGCTCGGGGTTGACGTGGTCGGGGGTGACCGGCGAGACGCCGCCCCAGTCGTCGACGCCGGCGGCCAGCAGCGGGCCGATCTCGTCGGGGGCCGAGAGGTTCGGGGGCACCTGGAGGGTCACCGACGCACCGAGCAGCAGCCGGGCCACCGCGACCGTCGCAAGGAACTCCTCCCCCTCGGTGTCGTCGGTGGAGCGCATGGCGGTGTCGTCCTTGGCCCGGAAGTTCTGGACGATGACCTCCTGCACCGAGCCGTACTCCCGCGCCACCCGGCGGATGGCGAGGATGGACTCGATGCGGTCGCCGTAGGTCTCGCCGATGCCGACGAGGATGCCGGTGGTGAAGGGCACCCCGACCCGGCCGGCGTCCTCGAGCACGCGCAGCCGCACGGCCGGGTCCTTGTCGGGGGAGCCGTAGTGCGCCCCACCGGGCTCGGTGAAGAGCGCGGTCGACGTCGTCTCGAGCATCATGCCCATCGACGGGGCGACGGGCTTGAGCCGCTGCAGGTCCGACCAGGTCATGACGCCGGGGTTGAGGTGCGGCAGCAGGCCGGTCTCCTCGATCACCCTGATGGCCATGGCCCGCACGTAGGACAGCGTGTCGTCGTACCCGTGCGCGTCGAGCCACTCACGGGCCGCCGGCCAGCGTTCCTCGGGACGGTCACCGAGGGTGAAGAGCGCCTCCTTGCAGCCCTGGGCGGCCCCAGCCCTCGCGATGTCGAGGACCTCGTCGGGGCTCAGGTAGGCGGCGGGGAGGCGGTGCGGCACGGTCGCGAACGTGCAGTAGTGGCAACGGTCCCGACAGAGCCGGGTCAACGGCACGAACACCTTGCGGGAGTAGGTGACCACGCCGGGTCGGCCCGCCGCGACCATCGCCGCGTCACGCACCCGGGTGGCCGGCTCGCACAGCGCGAGGAGGTCGTCGCCGCGGGCGTGCAGCAGCACCTCCGCCTCGCCCGCGTCGAGGGGCTTGCCGTCCCGGGCCCGGGCGAGGGCCCGGCGCAGCTGGGAGGGTGTGGGAGTCGCCGCGGCCGTCACGCCCTTACGGTATGTCGTCGCGCCTGCGCCGGTCGCGCCGGCCGCCCCCGGCGCCTCCATACCCCTCCATACCCGTCCCCTTGTTTCCGCAGAAGTGCCCTTCCCGCGGTCTCGCGACCGAGGAAAGGGCACTTCTGCGGAAACAAGGGGACTCGGGTCAGCCCTTGGTGGCACCGAGGGTGAGGCCGGAGACGAACTGCTTCTGCAGGATGAAGAACACGAGGAGGGTCGGCAGGGCGACGACCACCGAGCCGGCGGCGACGAGGTTGTTGTCGGTGAAGAACTGGCCGCGCAGGTTGTTGAGGGAGCTGGTGATCGGGTACTTGTCGCCCTGCGAGAGCAGCACCGTGGCCCAGAAGAACTCGTTGTAGATCCAGGTGACCTCGAGGGTGGCGAGGGCGGCGAGCGGCGGCCGGCACAGGGGCAGCGTGAGCTGGAAGAACTGCCGCAGCACCCCCGCCCCGTCGATGACGGCCGACTCGTAGAGCTCGCGGGGCAGCGTCTTCATGTAGTTGCTGAGCACGAAGGCGCAGAAGCCGGTCTGGAAGGCGACGTTGACCGCGATCAGGCCCCAGTAGCTGTTGAGCAGGGTGCCCGAGTCGCTGAACCACAGCGGCACGGTGATCGCCTTGAACATCCGGAAGACCGGGATGAGCAGGGCCTGCGGGGGCAGCAGGTTGGCCGCCGTGAAGAGCCCGAGCAGCGCGAGGTTGAACTTGAAGGTGAACCGCGCGACGACGAAGGCGATGCAGGAGGACAGGAAGAGCGTGAGGATCACGGCCGGGATGGTGATGATCAGCGAGTTGACCAGCGTGTGACCGAAGTTGGCCTGCTGCCAGGCGTTGATGTAGTTGGAGAAGGTGAACCCGCCGAAGGAGATGTAGCCGTTCTGCGCCGTGTAGGCGTAGCTGCGGAACGAGCTGACCACGGCGAAGAGCACGGGGAAGAGCCAGATCAAGGACATCACCGTGAGGAAGGTGTAGAGCAGGACCCTCCCGACGCGGCGGGGCTTCGGCGCGCTGGGGACGACCCGGGTGGCCCGGTCCTGCGGGGACCCGACCGAGGTGCTCGTGGCTGTGGTCATCGTTCCTCCCTCATGATGATGCGCAGGTAGATGACGATGAAGACCGACGAGATGAGGAGCATGAACGTCGCGAGAGCCGAGCCGAAGCCGATCCGGCTCGCCTCACCCACGATGTTCTGCGTCACCAGCGTCGAGATGAGCTCGAGACCGTTGCGGCCCTTGTTGATGACCCACACGAGGTCGAAGGCCCGCAGCGACTCGATCACCGTGACCACGAGGACGATGACGTTGATCGGCCTCATCACCGGGAAGACGACGCGGAAGAAGGTCGTCGTCTCGCTGGCCCCGTCGACCTTGGCCGCCTCGCGCAGCGTCGGGTCGACGCCCTTGAGTCCGGCCAGGTAGAGCAGCATGACGTAGCCGACCTGCCGCCAGCTGGTGGCGACCAGCGCCGCCCCGAGGTTGTAGCTCTGGTCGCCGTACCAGTCGATGGTGGAGCCGGTGACGGCGTTGATCAGACCCTGGTCCTTGCTGTACATCAGCTGCCAGATGAAGCCGATGAGAGCCAGCGACAGCACCACCGGAAGGTAGAAGGCCGTCTGGTAGATGCGACCGCCCTTCAGCTCCTGGTCGAGCAGGACGGCGAGCAGCATCCCCAGGGGGGTCGCGATGACGAACATCACCACGAGCCAGATGAGGTTGTGCTGCAACGCCGGCCAGAAGGGCGGGTAGATCGTCACGACGTTCTCGTAGTTGGTCAGGCCGATCCACTTGGCCCGGCTCGGGCTGCCGATGCCGTTCCAGTTGGTGAACGACAGCAGCACCGAGCCGACGGCGGGGAACCACACGAGGGCGAGCACGATGAACGTGGGAACCCCCACCATGAGCGAGACGACGATGCGGTCGACCCCGCTCAGGTGGTTCAGTCCCTTGTAGCGCGAGCGCTTGCGAGGAGTCTTCTCCGGGGGTGTCTTCTCGGTCTGGGCGGTCTGCGCCGCGACGATGGCCATGTCAGCTGGCGAAGATGCTGAGCTTCTGCTTCTGGATGCCCGCCACCAGTGAGTCGATCTCGGTGGGGGCCTTGATGAAGCTCTGGATGGCGGGGATCATCACGGTCGAGGCGAAGTCGGGGCGTGTGTCGCGGTCCATGAACTGGGCGATGTTCTTGGCCGACTTCACGAACTCTGCCGACTTCTTCTGCAGGGCGGTGTAGGCCCCCGTGTCGGCAGCGCTGCTCGTGGCGACGACGCTGGGGTCGGCCTTGACCGCGAGGTTCTGGGCATCGGCCCCGCCGAGGTAGGCGAGCAGCTTCTTGGCCCCGGCCTCGTTCTTGGGGGAAGCCGACATCATGTAACCGTCGATGGGGGCCTCGATGGCGTCCGCGCCGATGGCCGAGTCGATCTCGGGGAAGGTGAAGAAGTCCAGGTCGTCCTGCTCGGCACCCGGCTTGAACTGCTGGGCGACGAAGGCGCCGAGGATGTACATCCCCGACTTCTTCTGCTGCAGGCTCTGAGCCGCCTCCTGCCAGGTGCGCCCGAGCGAGTCGGTCTGGTGGTACGGCAGGATGCCGCGCCAGGTGTCGAAGACCTTCTTGACCTTGGGGCCGCTCCAGTCCTCCTTGCCGGCCATCAGGCTGACGTGGTAGTCGAAGCCGTTGATCCGCATGTTGAGCTGGTCGAACGTGCCCATCGCGGGCCATCCGTCCTTGTCGCCGAAGGCGATCGGGGACAGGCCGTCCGTCTGCATCTTCTTGCTGAGGGTGACGAGCGCGTCGAGGGTCTTGGGGACCTCGTAGCCCTTCGCCGCCCAGACGCTCTTGCGGTAGAAGACCGCCCAGGGGTAGTAGGTCGACGGCATGAAGTACTGCTTGCCGTCGTCACCGGTCGAGGCGGTCTTGAGGGCGTCGTTGCCGTCGGTCTTGCTCGCCCAGACGTCGCTGACGTCACCGGCCAGACCCTGGGAGGCGAAGAAGCGCATCCGGTACCCGGAGAACCAGGTGAAGACGTCGTCCGGCGTGCCCTGCAGGTAGTTGTTGATGTTCTCCTGGAAGGAGTTGTGGTCGATCGTGTTGATCTTGACCGACAGGCCGCTGTTGGCCTTGCCGAAGGCGTCCATGACCGACTGGACGGCAGCCTTGGGGACGGCGTCCGACTGGTTGGAACCGAGGGTCACCGACCCGGTGGCGCCGGCGGTGTTAGCCGTGGCCCCCGGGCTCGTCGTGCTGCTCCCCCCGCAGGCGGCCAGCAGCGACGGAACGGCGAGCATCGAGGTCGCGCCCATCGCACCCCGCAGCAGGTTGCGGCGGGAGAGGGCCCGCGTGGAGTCGGGCACCAGGCGGGCGAGGTACTCGGCCTCGGTGGACGGACGGCTCATCAGGGGTCTCCTTCGACATTGAATGAGTGTGTGCTGAACGAGTGGGTGCTGCACGGGTGGGTGCTGCACGAGTGATGGGGGCGAGATCGTCTTCCGGAGACCAACGGGAACACGCAGAAACGATCACTTCCGCACGCAAGGATGACTCCGCGGAGGGCGCCTGTCAAGGTCCGCCGGACGGGACCTTCCTTCGTGCTACCCGATCGATCCGTTGCCACATAACGAATCCGCTACGCTCCGGGCGGGGAGCACCCCTCAAACCGTGTTCCGGTGCACGATGTTGGTTTCTGTTGACTTTCGACAGTCTGACCCCAACACTTCCAACCATGCGTTCGTGGCCCGATGATCGTGTCGCTTTCGGTGGCGACTACAACCCTGAGCAGTGGCCCCGTGAGGTCTGGGACGAGGACATCGCCCTGATGGGCCGCGCCGGGGTCTCCTTCGTGACCCTCGGCGTCTTCTCGTGGTCCTGGCTGGAGCCGGCCAAGGGCGAGTACGACTTCGGCTGGCTCGACGACATCATGGACCGGCTCGCAGCGGCCGACATCGCCGTCGACCTGGCCACGTCGACGGCGACGCCGCCACCGTGGTTCTCCCTGGCCTTCCCCCAGACGCTGCCGGTCGACCACGACGGGCACACCCTGTGGCCGGGCAGCCGCCAGTCCTGGTGCCCGAGCTCGGACGTCTACCGCGAGCACGCGCTCGCCCTCACCACCGCCCTCGCGACCCGCTACCACCCGCACCCTGCCCTGGCCATGTGGCACGTCTCCAACGAGTACGCGTGCCACAACCTGCCCTGCTACTGCGACACGTGCGCCGGCGCCTTCCGCCGCTGGCTCCGGCGCAGGTACGACGACCTCGAGCGCCTCAACGAGGCGTGGGGCACCGCCTTCTGGAGCCAGCGCTACACCGAGTGGGACCAGGTGCTCCCCCCGCGGCGGACCACGGCGTTCGCCAACCCGACGCAGCAGCTCGACTACGCCCGCTTCGGGTCCGACACGCTGCTGGACTTCTACCTCGCCGAGAAGCAGGTGCTCGCCACCCTCTCCCCCGGTGTGCCGGTGACGACGAACTTCATGACCATGAAGCACTTCCGCCACCTCGACTACCACCGCTGGGCTCCGCACCAGGACGTCGTGAGCACCGACCACTACGTCGTCGACAGCCTCGAGCACCCGCGCGCCGAGCTCGCCTTCAGCGGCGACGTGACCCGCGGCCTCGCGGCCGGGGCACCGTGGCTGCTGATGGAGCACTCGACGTCGGCGGTCAACTGGCAGCCGGTCAACCGCGCCAAGGCCCCCGGCCAGACGCTGCGCGACAGCATCGCGCACGTGGCGCGCGGGGCCGACGCGATCGGCTTCTTCCAGTGGCGCCAGTCGCGCTCGGGGTCGGAGAAGTTCCACTCGGCCCTGGTGCCCCATGCCGGGCCCGACAGCGCCCGCTTCCGTGAGGTGTGCCGCCTCGGTGAGGTCGCCGCCCGGCTCGGTGAGCTCTGCGGCTCCCGTGTCGAGGCCTCGGTCGCGCTGCTGTGGGACTACGAGGCCCAGTGGGCGGCGACCGGACCGGCGATGCCGTCGCAACGGCTCGACTACCCCCTCGTGGCCCACACCGTGCACCGGCTGCTGCGCGACCGGGGCGTCACGCTCGACGTGGTGCACCCGGGCGCCGACCTGGCTCCATACGACCTGGTGGTGGTGCCGACGCTCTACCTCGTGTCCGACGCGCACGCCGCGGCGATCGCCGCCGCCGTCGAGCGCGGCACGACGGTGCTGGTGACGATGTTCTCCGGCATCAGCGACGAGGACGACCACGTGCGGCTCGGCGGCTACCCCGGCGCCTTCCGTGACCTGCTCGGGGTGCGCGTCGAGGAGTTCTTCCCCCTCGTCGCGGACGAGTCCGTCCGCCTCGAGAGCGGCGGGCGCGGCGAGGTGTGGTCCGAGGACATGACGGCGGTCGACGCCACCGTCGTCGACCGCTATGCCTCCGGGCCGCTCGCCGGCCGACCTGCGGTGACGCGACGCGACGTCGGAGCGGGCTCGGCGTGGTACCTCAGCACCGTGCCCGACGACGCCACCCTCGACGCCCTGCTCGGCGGGCTCGTCGAGCGGGCCGGCGTCGCCCCGGTGGCCGCGGTGCCCGTGGGGGTGGAGGCCGTGCGCCGCCGCGGTCGCGACCGCTCGTGGCTGTTTCTCGCCAATGACACCGGCGCGGTGCAGCGGGTGCAGGCCTCAGGTCACGACCTCGTCACCGACCGCCTGGTCGAGGGAGATCTCGCGCTCGACCCCGGTGCCGTCGCTGTGCTGCGGGAAGGCTGATGGCCGTGCTCGCCAGCCAGCGTCGCTCGACCATCCTGTCGCTCGTCGACGAGACCGGGGCCGTCAAGGTCTCGGACCTCGTCGACCACCTGCAGGTGTCGGACATGACGATCCGACGCGACATCGAGCAGCTGGCCCGGGAGGGGCGCCTGGAGCGGGTGCACGGTGGTGCGGTGTCCCTGAGCCAGGCGAGCTCGCACGAGCCCGGCTTCCTCGTGAAGTCCGCGCTGATGACCGCGGAGAAGAGGGCCATCGCCGAGCACGCGGCGACCCTCGTCGAGCCGGGGTCAGCCGTCGCCATCTCGGCGGGGACGACGACGTACGAGCTGGCCCGGTGCCTGCGCTCGGTGCCCGACATCACCGTCGTGACCAACTCGGTCCCTGTCGCCCAGCTGCTGCACGAGTCGAGCACGCCGGGACAGACCGTCGTGCTCACCGGCGGTCTGCGCACCCCGTCGGACGCCCTCGTCGGCCCGGTGGCGGTGACGGCGCTGCGGTCGCTGCACGTCGACCGGCTGTTCCTCGGGGTGCACGGGATGGACTCGCGCGCAGGGCTGACGACACCCAACATCGTCGAGGCCGAGACCAACCGGGCGCTGGTCGCCTCGGCCCGTCAGACGGTCATCCTCGCCGACCACACCAAGTGGGGGGTCGTCGGGCTCAGCACGATCATCGACCTCGCGGAGGTCGACCTGCTGGTCACCGACGCCGGCCTGCCCTCACGGGCGCGGACCGCCCTCGAGGACGCCGTCACGCAGCTCGTGGTCGTGCGGGCCAGCTCGCGGGGTGCCCGCGGCGCTGGGTGACTCGTGGGGGGTAGAGCGGGGAAGGACCCGGGAGTGCCCGTGGGCAGGGCCTGACCGGACCGGCCGGGCGACCTGCGACCTGCGACCTGCGACCTGCGACCTGCGACGATCCTGAGACGGCCTCAGACGGACGAGTACGGCCCGCCACCCAGAGGTGGCGGGCCGTGCTCGAGAGGTCAGACGTGGACTCGCGAGTCCCGACTGGTGAGCGTCACATACGACCGAAGCTGACGCCAGTCATGGTCCAGATGCTGTGCAGACCACTGACCGTGCCCGGGCGCTGCGCGTCGTACATCATGCCGGGACCGGCGTAGATGCCGACGTGGTAGGCCGGGAAGCCGAAGAAGACCAGGTCGCCGGGAGCCGGGTTCGTCACCCGGGTGGCGGCCTGACGCTGGGCCTCAGCCGTGCGGGGGAGCGTGATGCCCACCGAGCGGAAGACGAGGCTGGTGTAGCCCGAGCAGTCGGCGCCACCGGTGGAGATGCCACCCCAGACGTAGGGAATCCCGCTGAGGGCCGCAGCGGCACCGAGGATGCCGCCGCTGGGGGCCGGGAGCGAGACCGTGCGGGTCGGCGCCGGAGCCGCCGCGGGGGCGGCCTGACGGGTGGAGGTTGCCGTGGAGACGGCGACGCGAGCGGCCGACCGTGAGACCCGCGGGGTGGGCGCTGCCGGAGCCGGGGCGGCCTGGACGATCTTCTTGATCGTCATGGCGGGGGCGGCGACGGTGGCGGCCTTGCCGGTGAAGCCGATGACCCCGTAGGCCGGAGCGTTGGTCGGCTTGGCCGGGGCCGCGACGGCGACGGTGCCCACCGAGCCGACGACCGCGGTGACGGCCCCCTGCTTCGAGGAGGCGGCCAGCGACGACCCGAGGTCTCCGGGGGCGGCAGAAGCCGGGAGGGCGAAGGTGGCCAACAGGCCACCCGACGCCACGACGACGGCGGAGGCCTTCATCGCCGGCTGTGCGGAGACGGCAGCGATGTCAGCGAGTTCTGCGATGGGACTGAATCCCGGGGCGCGATGGCGCCCTGAAAGCTTGCGAGCCACGTTTCAAACCTCTCAAGCGCCTACGAGGTGAGCTGTCGGGTTCGGGTGGGAGGTTCTGATGTACACCCGGCCCTCGTCACGGGACCTTGCGGTCCCACTCGGAGGGCTTCACCCCAAGACCGTCCGAAAACGGTCGAAGGTGGTTCCCCCGCTCCTGCCAGCGGTTGCAGTGCTTTCCTCATCCGAGTGGCAGGACTAGGCGTCTCGGGGAGAACCCTGACCGGTGATCGGCCAAGTGACGCACACGCTACAACAGAGGTATCGCTGATGTCACATGAAGGTCACGGATCAGACACTATTGCCCGGTTTCTCCCGCTCAGGGTGGGGAAAACCTCGAAAAAGATGGCCCGAACGGGGGGTGCGGACTAGTCAGTCCACGCCGGCGACACGGGGGTCTCCCTGAGACCTGGTGAAGACCGGCTCCGGCCGGAGTGGGGGGAGGGGCGAGGAGGGGCGAGGAGGGGCGGTCAGAGCCGGGCGGCGAACACGTGGACGGCCACGGCGGTCGGCAGGGACACCCCCGTGGTGAGGTCCCCTCCTTCGCGCACGGCGAGCACCCTGTTCCCCTGCAGACGCACGGAGACCCGCTCCCCGGGCAGCAGACCGGCACTGGTGAGCAGGGTCAGCGCCTCGTGGTCGACCTGCACGGTCTCGCCGATGCGGCGGACGACGACGAGCACGGGCTCGGTGGCCGCGATCTCGACGAGGGTCTCGACCCCGTGGCGGAACGCTTCGCCGCCCTGCTCACCGAGCTCGTCGAGGCCCGGGATGGGGTTGCCGTACGGCGAGACGAGGTGGTCGTCGAGCATGGCGAGGATCTTGCGCTCCACCCGCTCGCTCATCACGTGCTCCCAGCGGCAGGCCTCGTCGTGGACGAACTCCCACTCCAGCCCGATGACATCGGTGAGCAGCCGCTCGGCGAGCCGGTGCTTGCGCATCACCCTGGTCGCGAGAGTGCTCCCCTCGTCGGTGAGCCGCAGCTGCCGGTCGTCGGCGACGTGCAGCAGCCCGTCGCGCTCCATCCGCGCCACGGTCTGCGACACCGTGGGGCCGGAGTGGCCCAGCCGCTCGGCGATGCGGGCGCGCAGCGGGGTGATGCCTTCTTCCTCGAGCTCGAAGATCGTCTTGAGGTACATCTCCGTGGTGTCGATCAGGTCCGTCACCTGCGGATTCTCGCAGACCGCGGCGACACCGCCGGGTCAGCGGGCCCCGCACCCTGGGTTGCCGCCTCGCCGGTGAGCGCGGGTCGCGGTCGCGCCGGGCGCCGGAGGGGGTCAGCCGCGGCGGCGGCTCCATACGGGGGAGGCACGGCGCAGCGAGCGTCGCGAGACCGGGTCGAAGCGGGGCACCCACACGCGCAGCCAGCCCGCCCCGGCGAGCGCGACCGCGCCCATGATCACCGACGCCGCGGCGAGCGGGACGACGGTCGTCAGGGCCGAGATCACGGCCGGGCCACCGGCGTTGCCCGTGTCGGACATCAGGCGCCACCCCCCGAGGAACTGCGCGCGGTCGGTGGCCGGCGAGGCGTCGGCGCCGATGGTCATCACGGCTCCCGAGCCGATGCCGTTGCCGGCCGCGAGGACGGTCGCGACGAGGGTGACCAGGGCGAAGGAGCCGGTCAGCGGCAGCAGCACCATGCCGAGGCCGAGCACGACCATGCTGGGGACGACGACGAAGAGGCGGCCCCAGCGGTCCATGATCTTGCCGCCGGGATAGAAGAGGAGCATGTCGACCGCGCCCGAGATGCCGAAGACGAGGCTGGTGCGCGCGGCGTCGAGCCCGATGCTCTCGGCCCACAGCGGCACGAGGGCGGTGCGGCAGGCCCGCGCGGCGGAGATGAAGAGCACGCCGACCCCGAGGGTGCGCAGGGTGCGACGGTGCTCCACGAGCACCGAGGCCACGGACCGCCGTACGGGGTCGCGCAGCTGCGCCGCCCGCTCACCGGAGGTGAGGTCGGGGACGAGCAGGACGAGCACGAAGGCCGCCGCCGAGGCGGCGACCCCGACGCCGTAGGCCGCCGCCACCCCCCAGCGGCTGACCGCCGCGGCACCGACGAACGGCCCGACGAACAGCCCGATGCGGCTGACCCCGCCGAGCGTGGACAGGGCGCGGGCCCGCAGGCCGATGGGCACGGCCTCGGTGAGGTAGCTCTGCCGCGCGAGGCCGAAGACCGACGCCGACAGGCCGAGCACGACGATGCAGGCGGCGAGGAGCGCGACGTGGCGCGACAGGGCCGCGCCGAGCATGCCGACCGCCTCGAGGCCGCAGGCGAGCAGCAGCGCGGTGCGCTCGCCGACGCGGGCGGCGAGGGCGCCGGCCGGCACGTCACCGAGCAGCTGGCCGATGCCGAGGAGGGCGACCATGAAGGCGGCGAGGTTGATGCCGGCCCCGAGGTCGCGGGCCGAGAGGACGACGACCGGCAGGACCGCTCCCGTGCCGACCGCCGACAGGGCGCTCGGGCCGTAGGCAGCGAGGGCGATGGGGCGCAGGTCGCGGAAGGAGTCGGTCATCGCTGATCACTGTAGGTCGGTCGCCGGAGGTCGGGGTGGTGGGAGGTCGGGGTGGTGGGAGGTCGGGCGCGGCTGGGGGGCAGGCAAACCCACTTGTGGGGGGCCGCGAGCCGACCTAGGCTTGGAGGACACGAGAAGGGAGGTGGTCTGATAGTGAATTCGACTCGGACGCGTGAGGTGACTGCGCGATAGCGCAGCCGTTCCGCTGACCGCCTCGGTCAGCGTCGGACGCGCGATCGCTACATCCAGCAGTCGCTGCGGCCCGTGGGTTGTGGTGCCCCCGTCCAGGCACCCACCGGTCCCCTCCCCCGTGGAGGACCCGGTGCCCACGGGCTCGTCCGCGTCCGGGGGAGGCTGCGGCGCGGGGCCGGCGCGGCCCCTACGCGCAGACCTGCGACGGCTGGCGACCCCCGGGCCCGACTCAGGGCTGGCGACGCATCCGCACCCAGGCCGCCGCGTCGTCGAGCGACGGGTGCGCCGCGACGTCCTGCAGCGCGGCCCCTCCCCCACCACCGACGAGCGTGAAGACGATCCGGTCGTGCAGCCGGTTGCTGCGCCCCGCCCAGAGCTCCACCTCGGTCGCGCGCACCCGCCAGCCGACCCAGGTCTCCGGCACCGGCACGTCGTCGGGCCGACCGTGGTCGGGGAACTGCGCGGCATACCGGTCGTAGTCGTGCTCGAGCTGCTCGCGGCTGCTGGCCGGCGCCGACTGGTGCGAGGCCCAGGCGCTGATCCGCGAACCCCACGGCCGGGTCGTCCAGTAGGCGTGCACCTCGTCGTCGGCGATCCGCTCGACCATCCCGCGCACCCTGACGGAGCGGAACATCGCCGGCCAGGTCAGCGCGACCGCGACGTGGGGGTTGGCGGCGAGCTCGAGCCCCTTGGTCGAGTCGGTCGAGCTGACGAAGCCGACCCCGCGCTCGTCGAGGAAGCGCATGAGCACGGTGCGCACGTTGGGCACCCCGTGCGCGTCGACGGTCGCGACCGACAGCGCCCTCGGCTCGTAGACGTCGGGGTTGGTCAGGGCACGCTCGTCGGCCTCGTCGACCCAGCGCCTCAGCTGCCCGTACGGAGTCGCCGCGATCATCTCCTCGGAGAGCCCGTCTCCGGTGTAGTCGTGCCGCTGGACCTGACCTACCGCGTCGCTGTTCACCCGGCCAAGGCTAGGTGCCACGGCCGGCGCCCGCTCACGGGGCGACGTGGATCCCCAGCTGGTCGGCGAGCGCGTCGGCCAGGTCGAGCAGCTGCACGCGGCTGATCGTCGCGCCACGCAGGCTGGCCAGCCCCCGCGGGTCGACCAGCCGCGCCGTCGACAGGTCGACGTCGGTCATCGTCACCGCGGAGAACTGCGGCGAGACCAGCTGGCACCCGTCGAAGGACACCCGCGTCAGGCGGGCGTCGGCGAGGTCGGGCTCGAGCAGCACCACGTCCACGAAGGTCACGTCGGTCAAGGTCGCCCCCCGCAGGTTGAGGAAGTCGACCTTGCCGCCCTCGACGCGCACGTCGCGCCATACGGACCCGTAGGCCGCGGGGGCACCGAGGCGGGGGTCGGTGACCGTGAGGTCGGCCAGGGTCGCGTCCGACAGGTCGACCCCGGCGCCGCGCACCCGGGTCAGCACCCCCTCCGAGAACCGCGCCCCCGACAGGTCGGCCTCGGTGAGGTCGACGTCGACGAGCGCGCACTCGAGGAAGCGGGAGCCGCTGGGGCGGGCCCTCGTGAGGTCGGCGTCGCGGACGACGACACGGTCGTAGGTCTCGTCGGCCACCAGCGGCCCGTCGTACGCCTCGAGCGTGTCGAGGTCGAGCGGCGGGCGGGGAGCCCGGCGAGCGGTGCGACGCGGCGTCATACCCCCATCCTGCCCACCCCCCAGTCCCCCGTGCCCCGGCGGCCCAGTCCGCCCCCCTCCCCCACCGGTGCCTTCCGAACAAGAGAAACCCGCCGTTCTGGGAGTCGCGAGCTCTCAGAACGGCGGGTTTCCCTTGTTCGGAAGGCGAGGGTGGGAGGGGTCAGACCTGCGGACCCTCGGTCCGCAGCTTCTCGACCTCGGCCATCGCCTCGCGCAGACCCTGGAGCCAGTCGTCGGCGTGCTGACCGACGAGGGTGACCGCCCAGGCGAGCGCCTCGGAGCGGGAGCGGGCGACGCCGGCGTCGACGAGGGTGTCGAGCACCTGACGCTGCGGCTGGCGCAGCCGGGTCATGACCGGGATGGCCTGGTGGGTGAAGATCGCCGACTCGTCGCCGATGGTGGCGCCCCAGCCGACCTTGCGGCCGTAGCGGCCCTCGGCCTCGAGTGCGATGGCGACCCGCTCGTCGCGGGTGTCCTCGCGGAACCGGCTGATCCGGCCCTGGGCGGCCGCTGCAGACGACTCGCCCTCGGCACCGGACGGGCTGTCGACGGGCGGCAGCTCGCCGACGACGATGATCTCCTCGCGGTCGACCGAGACGGTCGGCGCGCTCGTGAACCAGCCGCTGGGCAGGCGCCCCGCGAACCAGGCGGCGACGTCGTCGGCCGCGGGGAGGTCGGCCTGCTGCCAGCCTCCGGGACGGCCGAAGCCGCCTCCGCGTCGGCGACCGGGACCTCCGGGGCCCATGGGGCCGAAACCGGGACCCCAGCCGGGACCGAAGCCGGGCCCTCCTGGTCCTCCCGGGCCGCCTCCGCGGCGACCGCGTCGGCCCCCGCGGGGACCCTGCTCCTGGTCCTCGTCGGAGAACCGCTCGGCGAGCCGCTCGGCGAAGGGGTGGTGGCGGCCCGCGTGCAGGCCCTCGTGATCGTGGTGGTGACTCATGTCGTGCTCCTCATGGCGGGTGACGTAATCATGATTACATGATTACAGACGAACCAACGACTCACCAGCCCCCGGTGTTCCCGAGCCCGACGGGGCCCGCTGCGGTCCACCCCGTGGAAACGATGGAGGGCGGCCGGCCGGCGGTGGTGTCATGAAGCCCATGAGCGCCGCCCGCCTGACCATCCCCGTCGACCTGCTGCCGCAGGACGGGCGCTTCGGCTCCGGCCCGAGCAAGGTGCGACCCGAGCAGGTCGCCCACCTCGCGTCCCTCGGGCGTACCGTGCTGGGCACGTCGCACCGCCAGGACCCCGTACGACGACTCGTCCGCGAGGTCCGCGAGGGGCTCGCCGAGCTGTTCTCCCTGCCCGTGGGCTACGAGATCGTGTTGGGCAACGGGGGCTCCACCGCCTTCTGGGACATCGCCGCCTTCGGCCTCGTGCGCGAGCGCAGCCAGCACCTGGCCTTCGGGGAGTTCTCGGCGAAGTTCGCCGCCATCACCGCCGGTGCACCCTTCCTCGGTGAGCCGACGGTGGTGACCGCCACGCCCGGGTGCCTCGCGGCGTCCTACGCCGAGGCCGGGGTCGACGCCTACGCCTGGCCGCACAACGAGACGTCGACGGGGGTGATGGCGCCGGTACGACGCGTCGTGGGTGCCGACGAGGGCGCGCTCATGGTCGTCGACGCGACGTCGGGAGCGGGCGGCCTGCCCGTCGACCTCGCCGAGACCGACGTCTACTACTTCGCCCCGCAGAAGTCCTTCGCGTCGGACGGCGGGCTCTGGCTGGCGGCCTTCTCCCCCGCGGCGCTGGCCCGCGTCGACGAGATCGCGGCCAGCGGTCGGTGGGTGCCCGACTTCTTCAGTCTCCCTACCGCCGTGGCCCAGAGCCGGCTCGACCAGACCTACAACACCCCCGCGATCGCGACCATCGCGATGCTGGGTGAGCAGCTGCGGTGGATGAACGGCCAGGGCGGGCTCGACTGGGCGGTGGCCCGCACGAAGGACAGCTCGAGCCGGCTCTACGGCTGGGCGGAGCGGACGTCGTACACGACGCCGTTCGTCACCGACCCGGCCGCGCGCAGCCAGGTGGTCGGCACGATCGACGTCGACGCGTCGGTCGACGCGGCGGCGGTCGCGGCGACCCTGCGCCACAACGGCGTCGTCGACGTCGAGCCCTACCGCAAGCTCGGACGCAACCAGCTGCGGGTCGCGATGTTCCCCGCCGTCGACCCCGACGACGTCTCGGCCCTCACGGCCTGCGTCGACTTCGTGGTCGAGCACCTGGGCTGACCGGCACAGGCGTCACGGCTGCGGACCTCGCGGGCGCCGGCGGCTCAGCGCAGGGTCTGCACGAAGGCCGAGACCGCAGCGACGACGACCAGCCCGACCAGCACGAACACGGTGAGGCGCTGGCGGAATCGTGGGGTCACGTGCGGATACTGTCAGACCCACCGCGGCGAGGGGTGGGCGACGCCGTACCGGATGGTGTGACGTCGGCAAAGACCTGCTCGGGCTGCGGCACCATCGTCGGCACCAGCGACAGCCGCGGGAGGCGAAGCGTGCCTCGGGTCAGCTGCAGGCGCCCGGCGGGGCCCCCGCGGGCGTGGAGGACGACCACCGCCAGGAGCGACAGACCAACCATCACCGTGCCGATCCCGATCGTCCAGCGGGGGCCGGCGTGGTCGCCGAGCCAGCCGATCAGCGGCGCGCCGATAGGGGTGCCGCCCATGAGGATCGCCATGTAGAGCGACATCACGCGGCCACGCATCTGCGGCTCGACCGACAGCTGCACGGTGGAGTTGGCGGTGGTGAGCGCCGTGAGCGACGCGAGGCCGACGGGGATCAGGGCGAGGGCGAACAGGTCGTAGGTCGGGGCGAGGGCGGCCAGGAGGCTGGCGACGGTGAAACCCGCGAGGGCGAGGAGGACGACGGCCAGGCGGGGCTCGCGGCGGCGGGCTGAGAGCAGCGCCGCGGCGAGGGACCCGATCGCCATGATCGACCCGAGCAGGCCGTACTCCGTGGCTCCCTTGTGGAACACCTTGGTGGCCATCAGGGCCATCGTCAGCTGGAAGTTCATGCCGAACGTGCCGAGCACGAAGACCAGCCCCATGATCACCATGATGTCGGGACGGCTGCGCACGTAGGCGAATCCCTCACGCACCTGGCCCTTCCCCCGGGTGCGCGGGGCGGGCGTCAGCTCGTCGGTGTGCATCGACGCGAGCGAGGCGATGACGAAGAAGAACGACAGGCCGTTGAGCAGCAGCGCCGTGCCGGTCCCCAGCCAGGCGATCACCAGTCCGGCGACACCGGGACCGACGAGGCGCCCGGCGTTGAACGAGGCGCTGTTGAGGCCGACCGCGTTGCTCAGCTGGTGGCGCGGCACGATCTCGGAGACGAACGACTGCCGGGCCGGGTTGTCGACGGAGGTGGCGATGCCCTGGAAGAGGGCGACTGCATACACCTGCCAGAGCTCGACGACCCCGGTGAGGGTGAGGACGGCGAGGGTCAGGGCCGACAGCGCCAGCGCGCCCTGCGAGAGGACCAGGATCCTGCGCTTGGGGAAGCGGTCGGCGATGACGCCGGTGAAGGGCGCCAGCAGCAGGAAGGGCAGGAACTGCAGCCCGGTGACGAGGCCGAGCGCGGTCGCCGAGTGGTCGGTGAGCACCGTGAGGACGAGCCAGTCCTGGGCGACGCGCCCCATCCAGGTGCCGACGTTGGAGACGAACGACCCACTGAAGTAGATGCGGTAGTTGCGGATCGAGAGCGAGGAGAACGTGGGGCTCACTCGCTCGCCACCCGCGCGAGGATCTCGGTGGCGCGGGCCAGCACGTCCTGCTCCTCGAGGGAGAGGTGCTGCACCCGGCTGGCCATCCAGGCGTCGCGGCGGCGGCGGATCGCCCGCACGCTGCGCAAGCCCTCCGCGGTGAGGCTGAGGATCACCTGCCGCCCGTCGGTGGGGTCGTCCTGGCGGCTGACCAGGCCCTGCTCGACGAGCGCGGCCACGGTGCGGGTCATGCTCGGCTTCGCGACACGCTCGATCTCGGCCAGCTCACCCGGTGTGCGCGGCGTGCCCTCGAGGCGGCACAGCACCGAGAACTGGTGGGGCGCGACGTCGTGGCTGGACTCGAAGCGCACCCGGCGGCTGATCCGCATGCAGGCGAGTCGCAGGTCGGCCGACACGCGGGCGAGCTGCTGAGGGGTGAAGGAGGTGGGTGCTGAGCTCATTGATCGTTAGCCTAACTCATTACCTTGGCTAACGATCTGGCGGGGGGCGGGGCCGACCGATGGGGGTTGACTCAGAGTCGGTGCACTCGGCTGACGTTAGAGCGGCAGTCGAGTGCACCGACTCTGAGTCAACCTCGCCCCCGGGACCGCATCGCTCCCCGCCGCACCCGCACCGCGCATCGCTCAGCTCACGTGGAGCAGGGCCTTGATCGGGTCGATGGCGAAGTAGACGACGAAGAGCAGGGCCACGACCCACATGAGCCCGTGGATCTGGTTCGCCTTGCCGCGCACGACCTTGAGGAAGACGAAGGCGACGAAGCCCGCGCCGATGCCGACGGTGATCGAGTAGGAGAACGGCATCAGCACGATCGCGAGGAACGCCGGCAGCGCGATCTCGAGGTCGTCCCAGTCGATGCCGCCCACCTGCTGCATCATCAGGAAGCCCACGACGACGAGGGCGGGGGTGGCGGCTTCGTACGGGACGACGGAGACGAGCGGCGCGAGGAAGGTCGACAGCAGGAACAGCACCCCGGTGACCACCGAGGCGAGGCCCGTGCGGGCTCCCTCGCCGACACCCGACGCCGACTCGATGTAGGCCGTGTTGCTGCTCACGCTGCCCGCGCCACCGGCGACCGCGGCCAGCGAGTCGACGAGCAGGATCCGGTTCGCGTGGGGCGGGTTGCCCTCCTCGTCGAGCAGGCCGGCCTCGCTGCCGATGGCCACCATCGTGCCCATGGTGTCGAAGAAGTCGGCCAGCATGAGGGTGAAGACGAGCAGGACGGCGGCGACCACGCCGATCCGCCCGAACGAACCGAAGAGGCTGAAGTGCCCGAGCAGCCCGAAGTCGGGGGTGTCGACGATCGTCGACGGCAGCCTCGGGACGTTGAGCCCCCACCCCGTCGGGTTGACCAGCGCGCCCTTGGCGTCGGTCTGCGAGCCGGGGTGGAAGACCCCCTCGACGACGATCGCGAGCACCGTGCCGCCGAGCACGCCCCACAGGATCGCGCCCCTCACCTTGAGCGCGAGCATGGCGACGATGGCGAGCAGCCCGACGATAAAGACGACGACCGGCCACCCGCGCAGGAACCCGCCGACGGCGAGCTCCAGCGGCGGCCCGGTGGGGTTGGGTACGAAGCCCCCGACGGCGCCCGCCGGCACGGTCGGGCGCCGGACGATCCCGGAGTCGACCAGCCCGACGAGGGCGATGAAGAGACCGATGCCCACGGAGATCGCGGTCTTGAGCTGGGCCGGCACCGCCCGGAGCACCGCCGCGCGGAAGCCGGTGAGGACGAGCACGGTGATGACGACGCCCTCGAGCACGACCAGCCCCATGGCGTCGGCCCACGTCATGCCGGGCAGCTTGGCGATGCCGAAGGCCACGAAGGCGTTGAGCCCGAGCCCGGTCGCGATCGCCAGCGGGAAGTTGGCGGCCACTCCCATGAGGATCGTCATCACCCCGGCCACGAGGGCCGTGCCCGCCGCGACGAGCGGGATGGCGCGGCCCACATCGCCGCCGCCGAGGAAGGCCCCCGTCGAGTCGGCCTGGGTGCCGATGATCAGCGGGTTGAGCACGATGATGTAGGCCATCGTGAAGAAGGTGACGACCCCTCCGCGGATCTCGCGCCCCACGGTCGAGCCGCGGGCCGAGATCTCGAAGTAGCGGTCGAGGACGCTGGTGCCCGGGTGGCCCGGCCCCCGCGATGAGGTGGCGGTGGTCGACATGAGCCCGACGCTAGCGCCGCACGGGCCGCCAGCCCACTCGACACCCGCAACCTGCCCTGCAACCGGCCCTGCACGACCGGTCTACCCTTGCGGCATGAGCGACTCCTCCGCCCGTATGGAGTCGTCGCCCGTGCACCGCGACGGCGGCGGCGCACCGGGCGACGGGCGGGATGGCGACCTCCGCGACGAGCCCGGACTGCAGCCGGTGCACGTCTCGATCCCGACGGTGTGCGTCGTCGGCTCGCTCGCCTGGCTGGTCGTGCTCGTCGTGACCCTGGCCGTGCCGGTGCTCCATACGGGACAGCGGTCGTGGTGGCCCTGGACGGCGGTCGTCGGACTGGCCCTGGGCGTCGGGTGCTGGCTCTACGTCAGGCGCGGACGGGGGAACGCCGCAGGGGTCTGAGCGGCCCACGACGCGGGAGCAGGGGTGCTCCGGTCCAGCCTCACGGCCGCGCGCTCAGACGAATGCGCTCAGACGAATGCGCTCAGACGAACTCGAGCGCCAGCTCGTCGAGGATCGGCTCACCGACGGACTCCGGCTCGGGCAGCGGCGCACGGGTCTCGCTGTGCGCGCCGCAGCCGTGGTCCAGGCTGACCACCGTGCCGTCGGAGGGTGACCACTCGCTGGCGCAGACGCCGAAGACGCTGCGCAGGGAGCCGGCCATCGGCAGGTAGAAGCCACAGGTCGAGCAGGACGCCTCGGCCTTGACGGCGACCTCGGCGGTGGGGCCGTGCTCGCCGTCGTACCAGCGCTGGGCTGCGTCGTCGCGGCCCTCGGCGCTGAGCACGCGCGGGCGGCCCAGACCGAGCTCGAAGAACGCCACCTGGTCGACGTCCTCGTCACCCGTCGCCTCGAAGCCCGGCTCGAGCAGCGGGTCGTCGGTGCGGTAGGGCAGCACGTCACCGGCGCTGAGGTCGCCGGGGGCGAGCCGCTCGTCGTAGGGCAGCCACGCCGGCGACAGCACGGAGCCGGGCCCCGGCACGAGGTTGGTCTCGCAGACCGTCGCGTCCTTCTGCCGGGGGCCTCGGGCCACGCTGACCGCCCACCGCCAGCCGCGGTAGGCCGGGCTGGTGCAGTCGAAGTAGTGCGTGGCGAGGCGCTCCTCCTCCATGACCATCTCGAGGTGCTCACCCACGGCGCCGGCCAGGGCGACGCCCTCGAGCGCAGACCGGGCCACGTCGACCGCGGCCGCGAGGGTCGCGTCCTTCTTGGGCCTGGAGCCGACCCTGGCAGCTGACGCCGTGTCGGCTGCAGCGTCGGGCCCGGTGTCGGCTGCAGCGTCGGGCCCGGCGTCGATCGCGGAGTCGGCTGCGGAGTCGGTCACGGCGTCGGTTGCGGAGTCAGGCACGGTGTCGGGTGCTGGCTCGGTCACGACGTCAGGTGCTGAGTCGGTCACGGTCACGCCTCGAGGTCGGTGGCGACGGCCCGCATGACCTGCGAGACCTTGGAGGCGAACTCCTTGTCGGGGTAGCGGCCATGCCGCAGACCCTCCCCGACCGAGTCGAGCAGGGCGATGAGGTCCTCGACGATGACGGCCATGTCGTCGGCGGGCTTGCGCAGGGCCGCCCGCTTGCCGGCGGTCACGGTCGGCGCCGGGTCGAGCACGCGCAGCGACAGCGCCTGGGCGCCACGGCGACCCTCGACGATGCCGAACTCGACGCGCGTGCCGCCCTTGAGCGTGGTGGTGCCCTCGGGGAGGGCGTTGGCGTGCAGGAAGACGTCGGCGCCCTCGTCGTCGGAGAGGAAGCCAAAGCCCTTCTCGGCGTCGTACCACTTGACCTTGCCGGTCGGCATGGGTTACCTCGTTCGGGAGTTGTCGAGTCTGCGGCGCGCCGACGACCGGTGGGTCGCGGCGCTGCGGGGATGGCACCACTTTACGGGAGCGGACCAACCCGTTTGACCGTACGGTGCGAGCCGCGGCGGCCACGCCGTGGGCCCTCACCCGACGCGGATACCCCAGGTGCCCGTGTGGGACGCACCCGGTGCGAGCATGACGAGGTCGGTGCCCGAGGTGAAGGCCGCCGGCGGGCAGGTCATCGGCTCGACCGCGATCCCGTTGCTGCCCTCGGTCGCCGAGGTCGCGCGACCGGTGAAGACCTGCATCCAGCCGTAGCCCTCGTCCGCCCACAGCGCAACCGACCCGAGCGCCACGCCGTCGAGACGCGCCTCCCACCGGCCGCCCACCCCCCGCTCGAGGTCGGTGAAGGCGGTGTCGAGGTCGGTGGAGCCGAGCACCCGCCCACCCCGGAAGTCGTACGCGGTGCCGTCGACCGGGTGGGTGGCGACCGGCAGGAGCCGGTCGGGGCTGACCTCGAGGAAGGTCGAGCCGGGAAGCGTGAGGGTGAGGTCGTCGAGGTCCACGTCGCCGACGTGCAGGTACGGGTGGGCGCCGTAGCCGTACGGCGCGCGTGTGGCCGAGAGGTTGGTCGCGGTGGTGGTGACCTCGAGGCCGTCCCCGGTGAGGGAGTAGGTGACGCTGAGGTCGAGCACCCAGTCCCACCCCGGCTGCGGGTGCAGGCGGTGCGTCAGCGTCACGTGGTGCTCGCCGAGGTCACCGAGCGCCCAGGACGCCCAGCGCACGAGCCCGTGGCTGGCGTTGTGCAGCTTGGGCTCGGTGAGCGGCAGCTGGTGGTCCGTGCCGTCGAACGACCACCGCCCGTCGGCGATGCGGTTGGGCCACGGGACCAGCTGCTGGCCGCGACCCGCCACGACGGTCGTGTCGACCGGGTAGCCGGCGACGACGTCGACCCCACCGCGGGTCCAGCTGCGCAGCCCGCCGCCGACCTGCACCACCGTGACCTCGTCGTCGTCGCGACGGATCGTCCACTGCTGGCCGGTGGGCGGGGCCGCCTCGGAGGCAGCCGGGCCGGGGACGGCCGGGTCGAAGGCGGTCGAGCCGGCGTCACGGGAGGGAGGAGACGTCACCGTCCCAACCTATCCGCCGAGGTCTCCCCCTGCCCTCGACCCGGCCCCCCTCTGCGCCCTCCCCCACGCGCGGGGGAGGGCGCCCACCCACGAGACCAGTCCCTCCCACCCGTGCCCCCCTCCACCCCCCTTTCCCCCCGCGTGGGCGCGTCCGCCCCGGACGGCTCACCCGACTACCGTGGTGAAGTGCCAACCCGTCGTCGAGCCCCCGAGACCACCGCCCCCGCGGCTCGCAGTCTCGCCGACGAGATCCGGTCCCGCACCGACGACGAGCTGGTCGAGCTGGTCGTCGGGCGCCCCGACCTCGCCCGCCCTGCCCCCGCCGACCTGACCTCGCTCGCGGCCCGGGCCAGCACCCGCGCCAGCGTCCAGCGCTGCCTCGAGACCCTCGACCGCGGCCAGCTGCAGGTGCTCGAAGCCGCCGTCGTGGCCGGTGAGGGCACCGACCCCACCCGGGTCGCCGCCCTGCTCGGCGCCAGCGCCGACCCCGACCGTGACGTGCGGCCGGTGCTCGAGCAGCTGCGGACCCTGGCCCTGCTGTGGCGCGGCGGCGACGGTCTCAACGTCGTCCGCACGGTGCCCGAGGTGCTCGGTCCCACGCCTGCGGGTCTCGGACCGGCCGCCGCCGACCTCCACAGCACGCCGGCGGCCGGGCTCACCGACGCGCACGAGATCCGTCGGCTCGTCGCCGAGGCCCCACCGGGGGCCCGGGCGGTGCTCGACCGGCTCGCGTGGGGCCCGCCGGTCGGGGTCGTGGGCGGCGGGACGACGGGCAGCGCCTCGGGTGGCCCGGTCCTCGACGGGCCGGGCTGGCTGCTGGAGCGCGGGCTCCTCGCCCGCGTCGCCCTCGAGCCCACCGCCCTGCGCAGCGGGGCCGACCCCGGCGACATCCGGGTCGTGCTCCCGCGCGACGTCGCAATCGTGTTGCGCGGCGGGCGGATCCACTCCCACCCGGCTCTCACCCCTCCGCCCGCCCAGACCACCGCCCTGGCCGAGGACGTCGTCGACGCCACCGCGGCCGGGGTGGTCGTCGACCTGCTCACGCACGTCGAGGAGCTCGTGATCCGGTGGGGTGCCAGCCCCCCGCGGGTGCTGCGCACCGGAGGGCTCTCCGTACGCGACCTGCGGGTGGTCGGGACCTCGCTCGAGCTGCCGGCCGAGCGGGCTGCCTTCGTCGTCGAGGTCGCGTATGCCGCGGGGCTCGTCGCCGACGACGGCGAGCTCGCGCCCGTGTGGGCTCCGACGGCGGCCGCCGACCGTTGGCAGACCCTGCCCGCCGGGGCCCGGTGGGAGCAGCTTGCAGCCGGATGGCTCGCCTCGATGCGGGCCACCCACCTCGTCGGTGGCCGCGACCCCTCCACCACGACCCCCGGAGGTGCGGCCTCGAGCGCCAACGCCCTGGGGCCGGACGTGCAGTGGCCGGCCATCCGCGGGCTCCGGGCCGAGGTGCTCGGCGAGCTCGCGACCTGCCCCGGGGGGCAGGTGCCGACCGCCGGCTCGGTCGTCGAGCGGCTGCTCTGGCGGCGCCCGCTGCGCAACCCCCGGATGCTGCGCGAGGCTGCCGCGGCCGTGTTGCGCGAGGCGGAGTGGCTCGGCGTGACCGGCCGCGGCGCCCTTTCATGTGCCGGACGCGCCCTGGTGACCCGCGCAGGCGACGCCGGCGCAGCCATGGGTGCCGCCCTCCCCGACCCCGTCGACCACGTGCTCCTGCAGGCCGACCTCACCGCCATCGCCCCCGGCCCGCTCGAAGGCGACCTGGCGCACCTGATGCGCCTCGTCTCCGACGTCGAGTCACGCGGCGGGGCCACGGTGCACCGCCTCTCACCGACCTCCGTACGACGTGCCCTCGACGTCGGGTGGACCGCCGACGAGCTGCTCGAGCGGCTGCGCGACGCGAGCCGCACCGGTGTGCCCCAGCCGCTGGAGTACCTCGTGCGCGACCTCGCCCGACGGCACGGCCAGACCCGGGTCGGAGCGGCCACGGCCTACATCCGCAGTGACGACGAGGCGGTGCTGGAGACGATGGTGGCGGAGCGGTCGCTCGGTGCCCTCCGTCTGCGCCGTATCGCGCCCACTGTGGTGATCTCCGGCGCCGACCCGGCCACGATGCTGGAAATGTTGCGGGACAAGGGTTTTGCGCCTGTGCAGGAGGGCTCAGACGGACAGGTCGTCGTGGCCGCCCCGCCTGCGCGGCGCGCCCGTGACCGTCGGCCCGCCTCCCGGCCCGTCGTGGCTGCGGTCGACGCCGAGCTGGCCGGGCGGCTGGTCACGGGGCTGCGCACGGCCGAGATCTCGGCGCAGGCGCTGCGCTCGCGGCAGGAGGCCGACGGCCCCGTGCTCGAGGCGACCGACCCGACGGTGACGATCGCCTCGCTGCGCGACGCGGCGGCCGACCAGCGGGGCGTGTGGATCGGCTACGCCGACAACGGTGGTCGCTCCACGACCCACCTGTTCTACCCGAGCCGCATCGAGGGTGGACGTGCCTTCGGCCGCGTGGCCGACACCAACGACGAACGCGCCTTCGTCATCCACCGCGTCACCGGCGTCGCCAGCGCGTGACCCCCGGCTCACCGCACCAGCCCACCCCGCCCCTCTGACGTCCCGGCGCCCGCTGACCTCCGGCTCTCTCGTCTTCGCCGTCCACCCACGCAGAAGACCTGCGCGGGGTAGATTTATCCTCTCGGCCCCGTCGACGGGTCACCGGGCGCACCACCCGCCGCGGGCCCCCCGCACCGACACTCGGAGGAACCCGTGAGCGCTTGGTCGACCCCGGGAGGCGACAACCACCTCAGCCGTCCGGGCGGGGAGCAGAGGGTCCCTGCAGACCCGCCGCCCCACTCCCCGGGCGCACCCGCCCGCGCACCCCAGCCCACCCCGTACGGCGTGCCGGCGATGCCGGCTCCCGGCGCCCACCCCACGCCCTATCCCGGCCCGATGTACGGCACAGACCCCTACGGCACGCCCTACGCGAGCCCGCCCACCGCCGCCTACGGCCCACCCCAGCCCGGGCCACCGGTCCCGGCCCCGTACGGCGCGCC
>JBBRNQ010000020.1:0-49431 GCA_038230235.1 Actinomycetales bacterium
AGGCACTGGTCGTCCGTCGGGTGGCCACCCGCAGCTGCCAACACGTGGGCCTGAAGCGCCGATAATCAGCATGATGTCAGATTCTGGCTCAGGAGGGCCGCCGGGTCACGCGCTCACGACGCCGGGCCTCCCCATACCGGTGAGCCGTCGACCCACGTCGAGACCACGCGGGCGGCGCCGATGTCGGCGGGGTCGCCGACGAACGGGTCGCGGTCGAGCACCACGAGGTCGGCCACCCGGCCCACGGTGACGGCCCCGGCGTCGTCGCGGTGGTTGGCCCAGGCCGACCCGCTGGTGTAGGCCGCGAAGGCGGTCGGCAGGTCGAGGGCCTGCTCGGGCAGGAAGGGCTCGCTGCCGGCGCGCCCGGGGGCGTCGTACGCCCACCGGTTCACCGCGACGTGGATCGCGGCCAGCGGGTCGGGGCTGCTGACCGGCCAGTCGCTGCCCGCGACCAGCCGCGTGCCGGCCCGGTGCAGCGCACCGAAGGGGTACTGCCACGAGGCGCGGTCCTCCCCCAGTACCGGCAGGGTGAGGTCGACCATCTGGTCGTCGAGGCACGCCCAGAGCGCCTGCAGGTTGGCCGCCACCCCCAACGCCGCGAAACGGGCGACGTCGTCAGGGTCGACGAGCTGCAGGTGGGCCAGGTGGTGGCGCAGGTCGCGACCGGCCGACGCGGCGGCCGCAGCCTCGAAGGCGTCGAGGGCCTCGGTGACCCCACGGTCGCCGATCGCGTGCACGTGGACCTGGAACCCCTCCTGCGCCAGCAGGCTCACGTAGCGCCGCAGCGCAGAAGGGTCGACAAACGAGTGACCCCGGTTGGTCGTGGCGTGCCCGCACCGGTCGAGGTACGGAGCCGCCAGCGCGGCAGTCCCGTTCTCGCAGACCCCGTCCTGCATCACCTTGACGCTGGTTGCGCGGAACCGCCCGTGGGTCAGCTGGGCGCGGCGTTCCACGAGCGCCGCCACCTGCTCGTCGCCGCCGTCTCGGTCCCACCACAGCGCGCCGACGACGTGGGCGGTCAGGTCGCCGCTGCGCGCGGCCGCGAGGTACGTCGGTCCCGGGTCGTCCATGCCTGCATACGTGCCGATGATCGCGTCCTGCCATCCCGTGACCCCCAGGGAGTGCAGGTACGACTGGCCCTCGAGGAGGGCGCTTCGGTACTCGCGCGCCGAGGTCTCGGGCAGGAACCGCGAGACCAGCTCCATCGCCCCCTCGTGCAGGGTGCCCGTGGGGTGCCCGTCGGCGTCGCGCTCCACCCGGCCGTGGGCCGGGTCGGGTGAGTCACGGTGGATGCCCGCCAGCTCCAGGGCCCGACTGTTGACCCAGGCCCCGTGGTGGTCGCGGTTGGGCAGGAAGACCGGCCGGTCGGGCACGATGGCGTCGAGGTCGGTCGCCACCGGGGTGCCACCGGGGAACGCAGCCATCGCCCAGCCGCCCCCGAGCACCCACCCGAGCTTGCCGTCGTCGCTGGGGCGGTCGGCTTGTCGGTGGGCGTAGTCGCGCACGATCGCGAGGTAGTCCTCGCGGGTGACGCCACCGGACAGGTCGCACCGGGTGCGCTCCAGACCGCCCTGGACCGCGTGCACATGGGCGTCGACGAACCCGGGCGAGACGAGCCCGCCGGCCACGTCGACGACCGTGGCGCCGGCAGGAACGGGCACCTCGTCGGCTGGACCGACCGCGCGGATCAACCCGTCGCGCACGACCACCGTCGCCGCGCCGACGTAGCGGCGACCATCGAAGACCGAACCGTTGACGAAGGCCGTTGCGCTCACCCCGTCAGTGTGGTGCATCGGCCTCGAGCGCGGCCCGCATCGCGTCGGCGACCGCCTCTGACTCCCCCGTCGCCAGCGAAAGGAGACCCGTCACGACACCCTCCCGGTCGGTCACCGAGCGGTTCTGGCTCAGCTTGGCCTTTCCCTCGACGCGTTCGACCGTGAGCTCGACGCCGACGATCCCGCGCAGCTGCGCCTCGAGGTAGGCGGCCGGTGCGTCGTCGACACCCCACGGTGTGGCCAGCGGTGACTCGTGCCGTTCGGTCAGGCGCGTGACCATCGCCCGCACCCACTCCACCTCGTCGTGCACCCGCACCCGACCGGACAGCTGGACCGCGCTGTAGTTCCACGTCGGCACGACCCGTCCGTGCTCTGCCTTGGCGGCGTACCAGGAGGGTGAGACGTAGGCCTGCGGTCCGGTCACCACCAGCAACGCCGGTGAGTCGGGTCCGATCCCCCGCCAGTGCGGGTTGGCCCGGGCGAAGTGCGCGGTCACCGAGTCTCCGCGCCAGAGCACCGGCAGGAGCGTCGACACGGGGTAGCCTCCCGCGTCGACGGTCACCAGCTCACCGGATCCGACGGCCGCGACCATCGCCCGGACGTCATCGGGAGACGAGACGGCGTTGAAGGGCGGGATGTACACCCGCCCAACCTAGGACACGTCCGTGGTCGCCACTCCCCCATCGGGCGCGCGCCCGACCCCCGCGGCTCAGGTCGTGGGACTGGCCGGACCCCCCACCGGGCGGCGCCCGACTTCCCGACGCCGACGCAGTCGGGCCCTGAGGCCGATGGGCACGCTGAGCAGCACCAACAACAAGCCGCTGACCGCCGTGATGACGCCACCCGGGTGGCCGCCGACCGGGTCGTACGTGATCTCGACGGTGTGCGTGCCAGCCGGCACGTAGACCGCCCCGACGGCGTAGTCGGCGTCCACGATCTCGGCGTCCCGTCCGTCGACGTGGGCCGCGAAGTCCTTCTGGATGTTGTCGGCCAGCACCACGTACCCGGGCTGGGTCGTCGTCACCTTCACCCGGGTGGTGTCGGCGCTGTCCTCGTCGATGTCGAACGTCGACGGGGTCGACGCCGTGGTCCCCAGTGGACCGGCGGGCGGGGCGGCGAGGATGATCTGGGAGCGCTTCACGGGGCTCGTCGCCACCGACCCCAGCCTGGCGGCCTTGTCGGGGATGACCGTCGCCACGCTCGCCCAGTGGATGCGCGACTGCGCGGCCAGCCGTTCCCACAGGACGATGCCGTCGGCTGCATACACGAGCCGCAGGGACTGCGAGCCCGCGTCCGGGTGCACCCCCGCGACCTGGATCGCGCCCCCCGCATCGGCGCCCGCGACGGCTCCGGGCTGGTCCACAGTCACCGAGACCCGCCACCGCTCCCCCGCCTTCGCGGTGACCGTCTCGGCGACGAGCGGCACCGGCACCAGCCACGTGCCCTTGGCGATGTGACGGGTGCCGCTCGCGACGGCACTGCCGTCTTCTCGGGTGAGCGCAACCGTCACGGTCGTCCTCGCGGCCGTGAGGGTCAGAGGGACGCTGACGCCCCGCAGGCCACCGCCCGCGACGGTGGTCGCGTAGGACGTGCCGACCGTGAGGGGCAGCGGGGAGGCAGGGGCAGGAAGGACGTCCGTCGTCCCGATGATCGGCTGGGGGGTCGTCGTGGTGCCGGGGATGACGGAGTCGACCTCGCCAGCCAGGTAGCGCACCCCCAGCCGGTCGAGCCCCGGCACGTTCGCGACCTCCGATGCCATGGGTGAGAGCAGGGCGTAGGTCGGGCCGCTCTGGAACGAGGCCGGGTCGACGGCGAGCAGCAGGTCCTTCATGGTGACCGGATAGAAGCTGTGGCCGGTGAGGGTCCGCAACCCGTAGAAGGAGGTGATGTTGGCGCGGATGCTGTAGCCGAGGTTGGCCATCCGGTCGTGCCCGACCTCGCGCTGCAGGTACTGGATCGGCCCCATCGACCGGTAGAAGTCGGCCGGGTCGCCGGTGGGCCAGTAGAAGGAGGTGGCGGCCACGGCCTGCGCGCCGACGGTGATGACGACGACCATCAGGGCACCCGCCCGCGCCCACTGCGCCCGCAGGGCGACCGCGAGGACCACGAGGACACTGAGCACGACCAGCGGCCCGACGGCGAGGAGGACATCCGGGGTGACCTCGGGGCCGAACGCACCTCGGGCCCCGGAGGCCATGAGCCACCCGACGCCACCCAGACCGACGGTCACGGCGACCGTGACGACGGCGGTCGGCCAGGTCCACCCGATGACGCGCAGCGAGGTCCACCCGCGGCTCCAGTCCCGACCGCGGAGGGCGTCGAAACCGGCAGCGGCCAGCAGGGCCACGGGGACACCGAGCTGCGAGCGGACCCGACCGATGGGGTTGCCGGAGAAGATCGGCAGGTGGCTCATCCAGCTGGACCAGCCACCCTGGAAGTAGCAGAGGCCGACCACCACGGCGATGGTCAGGAGGCAGAAGATGCCCACCTCATGACGGACGCGGCCGGTGAGGGCAGCCACTCCCCCGAGGGCGACCAGGATCATGACGGCGGCACCGACGTAGGTGTTGACGTCCATCGGGCTCGCGCCCACCCAGAGACTGTTTCCCGCGAACGACATCGGGAAGGCGGTGGTCAGGAGGAACCGGTGCGGCGAGTCGCCGAAGAAGCCCTGGTCCCGGTAGGACAGGTCGACGCCGGCCAGGAACTGCTGGCTGAAGGGAAGCACCTGGACGGCCGTCAGACCGACGCCGAGGCCCACGCCGACAGCCAGGGCCACGAGCCGACGACCGGCGAGCCCGAGCTGGCGCCGATGGGAGACGGCCACCCGCACCACGGCGTAGGCACCGACGACGTAGAAGGTCTGACCGGCCACGGCGGGGAAACCACCGAAGACCAGCAGCGCGCTCGCCAGGGCGACGGGCACCAGGTGACGGGGACGAGGGGTGAGCAGGAAGCGTTCGACGGCCCAGAACAGCATGGGGATGACTGACCCCACGGCCACCTGCGGCCAGTTGTTCCACCCGATCATGAACCCGGTCAGGGGGTAGATGAAGCCGGCGAGCCACCCGGCGACCTTGCTGCCACCCAGACGGCGCACGAGCAGGAAGGTGAAGACAGCGGCGAAGACCAGCTCGGCGAGCTTGGCCCATCCGGGGGCGAGAGCCGTCGGCAGCAGGAGGTAGAGCCAACGGCCGGGGGAGATGACGCCGAACACCGGGGTGCCGAGCAGTGACGACCCCCCGCCCACGAGATCCGACCAGCCGGCGAGGTCGCCGGCCAGGAGCCGTTCGCGGATCTCGTGCATTCCCGGGACGAAGAAGTCGAGCGTGTCGGAGATGTAGATCGAGCTGCCCGACGTGGGGTCAGCCCCTGGCGCGGTCGACCACGGGGCGAACCGCCCGAACAGGTCGAGCCCGAGGAAGACCCTCTGCCCGGTGAGGGACGGCCCGAGGCGGATGCCGACGAGAGCCACTGCGATGACACCGACCAGCACGGCCAGGGTGCGGTCGAGCGGCCTGGGCGCGGAGCCCCGACGGTGGTGGCGGCGGGTCGTGGGTGGTGTGACGACGACCTGTGCTCCCGTCTCGCCGTCGGTCTGCTTGGCCGCCGGCATCGAGGGAAAGGTCACGATGCGGGAGTTTACCCGTGGGAGGTTGGGGTCCGGTCCAGACACACGCAACCCCTGCGGGCAACACGCTGCCGGTGACCAGGACGGCACCGGCCTGGCGGGATCGGGTAGAACCTGCTGATGAGTACTGCGAACACCGCGCCCGTGACCTTTCGCGAGGCAGCCCTCGACGACGCCGAGACCGTGGTGACTCTCGTGCGCACCGCGTACCGCGGAGAGGTCGGCTGGACGACCGAGTCCGCCCTGCTGGACGACGATCGCATCGACCTCGCCGGCGTGGTCGCCAAGATCGCCGAGCCCCAGGGGGCCGTCCTCGTGGGCCTCCACTCCCCCACCTCGCGCATCGTCGCCTGCTGCGAGGTCGTCCACCGCGGCGACGGCCTGGTCTACTTCGGCATGTTCGCCGTCGACCCCGTGCTGCAGGCCGCCGGGCTCGGCCGACGTGTACTCGCTCACGCCGAGGCGTACGCCGTGACGCGGTGGGGGGCGCACACGATGGAGATGACCGTCATCGGGCAACGGTCAGAACTGATCAAGTGGTACGAACGCCGCGGCTATACCGTCACAGACCACACCAGACCCTTTCCGTACGACGCCCTGGTGGGTGGAGGGGCGCTGCGCGACGACCTGTATTTCCAGGTGCTGGTCAAGTCGTTGTCCGGCCCCGGCTGAAACGGGTCCCCGAGGAGCCACCTCGTGACAACGCCGCGATAGCGGTGGCATTCCTCTAGGTTGTCGGCGTGACGTCTCGTCGGGACGGACTCGCGCCGGGGGGCCGAATCCGCGCCGAACCCGTCGTGCGCACCGCACTTGAGGAGGACGACAGCATGGATGCTGCCCATGACGAACCCGTCGTGAGCATCGAGATCCGCGGGACCACCGTCACCGTCGACGGGTTCCACGTGGAGCACGATGGCTCACGCTCACCCCACGAGGTCGCGGTCATCACCACCGCCATGCGGATGGCCCAGCCGCTGCAACGGCCGGTCCGGGCCATGGCCGTGGACGACCTGGGCCGCACCACCATGATCGTGCACCCCGACGCCAGCGTCACCGAGGTGCGCAGCTTCGACTACGCGGACTATCCCGAGACCGAGCCCCACCACCCCGAGGACGTGCCTCACCACCCCGAGGACGTGCCTCACCACCCCGAGACCGGGCCCCACCACCCCGAGATTGCGCCCCACCACCTCGAGACCGGGCCCCACCACCCCGAGGACGACCACACCCCGTACGTCGGGCTCGACCCTCACGACGGCCTCGCGGACCCAGCCGCCGGGCTCGCGCCGCTGCCCCCGGTGCCGCCGGGCCCGCTGGTCCCGGCGAGCCACCCCGGGACCAACGGCTCTGCACCGCCCCGGTCCACGAGCGCCCCGGTGGAGGAGAAGGTCCCGCCGTCCCCGTCTGCGCCGGCACACCCCACGCCCGGGGCCGGGGAGGGCGAGACGCGCGCCTCCCGTCGGACGACCGTCGAGAGCCGCTCGTTCCTCTCCCGGCAGTCCGACGTCGAGACGGCGCGAAGCGGGCTGCGGGGGCTGCTGGGCCGACTGGGTTTCCGTACCGGACCGAGTGCCTCCGAGCTGGCTCAGCGCACCGACGTCAGAGCCGTGAGCAGGCACTGGCCGGGCCCACGCACGATCGCGGTGGTCAACGCCAAGGGCGGCTCGGGCAAGACCCCGACGACGGCCCTGCTGTCAGCGCTCTTCGCCACCCACGGCGGCTCCGGTGTGCTGGCGTGGGACAACGCGGAGATCCGCGGCACCCTCGGGTGGCGCACGGAGCAGGGCCCCCACGAGGCCCACGTCTTCGACCTGCTGCCGGTGGCCGACCAGCTGCTGGAGCCGACCGCACGCGCGGCCGACCTCGCCGCCTACGTCCATCACCAGACCGCCGACAAGTACGACGTGCTGCGCTCCAACCCGACGATGCTGGCGCAGCCGCGCCGGTTGACGGCCCTCGACTTCGACGCGGTGCACCGGGTCGCGAGCAAGTACTTCCGCCTCATCGTCGTCGACAGCGGTGACGACGAGACCGGTCCCCACTGGCTGCGGATGATCGACCACACCGACCAGCTGGTCGTGGTCACCACGACCCGCCCCGACCACGCCGAGTCGGCCCGGCTGATGCTCGATGCCCTGCGGGTACGCGACGAGCCGTCCCGCAGGCTGGCCGACGAAGCCGTCGTCATCGTCAGCCAGGCCGACCGCGACGAGGCCTCCGCGTCGTCCATCGCGGTCGGGTTCAACGGCTTGGCCCGGTTGGCGGTCACGATCCCCTACGACCGCGCCCTCCGGTCGTCGTGGTTACGATTCGACCGTCTGCACGCTGCCACCCAGCGGGCCTACCTCAACGCAGCCGCGGAGATCTCCAACGGTCTCTGACCTGCGCCCCTCCCGTGAGGAGCACATCATCTTTCCCGGCACCTGGTCAGCGCTGACCCCGGACAAGCCTGCGGTCATCGTCGCCGAGACGGGGAGGACGACGTCGTACGGCGAGCTCGACGACGCCAGCCTGAGGCTGGCGCACCTGCTGGCCGGGGCCGGTCTGCGAGTGGGTGACGTCGTCGCGCTCCTCACCGACAACCAGCCCGAGGCCTTCGAGGTCTACTGGGCCGCCCTGCGTTCGGGGCTCTACGTCACCGCGATCAACCACCACCTGGCCCCGGATGAGGTCGCCTACGTCCTCGACGACTGCGGCGCGACCGCCCTGGTCATCTCGGCCACGACCAGCGAGCTGGTCAGCCGCACGTCCGTGCCCGACCGGATCCACACGCGACTGGCGTTCGGTGGCGCCGTGCCCGGCTTCGACGACTACGGGGCGGCTCTGGCGACTGCCTCCTCGGAGCCGCTCCCCGCGCAGCCCCACGGTGACGACTTCCTCTACTCCTCCGGTACCACCGGTCGGCCGAAGGGGATCAAGGCTCCCCTGCCCACCTTTGCCGTCGACGAGCCGGGCTACCGCTACGTCGCGCTCTTCGGTGGGCTCTACGGCTACGGACCGGACACTGTCTACCTCTCCCCGGCGCCCGTCTACCACGCCGCCCCCCTGCGCTTCATGGGCGTCATCCACGCGGTCGGTGGCACGGTCGTCATGATGCAGCGCTTCGACCCCGACGCGTTCCTCGACGCCGTGCAGCGGCACCGCGTCACCGACACCCAGGTCGTCCCCACGATGTTCGTGCGCCTGCTGAAGCTCCCCGACGCCGTCCGCCAGGCCTTCGACGCGTCGAGCCTGCGCACGGTGGTGCACGCCGCCGCCCCTTGCCCGGTCGAGGTCAAGCAGCAGGTCATGTCCTGGTTGGGCCCGGTGGTCCACGAGTACTACGCCAGCACCGAGGCCAACGGTGCGACCCAGGTCGGCCCGCACGACTGGCTGGCCCACCCGGGCACCGTGGGCCGACCACTGCTCGGCGTGGTGCGTGTCTGCGGACCCGACGGTGCCGAGCTGGGCGCCGGCGAGGTCGGCACGATCTACTTCGAGCGCGACGTGATGCCCTTCGCGTACCACGGCGACCCGGTGAAGACCGCTGCTGCGCAGCACCCGCGCCACCCCACCTGGTCGACCGTCGGCGACCTGGGCTACCTCGACGACGACGGGTGGCTGTTCCTCACCGACCGGCAGGCCTTCATGATCATCAGTGGCGGGGTCAACATCTATCCCCAGGAGATCGAGGACCTCTTCAGCCTGCACCCGAAGGTCCTCGACATCGCGGTGATCGGGGCCCCCGACGACGAGATGGGTGAGAAGGTCGTGGCCTTCGTGCAGCCCGCGCCCGGACTCGAGCGGGTCGAGCGGGCAGGGCTAGAGCAGGAGCTGCGCGCCTACGCCCGCGAGCGCATCGCCCACTTCAAGGTGCCTCGCGAGATCGTCGTCACGGACGACCTGCCGCGCACCCCCACGGGCAAGCTGGTCAAGGCGAGGTTGCGGGAGCGGTACGCCGCGGGGCCCCGGTCGTCCTGACCGTTCCTCGCGGGTGGTCGCGGCCTACTTCATCGTGCCCGCGCTGACCCCACCCTGGAGCTGGCGCTGGAAGATCACGTAGGCGAGCAGGACCGGGGCGATCGTGATGATGACTGCGGCGAAGAGCCCTCCGTAGTCGACGTTGTACCCCTGCTGCGAGGCCATGGAGTACAACCCCTGCGACAGGACGTACATGTCCTTGTTGGGGTTGAGCACGGTCGGCAACAGGTACTGGTTCCACAGGCCCAGGAAGTTGAAGATCGCCACTGACGCGAGCCCGGGTTTGGCCATCGGCAGCATCACCTGGAAGAACGTGCGCCAGTCGCCCGCCCCGTCGACCTGGGCCGCCTCGTAGATCTCCTGCGGAAGCGTCTTGAAGAACGAGTGCAGGAAGAAGACGGTGAAGGGGTAGGCGTAGGCGACGTAGACCAGGATCAGGCCCTGGTAGGTGCCGAGCAGCCCGCTGTTCTTCAGCACGAAGAAGAGCGGCACGACCGCGAGGAAGATCGGGAACGTGTTGCCCAGCAGGATCAGGTAGTAGATCAACGCGTTCCCCCGGAAGCGGAACCGCGCCAGCACGTAGGCCGTCATCGCCCCGAGGATCATGACGAGCACCAGTGCCGTACCGACGACGATCACCGTGTTGCCGAGGTAGCGCGCAACGCCGATGGTGTTCCACGCCCGGACGTAGTTGTCCCAGCGCCACACCTGGGGCAGCGCGAACGGCGAGATGTTGATCGACCGGCTGTCCTTCAAGGACGAGAAGAACGTCCAGACCAGCGGGAGCACCACGGCCAGCGCCCAGAGCGTGAGGACGGCGTGCGAGGCGAACGCGACCCGTCGGTCACCGTGGTTCGCGGGCTGGCTCACAGCTCCACCTCCTGCTTGCGGCTCGAGACGAGCACGCCGATGGAGACGAGCAGGGTGACGAGGGCCAGCACGACGCCCATGGCGATGGCGTAGCCGTACTTCGCGGTGGTGAAGTTGGAGTAGAGGTACTGCGTGACGACGAGGGCCTGGTTGTTCGGACCACCGGTCGGCGCGAGGATCGCCATGTAGGTGAAGGCGTCCAGGCCGAGGATGGCCATGTAGACCACAGCCGTGTTGATGTTGTCCCGGATCAGCGGCACGGTGATCTGCACCGCCGTCCGGAGGCGTCCGGCCCCGTCGAGGCGTGACGCCTCGTAGATCTCGGCTGGGATGCCCTTGATGGCCGCCACGAACAGCACCATGTAGAAGCCGACGAAGCTCCACACGATGGCCACGATGATGGCCCCCAGGGCCAGGTGGGGGTCGCCCAGCCACGGGGTGTTGGCCATGTTGTCGAAGCCGATGGCGCTGAGGAAGCCGTTCAGCAACCCGCCCTGGGGTGAGTAGACCTGCTGCCACAGGATGCCCGTGACGATCGCGGGGATCGTGTAGGGGAAGAACGACACCACCCGGTAGACCCCCGCTCCCGTGATACCCCGCGTCTGTCCGCGGGAGCTGCCCCCCACCGTGACCAGGGTGGCCAGTGCCAGAGCGAGGACGATGGTCACTGCCGGCAGCACTACGGCCAGGACGGCGTTGTTGCGCAGGGCGGTCCAGAAGAGGTCGTCGTGCAGCAGGTTGGCGTAGTTGGTGACGCCGATGAAGCCTGGGTTCGCGTCGTAGCCCGACCAGTCGGTGAGCGAGTAGTAGAACGCCTGGAGGATGGGTGAGACGACGAAGAACAGGTACAGCGCGAGCGGCAGACCGAGGAAGACCGCGAAGAAGGAGATCCGCTCGAGGTTGCGGCCTCTCACTGCACCGTGAACTTCTTGACGCTCGGGTCTGCCTTGACCTTGTCGGAGAGGCCCTGCAGCTGGGTGGTCAGGTCGGCCACCGACATGCCGCCGGACAGGAAGGTGTTCCAGATCGTCACGATCTGCTTGCCCATCCCGTAGAAGGTGTTGTACCGCCAGTCGTAGGCCTCCTTGAGGCCCGCGTTCTGGATCTTCGTCGCTGAGGCGAGGGCGGTGGAGCCGAAGCCGTCCTCCGGTACGGTGCCGGTGACCACCGTGGCCGACTTGACCAGCTTGGAGGTGTTGGTCGCGGCCTCCTTGCTCAGCATGTTGCGCAGGTACTCCTTGCCTCCCGCGGGGTTCTTGCCCTTCGGCACGATGAACGGCTCCCCCGCGGCGCCGTGGAAGCCGGTCTCGAGGGCGGGGCTCGCGCCGAGCGCCGGCACCTGCAGCGACGTCATGGCGAAGTCCTTGGGCGTGATGTCGATCATCTCGTTCTCCAGCCACGAGCCGGAGGGGTAGAGCAGGGCCTTGCCCTGGACGAACTGGGTCTGCGCCTGGGTGTGGATCATGCCCGACCCGCCGGGCAGGAAGTACTGGGCGTCGACGGCCTTCTTCAGTGCGGTGAACGCCTGCTGCACCGGCTCCTGGGTGTAGCCGTCGGGGTCGAGGTTCTCGAGCTTCTTCAGCACGTCCTTGCCGCCCTGGCGGACGGCCATCGAGATCGCGAGCTCGTGGTAGTAGCTCGAGGCGTTCTGACCTCCGAAGACGAATAGCGAGAGGTTCTTGGCCTTGGCCGCGGCACCGAGCGCCATGACCTCATCCCACGTCGTGGGCGCTGTGAAGCCGTTGGTCTGGAACAGCTTGGCGCCGTACCAGAGCGAGTAGACCGTGTAGAAGTAGTTCATCTGCAGGAGCTGGCCGTTGAAGGTGCCCGGGTCGGTCGCCCCCGGGATGAGGATGTCCTTGATCTTCTTGCCGTCGAAGCCGATGGCCGGCGCCTCGAGGAGGTCGTCGAGGACCTCGACCTTGTCCTGGATGCCGGCGAAGGAGATGGAGTCGGCTCCCGAGTTGTCGATGACGTCCGGCGGGTTGCCGCCCACGAAGCGAGGTTGGAGCTCGGTGTTGATCTTGGTCGTGGACGTGACCGTCGCCAGCCCGCTGCCCTTCCACGTGGTGTCGTAGGTCTTCCCGGCGTCGACGGCGTACTGGTCACCGAAGCCGCCCTTGAAGATCACGACGTCGACCTTCGCGGCAGGGTCGATACCGAAGGGGTTGGTGTCGCTCTTGGCCTGCCCCGCCACGGTCTTGACGCTCGAGGACGAACCGCCCCCGGCGGCGCACCCGGCCAGTGCGGTGGCCAGCGGACCACCGACCCCGGCGGCCAGGGTGAGCTTGAGGAAGCTGCGGCGCTGGACGCCGGAGCGGCCGGTCGGTCCGTCGGCTGCCTGGGTCTGCTGCTGGGTCACGGTCTTCTGCTGGGTCACGTCGGTCATGAGCCGCGTCCTTTCGGGCGGTGCGGCTCCCGGGTGCCGGGAGCTCGTGGGGGTGTGTCGTGCGGGTGCCACGGTGGTGCTGCCGAGCTGCGCCGTGCGCATCCCGTCGGGTCCTGGATGCCTCGGGCTGCTTCATACGACCACCGCGGTGACCAAAAAGTAAGAGCGCCGCACATTTGTGACACTTTCGTGATGTGGGAGTGTGCCACGCTTCCGCCATGAGCGACGACGCCGCCCTCACGTCCCCCTCGCCCTCCCCGCGGTCTGCAGCGCCGGCTCCCTCGTCCACCGGACAGACCACTCCGGAGCAACGGGCCTGGTTCTTCTACGACTGGGCCAACTCGGCCTACGTCACCACCACCGCGACCGTCCTGATGGCTCCGTACCTGACCTCGGTGGCCCGGGCCGCCGCCTGCCCCGGTCTCGCCGACGCCAGTACCTGCCGGACACGTCTCGACGTGGTCGGGGTGCCCGTCGACCCCGGGTCGTTGTTCGCGTACACCGCGACGGTCTCCACCCTGCTGTCGGCCGTGGTGCTGCTCGTCGTCGGCGCCGTCGCCGACCGCAGTCCCCGACCCACCCGCCTCCTGGCCGGGTTCGCCTGGGCCGGCTCCCTCGCCGCAGCGGCCATGTTCGGGGTGACCGGGACGGACTGGCAGCTCGGGGTGGCCCTGCTGCTGGTGGCCAACATCTGCCTCGGGGCCTCGCTGGTGGTCTACGACTCGCTGCTGGTGCGCATCGCCGGCCCCGACGACCGCGACCGGGTGTCCTCGCGCGGCTGGGGCCTCGGCTACCTGGGCGGCGGCCTGCTCCTGGCCCTCAACTTCCTGCTCGACCTCTTCCACGCCCGCCTCGGGCTCGACCGCAGCACCTCGACCCGCATCAGCCTGCTGTCGGCGGGGGTGTGGTGGGGGGTGTTCACCGTGGTGCCCGTCCTCGGGCTCCGCCACGTGCGGGGCACCCTCGCCGTCCCCGTGGAGCAGCGCCGCGGAGTCGTGGCCGGCAGCGTGGCCCAGCTGCGTGACACCTTCGGGGAGCTGCGGCGCTACCCCCAGACCCTGCTGTTCCTCCTCGCCTACCTCTTCTTCAACGACGGCATCCAGACGGTCATCGGCAGCTCCAGCCTCTACGGCAGCGACGAGCTGGGCTTCTCGCAGTCCACCGTCCTCGGGGTGTTCCTCTTCGTGCAGTTCGTCGCGTTCGGCGGCGCGGCCCTCCTGGGTCGCGCCGCCGGCCGCATCGGCGCCTGGCGCACCGTGCTCTGGAGCCTCGGGGTGTGGGTCGTCATCGTCGTCGTCGCCTACTTCGTGCCCGCCCGCTCCCTCACGGTCTTCCTGGCCCTCGCCTTGCTCATCGGCATCGTGCTCGGCGGCAGCCAGGCCCTGTCGCGGTCGCTCTTCAGCCAGCTCATCCCCCGAGGGCGCGAAGCAGAGTTCTTCTCCCTCTACCAGGCGATGGAGCGCGGCACGAGCTGGTCCGGCACCCTGGTCTTCGGGGTGGTTCACCAGCTCACTGGCTCCTACCGCCCGGCGATCCTGTCGCTCATCGCCTTCTTCGTGGTCGGCGGGATCCTGCTCTCACGAGTGAAGATGCGCGCGGGGATCGTGGCTGCTGGCAATACCGTCCCGGCCGTGGTGTGAGCCACCGTCACCCATCTGGGCCAACCGTCATCAACTCGTCACATCCATTGGGCAATCCATCTCCCCCGGCCCGCCGAATGACTATCCGGGTGCGACTCCTGACGAGGCCCGGTGGCCCCCCACCGGTGCCGACGCAGGGTGCTCGTCCCCCGACGGAACATCCACGACGGTTGTCGCGTTGAACCACTTGAAGGGCTAGGGCCGGGCAACTCCCACCACCTCCGGCCCCCCAGACCGAAGGAGGACCACATGGCCGATCGCACACTTCGAGGCACCAACCTGGGTTCGCTGAGCATGGAGTCCGACGCCAACGTCGTGCCCAGTGAGCGCCGCATGACGACGTACGTCTGCCCACAGGGACACCGCATCGAGCTGCCGTTCAGCATCGAGGCCGACGTGCCGCCGGTGTGGGAGTGCCGCTGTGGCCAGGAGGCGAAGCTGCTCGACGGACCTGAGGTCGAGTTCAAGGAGACCAAGCACGTGCGCACCCACTGGGACATGCTCCTCGAGCGTCGTTCCATCCCCGAGCTCGAGGTCATGCTCGAAGAGCGTCTCGCCCTCCTGCGTCAGTCACGGGGCGAGAAGCCCTCACGCAAGCGCAGCGCCTGAGGCGAGCACCGCCACAGCGCTCCGTCCGTACGACGAGCTGGCCCGTCCCCTTCAGGGGGCGGGCCAGTTCGTGTGTGATGCCGCACCGCGCCGTACCCGAGGGCGGCTCAGAGCAGCTCGCCCTCGATGACGTCATCGGGGTCACCGGGTCGACCCGGTCGCGACCCCGGCCCCGGGCGCGACGACATCAGACCCCCCAGCAGACGACGCGCCACCATGCCCTCGAGCAGGCGCCTGGCCAGCGGCCGGGTCAGCGGCAGGATGAGGAAGAACCCGACGATGTCGGTCAGGAAGCCCGGCGCCAGCAACAAGGTGCCACCCACGAGGACCAGCGCCGCGTCGGCGAGCTGCCGTGACGGCATCCGGCCGGTGGTCAACGCCTCGGACAGCGCCCTCCAGGAGCGCGATCCCTCGCGCCTGACCAGCCAGGCGCCGAACGCGGACTCGACCAGCAGCAGCCCGAACGTGGGCCACCCGCCGATGGTCCGGCCGACCGCGATGATGACGGCGACCTCCACGATGGGGACGACGAGCAGGAGCACGACGAGCAGCGCTGGCCACCGCACCCTGCGGGGGGCGGCGCTCGGTGACGGCGTCACGGGCTGCCTCGTCGGCGTAGTCGGGTCAGACCCGAGCGCAGCTGGTGCCCGCGGTAGGACAACCCCCACCCGGTGATGCGCACCAGGGACTCCTTGACGATGTCACCGCTCATTTTCGACGTGCCGATCTCTCGCTCGACGAACTCGATCGGGACCTCGACCACCCGCAGTCCCTGCCGGACCGCTCGCCAGGTCATGTCGACCTGGAAGCAGTAGCCCTGGGAACGCACGGTTGCGAGATCGAGACGGCGCAGGGCCTGCGACCGGTAGACCCGGTATCCGGCGGTTGCGTCACCGACGGGCATCCCGAGGAGCACCCGGGTGTAGAGGTTCGCACCCACGCTGAGCGCCTTGCGGTGCAGTGGCCAGTTGACGACCCGCCCCCCGCGCACCCACCGTGACCCGATGACCAGGTCGGCCTCCTCGGCAGCCACGAGCAGCGCTCGCAGCTGCTCCGGCTTGTGGGACCCGTCGGCATCCATCTCGACGGCGGCGTCGTACCCCTGCCCCAGTGCGTAGTCGAAGCCGGCGAGATAGGCCGCGCCGAGACCCTCCTTGTGGGCCCGGTGGAGCACCCGCACCTGGTCGTCGGCCGCCGCGATGGCGTCGGCCAGCTGGCCGGTGCCATCGGGCGAGTTGTCGTCGAGGACGACCACGTCGGCCTCGGGCACGGCTGCTCGCAACCGGGCGATGATGCGCCGCAGGTTCTCACGCTCGTTGTAGGTGGGCACGAGGACGCAGACCCGCGTCAGCGGGGCGCGTTCGGGGTCGGTCACAGACGTCGTCCTCGTGAGGTGGAAGGGTGCGGGGTCCCGGGTAGGGGCGATGAGAGCGGTGACCCGGCGGTCGGGCCCACCGGTCGACAGCCGTCGCAGCCCGGTCGACCGAAGAACGACACTACCCGTTCGAGCGACCCGGCCCCCGGATGTCGTCGCCGGCCCGCGTCGAGCTGGCCTCGGGAGCGGCGGGTACCCTCGAGCCGACCAGCGCCCCGAGGACGAGCAGCACGAGGAGCGCGCTGGCGGCGTACTCGGGCCAGGGCCCGACAACCGTCGCCACGGAGCGGGCCGAGCGGAGCGGCAGGTCGCCGCGGAGCACGTCACGGGTGAACAACGAGCTCGCCTCGTGGGCGGTTCCGTCTGGGGTGATGAGGGCACTGACCCCGACGGTGGAGACGTGCACGACCGAGCGTCCGTGCTCCATCGCGCGGATCCGCGAGATGGCCAGCTGCTGCACGGACTCGTCGGTGTAGCCGAAGGTCGCGTTGTTGGTCTGGACCATCAGCAGGTTGGCGCCCAGGGTGACGTTGTCACGCACCAGGTCGTCGTAGGCCACCTCGAAGCAGATCACGGGTCCGGCGACGATCTCGGGACCCGACGCCGAGGGCGTGCGGAAGACCACCGGTGAGGTGCCTGCCGCGAAGTCGGAGCTCACGAGGTCGACCTTGTCGCTGAAGTGTCGGAAGAACGAGCGTTGGGGGATGTACTCCGCGAAGGGGACGGGGTGCTGCTTGACGTAGCGCGCGACGACACCTCGGCCCGGGAGGTAGAGGAGGGAAGCGTTGGACAGGTTCGGTAGGGGCTCCTCCAGGAGGGCCCCCACGACGATGGGCGCGTTCACTGCCGTCAGGGCCCGGTCGATCTGGGCCGCCGCATCGGCGTTGCGAAGGGGGTCGATGTCGGAGGCGTTCTCGGGCCAGACCACGAGGTCGGGCCTCGACCCGGTACTGGCTGCGTCGATCGTGGCCTGCACGTGGTTGTCGAGAACGGCCCGCCGCTGGGCGTTGAACTCGAGCCCCGCCTGCGGCACATTGCCCTGAACGGCCATGATGCTGGCCGGCTCACCCTCGGTGGGCAGCGGGACGAGCAGTCCGCCCGCGGCCACCACACCGGCACCCACCAGCGCGAGCACACCGGTGGCGACGCCCCGGCCACGACCACCGGGCCGGGCCGGCGGCATCCCTGGTGACGGGCGCGGGGCGCGTCGTACGGCCCCGTAGACCGCCATCGCGGCTGCGGCGAGCAGACCCCCCGTGAGGGCCACGGCGAAGGTGACCGCAGGCGCGCCACCCAGCGCCGCAAACCGCCCCAGCGGGGAGTCGGCCTGGCTGAACGCCAGACGCACCCAGGGAAACCCGCCGTAGGGGATCCGGTCTCGCAGGGCCTCCTGTCCCACCCAGGCCAGGCCGATGACGAGTGGCCGCACCCGGGCCGCCCCGACACCGGGACGGAGCGTGTCGGATCCTCGCCGGAGGCGGCGACCGGGCACGAGGGAGCTCGTCTGGAGGCTGGCGCAGACGGCGCCCATGACCGCGGTGAAGGCCGCCTGGGAGCAGGCCAGCGCGACCCAGGGCAGTGATCCGACGTAGATGCCGGACCAGTGCAGGGACCCGAGGAAGAACACGAGCCCACCGACGAAACCGAGCAGGAGCCCGCGCCGCCAGCGGGTGCCGCACGTAGCCAGCGCGATCATCGCCACGCCGACCGGCGCGAGGGGCCACACGTCGTAACCGGGGAAGGCGAGCACGAGGACCGCGCCGCCCAGGACGGCGAGGACCAGTCGACTCAGCACGCGGACACGCTAACTGGCCGAACTGGGACGGCGACAGGCAGGGGGAGACGACAGTAGGGCCCGCAGCGCCGTTGGGTCCAGCGCGCGGTCCGACTGGCTGCCGGTCGCGAGCTGTTTTCTACTTGGCGGTGCGGGCCCTAGGTGTCGGTCGTCAACCCGGGCGCGGTGAGGGGCACCAACGTGCCTGTTGCGAGCGTGGCAGTGTCGAGGCTGCGCGCGTATGCCCTCGAGGGCTGCGCGCGCATGCCGTTGAGCACCCGCATCGTCACGTGTGAGCCCCACCGGACCCTGGGTCGTCTGGGCGACCTTTCACAGCCCAACGTACTCAGGGTCAACGGCCTGTCAACCGGGCGCTGACCTGCGACGACGCGCGTCGTCGCAGGTCAGGGGGGCGTCGTGAACCACGGCTTGTAGTGACCCAACTGTGATTATTCGGCGTGTCATGGCGCGACACGCCGTGGACGCTGGTGTGGGTCACGCCTGAGGAGGCGCCACCTCGCGGATGACCGTCTCCCACAGGTCTCGCGACCGCTGGGGCTCGAGCCCCAGGTGGCCGTCGAGGACGACGAACTCGTCGGCCCCGGCCTCGGCGTAGCGACCCATGGTGTCGCGTAGCTGCTCGAGCGACCCGCCGATGGTGCGGCCGTCGAGCAGGTCGGTTCCGCCGATACCGTCCAGCACTATGCGCGCCTGTACGGTGCGCCGCAGGGTGGCCGGGTCGCGCCCCTCGTGCTCGCAGGCGGCGGTCATGACCCTGTTCTTGTGGGTGAAGAGCTCGACGTCGCCCCACACGTTCCACTCGTCGGCCTGACGGGCGACGATGCCCGCCATGACCTTCTCCCCTGCTCCGCCGATCATCAGGGGGAGCGGGCCGAGAGGCTTCGGCTCCATCCTGGCCGCGGTCAGCTGGTAGTACGTGCCGTCGAGGTCGGTGACCTCGGCGTCACGCAGCCCGCGCACCACCCGACAGGCCTCCTCGAACCGGCGAAGGAGCTCCCGTGGGGCGGGAAGGTCGATGCCGTACTGCTCGTGCTCGTTCGCCTGCCAGCCGGCGCCGAGCCCGAGCACGAAGCGCCCACCACTGACGTGGTCGATCGTGCGGGCCTGGTTGATCACCACTGCGGGGTGACGGTAGGTGTTGCCCGCCACCAGGGTGCCCAGGCGGACCCGAGGGACGACGGCGGCCAGGGCTGCGAGGAGGCTGAAGCCTTCGTGGACGTCTCCCCCACCCTGCGGAGTGTTGTCCATGAAGTGGTCCATCACCCACACCCCGTGGTACCCCAGACGTTCCACATGGAGGCTGAGGTCGCGCATCACGGGCCAGGGGTGCTTCGCGGTCGGCCAGGCACTCAGGTCCATGGGCGCAGTCTGTCAGTCGGGTGGCTGGCGCAGCCCCGTGGATCCGAGCCCGCTCACTCGGCCTCTCGCTCGGCTGCTGTGTGTGGATTGGGCGGGGCTAGTGGGTCGAGGCGACTCGGTGCGCCGATGAAATGAGGACATCCCATCAAGCGGCGCGATGGGCGGGATCGGCGGGTTCGGTGGTGTAGCGGCGCCCCAGGGGTGAGGTCCAGGTGGTGGTCGCGTCGGCGTGAAGCTGGTAGCTCCACCGGCCGTGGGTCTTGTAGCGGTGGTGGGTGAGGCAGAGGCACGCGAGGTTGTCGAGGCTGGTCAGTCCGGACGGGAAGGGGGTGATGTGGTCGAGCTGGCAGCGGGCCGCATCGACACTGCAGCCGGGGAACCGGCAGTGGCCGTCACGAGCCCGGACCGCTCGAGCGAGCGCTGCACCCGGTCGGTAGATCGTGGGGTCGTGCGTGACGAGGGCCCCGGTGTCGGGGTGGGCGCCGTGCAGACGGAGACGGGTGTCCGGGTCCGCGAGCAGCGCGGCGACGGCGTCAGCAAGCACGAACCCGACGCGGGAGTGAAAGACTCCCACCCGCCATCCCGAGTTGAGTGCTTCACCAGGTCCTGCTGGACCTGAAGGACCTGCTGGCGCCCGACAGGGACTGGCGTGAGCGTCATCAACCGGGTGCTCGGGATGCCGACGGTCTGGCCAGTCCCTGGAGTGGACCAGTCGTAGCCTCCGGACCTCGATCTCGGTGTCGCCGCAAACCTGCCATCGGACCTCGAGCGGCGACCGAGGCAGGTCACCGTCCTCAGGGCCGGTCGCCTCGATCGTCCCAGTCGGTGGTGGGGTCTGGCCGGACGCTGATGTCGCTCCCACCTTCGTAGTCGACGTCGCTCCTACGATCTTGGTCGGTGTCCCTCCCGTACTCGTGTTCGTCTCAGACGTCATCTCAGACGAGATCTCAGACGTTGTCTCAGACGTTGTCTCGAAGGTCGGAGTCGGGGTCGTTCCGGGTGCACCATCCGGTGTGGAGGGCCACGCGTACAGAGGGACGGTGAGGTCGACGTGGGCCGTGACAGTGGCCCGGCCCAGCACCAGCGACGTCAGCGCCTCAGCCCTGGCCCGGCCGACGGTGCAGTCCCCGTCAGCGCGCAGGTACTCCCCCGCGAGCTCCTCGATGGCTGCCCACATCGCCAGCGAGTCCTCGGACGGAAGTGACGCGCTCCACGAGGACACCCCCGCGACCGCGCCTGGCTTGACCCAGACGAAGCGGTCGGCCCGCGCGTCGGCGGCCCGCTGGAGAGCGCTGGCCGGGTCGACGTCTGAGGCGACCTGGGTCGCCCGACGACGAAGCTCCGGGGTCGCCAGGTCTGGCACCCGGAGCCGGTATCGACGACGGCCGCGTTCGGGGTGCGTGAGTACGTCGTCGAACCGGGTCAGCAGCTCCGGCGCCACCGCCCCAGCAGCCTGGGCGACCACTCGGGCCCGAGCGAGATCCAGTCGCCCCGCCCGCACCATGGCGAAGGTCTCGGGCAGCTCCCCCACCAGCACCCGCACATCACCCAGCAGCAGCTCTGACGTCCGGGGTGACAGGTGCAGGATCGGTGCGAGCGTCGCCGCGGCCAGCTCGTCACCGCTCAGATCGGTACCGGGGAAGCGGAGCCCTCGTTCCCGGAAGTCGCAGCGCTCGGCCTCCATATCCGCGGCCTCCCGCCGAGCCACTGCTTCCATCGCCAACGCCTGGAGCGCCTCCAACGCTGTCGAGGCGCCTCGTGCGACCTCGAGCACCGCCAGCGCCACTGCCTCCGGAAAGGCCAGGACCTCGGCATCCGTGAGGGCCTCGAGGGCGGGCACCATCGCCAGGGGCGAGGCAATGCCCTGACCCACCTCGCTGGCCGCCACGAGCCACTCGTTCACAACCGCTCCATTCGTCGAACACCTGTTCGAAGTCTAGAGGCGAAGACAGCCCCACGCAAGGGTTGCCGGTTGGCCATCTCTCGGTGTCGAGACCTGACGGCGGTTGAGCCCCGCACGACTCCGGAGAACCCGGGTGGTCAACCCGGTGTGAGCGTCCTCAACCCCGGGATAGCGCGAATGCCCCCAGCTGGACCAACAACCCCAGGTCGTCACGACAGGCCCAGTGCTCGGCGATCATCCCGTTGCTGACCCTGAACAGGTGCATGAACGTCCAGACGACCCGCTTGCCGGTCACCGGCACGCCCTTCAACAACGGAGAAGTCGATGCGGAGTGGGTGCCGACCAGATCGAGGTGGACCGAGACGAGGTCCCCCGATGCCACGACGTGGCGGATGTGGATCTCCGGACTTCCCAGGTCGTGGTCGAGGACAAGCGCGGTCTGCCGCATCCCCTCCCGGCCCTGCGGCGATGCGGCGTGCTGCACAAAGTCTTCGTCGATCAGGTTGAAAGCCGTCTCGTCGCGTCGATGGAGTCGGGCGAAGTACTCGACGACCACGGACTGCGGCGTCTCGAGCTCCGGAGCGGACTCGGTGGGAACCGTCATACTGTCGCTTCTTTCCTGGGCCGGACAGGTCGCCGTCCGTGAATGTCGGTCGGGCGCTCGACGAGACTAGTCAAGCCAGCGTCGTGCTCACCAGCACCTGACCTCGGAAGCAAGGGTTCGTGACCGGTCGGTACGCGGCCTGCCTGCGGCCTCTTACCCGAGGCTCGGCAGGTCTGGACCGTCCGCTGGACGATCCCGCGGCGCGTGTAGGGCCCTAACCTTGGAGGCCGGAAGCACTCGTTGTGCTGCGCCCCGTGAGAGCAAGAGGACCCAACCCGTGAACGAGAAAGCTGACACCAGAGCTGGATCATCTCCCCCCACGGCCATCATCAAGACCCCACCCTGCGAGGTCGAGCCGACGCCGTGAAGGTTCTCCTCATCTTTCCGAATGCCGGGCCCTCTCACGGGCAGCCGATCGACGGACCGTGGATGAGTTCCGCGACACGGAACTGGCCGGACGGGTGGCCTCCACCACGGCCGGGTGACTCGATCCTCATGGCCGGTCAGCCGGTGCCGTTCGTGACGATGACTGTGACATGGCACATCGACGGGACACCGAGGCTGGACGCCCACCAGGACCCGGACTGGAAGGTCGGGGACACTGGCGAGCCCTACGTCTCGGTCTCCCTCATGCCCGCATGGATGCCTGACGGCGACCCGATGGTGGGCTATCACCCGAACGGCTAAGGCTCCCCACGTGGCAACCGAACGAGGCGACCCGTGGCGCTCCACGGTCGCGGTGTCACACCACGATCACAGGGAGGGCCTGAGCCGGACTGTGCTCGGGGGAAGGACCAGTCCGCCCACCCAGACCAACACTTCCTTCCCAGGTCACCAGCACCCGAGGGCGGCCTCGAGGAGGAAGCTCGTACGCCAGACCCGTGACGCTCCATACTGCGAACTGAGCAGAGCCCGCCAGCTCAGCGCACTCAGGGGACGACGACGGTCCCGCGCGCGGTCGTGGCGATCAGGGGTGGGTCCAGCAGGTCCGCCGCCGACTCGCCCCGCGCCGGAGCCCCTCGGCCAACCACACGGACCTCGAACTCCATCTCGCGGCTTCGGCGCCCGACCCGCACCAGCCGGGCCTCGATCTCGATGACGTCGCCGGCGCGAACGGGCGCCCGGAACTGCACGTCGGAGTAGCTGGCGAAGAGCCCCTCGTCACCATCCGTCGCGATGCACATCTCGGTGGCGACGTCGCCGAAGGCGGCCAGGGAGTAGGCGCCGTCGACGAGGTTGCCGGCGTAGTGGGCGTGGCTGTAGGGGACGTAGCGGCGGTGGACGACGCTGACGCCGACCTCGGGTCCGGTGGTCATGAGGCCTCCTTCCGCTCGGTGCGTTGCTGCGAGAGGGACGGCACGAGGGCATGCACGAGGTAGCTGGCGACCTCGCCGGGCGTGGTGCCCCGACCGAAGACGCGGTCGACACCGAGGCTGGCGGCGGCGCCCTCGTCGAAACGTGGTCCGCCCGCGACCAGCAGCGGAACCTGCCCCGCAGGATAGGCCTCCCGGAAGGCCGCCGACATCTGCCCGGTGTTGTGCAGGTGGGCGTCCTTCTGGGTGACCACCTGGCTGACGAGCACGGCGTCGGCCTTCTCCTCGCGCGCCCGCGCGACGAGCTCCGGCACCAGCACCTGGGCGCCGAGGTTGACCACCCTCAGCTCCCGGTAGTACTCGAGCCCCTTCTCGCCGGCGAACCCCTTGATGTTGAGGATCGCGTCGATGCCGACGGTGTGGGCGTCGGTGCCGATGCAGGCGCCGACGACGACGAGCTTGCGACGCAGCCCCTTCTTGACGGTGAGGTTGACGTCCTTGGCGCTGAGCAGGGGGTACTCCCGCTCGATCACCTCGACCTCGCGCAGGTCCACCAGGTGCGTCACCGACCCGTAGACCACGAAGAAGGTGAAGCTCGGCCCCATCGGCTTCGCGTGCACGAGCATCGCCGGCTCCATACCCATCTTGCGAGCGAGCTGCAGCGCCGCGCCCTCGGCGCGCTTGTCGTGGGGCACGGGGAGAGTGAAGGACATCTGCACCATCCCGTCACCGGTCGTGTCACCGTACGGGCGCACGATGTCGGGCGTGGGCCGTGTCGTCGGGGAGGTCGTCACCGGGTGCTGCCTTCCTCGAGCAGGGTCGTGGCGGGGTTGTCGTAGCCGGGGGTGTCGGGGGCGCGTCGGCGCGCCTTCTCGACGACGCCGTCGAGGCCCTTCCCCCGGTCGGGCGGGCGCTTCATCAGCCCGAAGGTACCGTCGGCGATCGCCGCCAGGAGGGGCGCGGAGTGCGCCGCCGACCCCGAGCCGGTGTCGGCGACGATGCGCTCCAGGAGGTCGACCGCCTCCCCCAGCACGAGCCGCGCGCGGGTCTGGATGACGCCGTCCCGCGGGGGGTGGAAGTCCTCGACGAGGCCGCCAGCCGCGTTCATGACGTAGCGCACGTTCTGCAGGGCGAGGTCGCGGTCGGAGAGGAACGGCGTGACGACGGCCTCGGTCATCATCCCGACCAGCAGGATGCCCTGCCCGGTCATCGCGCCGACGAGGTTGAAGAAGCCGTCCAGCAGGTAGCCGCGGAACACGTCACCGGTCATGTGCTTGGTCGGCGGCATCCACTTCAGAGGGGCGTTCGGGAAGAGCTGGCGGGCGAGCATCGCGTGGGCCAGCTCGAGCCGGAAGGAGTCGGGCACGTCGGGGTTGATCTCGAAGGCGTGCCCCAGGCCCAGCTGCCAGTCGGCCAGGCCGGCCTCCTTGGCGAAGTACTCGTTGAGCAGCTGGCTCACCGTCACCGTGTGGGCGGCCTCGATCGCGTCGGCCGTCGTGAGGTAGTTGTCCTCGCCGGTGTTGATGATGATGCCGGCGCGAGCATGGACCTGCCGCGAGAACCGTTGGTCGACAAAGGTCCTCACCGGGTTGATGTCGCGGAAGAGGATGCCGTACATCGAGTCGTTGAGCATCATGTCGAGGCGCTCGAGACCGGCGAGAGCAGCGATCTCGGGCATGCACAGGCCGGAGGCGTAGTTGGTGAGGCGGATGTAGCGACCGAGCTCCTTGCCCGTCTCGTCGAGGGCGGCCCGCATGAGCCGGAAGTTCTCCTGGGTGGCGTAGGTGCCGGCGTATCCCTCGTGCGTCGCCCCCTCGGGCACGTAGTCGAGCAGCGACTGCCCCGTCGAGCGGATGACCGCGATGACGTCGGCTCCCTCCCGGGCCGCGGCCTGCGCCTGCGGGATGTCCTCGTCGATGTCGCCTGTAGCGACGATGAGGTAGATCCACGGCTTGCTCGGTGGGTCGCCGAGGCGCCGGACGAGCCGTTCACGGGCGAGCCGCTGCCGGTCGATGCGGCGGATGCCCGTGGCAACGGCCGAGCGCGCCGTACGACGCGCGGTGGCGAGCTCGCGACCCGCGGGCAGCGCGAACGTCACCGAGCCACTGGCCGCCTTCTGGGCCAGCGTCAGCAGGTCGTCGGCCTCGCCCCGATGCAGGGCGTCCCAGACCGGCGTCGTCACCCCGTGCTCGAGACCGACCTGATCGCGCACCGCGTCGACCAGGTGGTTGACCCACGGGATGCGCTCGTGGTCTGCGCCGGAGAGCCCGGCCAGGCGCAGCGTCGCCCGCTCGACGGACACCGTCGTGTGGCGGCGGGCCATCCGCACCACCGGGGCACCGGCCGTCCGGGCCAGCGTGCGGGCGCGTCGGACGACGGCTGGATCGAGCTCGAGGCGGGCAGGTGACGTGGGCACGGGGACAGCCTAGCCAATGACGTAGTTCGTCCTGTCAATCTTCCCACTCACCGCAAGATCCGCACGAACTGCGGGGTGTGTACACAGAATTGACGCTCCGGAGGGGCACCCGGCCAAGGTGGAGACCCGGCACCTAGCCTTGGCCCATGGAACGCCGCCACCACGACCTCGTCATCATCGGCACCGGCTCGGGAAACTCGGTCATTGGGCCCGAGCACGACGGCCTCGACATCGGCCTCGTCGAGCGCGGCACCTTCGGGGGCACCTGCCTCAACGTCGGCTGCATCCCGACGAAGATGTTCGTCCTGCCCGCCGACCGGGTGGTGGAGGCGGCCGACGCCGCCCGCCTGGGGGTCGACCTGCCGGCCGGTACGGCGCACTGGCGCGCCATCCGCGACCGCATCTTCGGCCGCATCGACCCGATCTCTGCGGGGGGCGAGGCCTACCGCAAGGGCGCCGACAACATCACCGTCTACCCGGGCACTGCCCACTTCACGGGACCCATGACCCTCGACACCGGCACCGGTGTCGAGGTCACCGCCGACCGCTGGGTCATCGCCGCTGGTGGCCGCCCACGCCTGCTCGACGTCGACGGACTGCGGGAGGTCGACCCCGGGCGGGGCATCCACACCAGCGACACGGTGATGCGGATGGACGAGCTCCCGGCTCGCACGGTGGTCGTGGGCGGGGGCTACATCGCGGCCGAGCTCGGTCACGTGCTGCAGTCCCTTGGATCGCGGGTCACCTGGGTGCACCGCGGGGACCAGCTCCTGCAGCACCTCGACGCAGAGATCTCGGCGGCCTTCACCGACCTCGCGGTGGGGCGCTTCGACGTACGGCTGCGCTCGCAGGTAACCGCCGCCACTCGCGAGGGAGACGTCTGGTCGCTGACCGTCGCCGGACCCGAGGGTGACACCGTCGTCGAGGCGGACGCCGTGCTCCTGGCCGTCGGACGAGTGCCCAACACCGACCTGCTCGACGTCGTCGCCGGTGGCCTGGCCACCCACGACGACGGCAGGCTGGTCGTCGACAGCCAGCAGCGCACGACGGTCGACGGGGTCTGGGGCCTGGGCGACATCAGCAGCGAGCACCAGCTCAAGCACGTCGCCAACCACGAGTCCAAGGTGGTGCGGCACAATCTTGCGCACGCGATGGGCCTCGAGCCGGAACCGCGCGAGAGCGACCACCGCTTCGTGCCCAGCGCGGTCTTCACCCACCCGCAGATCGCGACCGTCGGGGCGACCGAGGAGCAGCTGATCGGAGCCGGCACCACGTACCGCTCCAAGACCCAGGCCTTCGGCGACGTCGCCTACGGCTGGGCCCTCGAGGACACCACCGGCCTGTGCAAGGTGCTCGTCGACGACGACACCCTGCTGATCCTCGGCGCCCACCTCATGGGTCCGATGGCGGCGACGCTGGTGCAACCGCTCGTCCAGGCCATGCACTTCGGTCAGCGGGCCGACGACGTCGCCCGGGGTCAGTACTGGATCCACCCGGCGCTGACCGAGGTCGTCGAGAACGCGCTGCTCGGCACCCTGTAGCCGCCACCCCTGCCCACCCGCCGCCGTCCATCGCCCGCCGCCCACCGCCACCCCAAGAGTCGCCTTGTTTCCGCAGACGTGACCAAACGCAGCGGCTGAGCCGGGAAATCGGGCACATCCGGGGCAACAAGCCGTCGTGGGGTGGTCGGGGGGTGAGGGGGTCAGGCCAGGCGGGCCTCGAAGAGACGCCGTACGGAGGGTGTGCGGCGCAGCAGGTCGAGGGCGTAGTCGGAGTGACCCGGGACGTAGCCGTTGCCGACGAGCATCCGCACGTCGGCGGCCAGTCCTTCGGCCCCCAGCGCCGCCGCGGCGAAGCTCGTGGCCATCGAGAAGAAGATGACGGTGCCGCCCTGGGCGGTGGCCAGGACGGCCGGCTGCTCGCACCCGGGCACGTCGACGCACACGACGGTCACGTCAGCCGGGCCACCGGCCGCCTCCACCGCCCCGGCCAGTCCGAGCGGTGAGCGAGCGTCGGCGATCACCACCGCGTCGGCCAGACCGGTGCCTGTCAGGGCCTGAGCCTCCGCGGCGACCGGCACGACCGCGATGGTGCGGCCGGCACCTGCGTCCCTGGCGGCGGCCAGGGAGAGCGACCCCGACTTGCCTGCGCCACCCAGCACGCAGACGGTGGGTGGGTGGGTGGCGCGGGCCGCCGAGCCCTCCACGTACTCCCGCACCACGCGCGCGACCAACGCGGGTGCGCCGCAGACGTCCATGACCATGAGGGCCATGCGCGGCTCGAGGTCGGCCGGCAGCACGGCCGCGATGCTGCGCCCGAAGAGGATGGCGTGCCCCCGCGCCGGCACCTGCTCTCCGAGGCCGTCCCACCCGACCAGGTCGTCGGTGAGCAGCAGCGGGGTGAGCGAGAGCGAGACGAGCGTGGCGACCCGGTCGCCCACGCTCAACCCGAGCGGACTCGACGGGCCGACCTCGGCGACCGTCCCGATGAGCATGCCGCCGGAGCCCGTCACCGGGTTCTGCATCTTGCCGCGGGCGCCCACGATGGCGAGCACCTCGGCCCGCACCGCCGCACCGTCGACGGTGCCGTCCGGGCCGGCGTGCTTGCCCGCCAGCTGCCGGTACGACGCCGCATCGAGGTTGAGCGTCTCGACGTCGATGCGGACCTCGTCCGGCCACAGCTCGGCACTCGGGTCGAGTCGGACCGCCGTCTGCGGGAGGGTGATCGAGGCTCCCGTCGGCTCCAGCACGCGATGCAGACCCACTGGCGATGACTCTCTCACTGAGACAGATCCTCCGTTTTCTGAGAAGTTTGAGCGAATATCCTGCGGTGATCACGCTCTTGTGCGGGAGATCGTGGCTATCCTGCCATGTATGACGACAGCCCAACAGCCCTACATCTACCGCCACCGCGAGCTGGTCGAGCCCGACTGGACCCGCTTCCCGGGGTGGGTCGGAGTGACCGCCGCGCAGTGGGCCGATGTGCAGTGGCAGCGCGCGCACTGCATCAAGAACGTGCGCCAGCTGCGCGAGCTGATGGGTGACCTGCTGCTGGACCATGTCTACGCCGACCTCGAACGCGACCAGGCCGAGCGGGCCACGATGTCGATGCTCGTGCCCCCGCAGATGATCAACACGATGGTCCCGGCGACGGATCACGGCCTGCCGTCAGCGGGAGCGGACTTCAGCCGTGCCTTCCTCGCCGACCCGGTGCGTCGGTACATGCTGCCCGTCTTCTCCGACCGACACCCCCTGTGGCCCTCGCACCCCCACGCCACCCGCGACTCCCTGCACGAGCACGACATGTGGGTCACCGAGGGCCTGACCCACCGCTACCCCACCAAGGTGCTCGCCGAGCTGCTCCCGACCTGCCCGCAGTACTGCGGGCACTGCACCCGGATGGATCTCGTCGGCAACTCCACCCCGCAGGTCCTCAAGCTCAAGCTCGCGGGCAAGCCCGTCGACCGCTATGCCGCGATGCTCGGCTACCTCGGGCAGCACCCTGAGGTGCGGGACGTCGTGGTCAGTGGCGGCGACGTGGCCAACATGCCGTGGAAGAACCTCGAGGCGTTCCTCGACCGGCTGCTCGAGATCGACAACGTCCGCGACATCCGTCTCGCCACCAAGGCCCTGATGGGTCTGCCGCAGCACTGGCTCGCCGACGACGTCGTCGAGGGAGTGGGACGAGTGGCGACCCGAGCCCGCGCCCGGGGGGTGAACCTCGCGATCCACACCCACGTGAACAGCGCCCAGTCGGTGACACCGGCCGTGGCCCGCGCCGCCCGCGCCATGCTCGATGCCGGAGTCCGCGACGTCCGCAACCAGGGCGTCCTGATGCGCGGGGTCAACGACACCCCGGAGCAGCTGCTGGACCTGTGCTTCGCCCTGCAGGACGACGCCGCGATCACGCCGTACTACTTCTACATGTGCGACATGATCCCCTTCAGCGAGCACTGGCGGGTCTCGTTGGCCCACGCCCAGCACCTGCAGCACTCGATGATGGGCTACCTCCCCGGCTTCGCGACCCCCCGCATCGTGTGCGACGTGCCCTTCGTGGGCAAGCGGTGGGTCCACCAGGTGGAGGACTACGACACCGAACGAGGAATCTCCTGCTGGCGCAAGAACTACCGCACCTCGATCGAGGGTGCCGACGAGAGCGCGCTGTCGAGGGACTACGTCTACTACGACCCCATCGACACCCTTCCCGAGGCCGGGCAGGCGTGGTGGACCGCCCAGGCGCAGCAGTCCGGGACCGCGGAGGAGTCACACCGGCTGGCGTCCGAGCAGGCGCGGGCCAGTCGTGAGCTGGCCCAGGCTCAGCTGAGGTGACGTCGAGGTTGCGCCGCTGGGTTTGTGACCCCGGTGACCCCGGTGACGCCCTTGGCCCCGGTGGCCCCGGTGGCCCCGGTGCCGGAGGGGCGCGGGAGGATCCGCCGGGCCCCGGTCGCCTGGACCTGGCTGAGCGCTCGGGCCACCACCGGTGCATACCGGTTGAGTCTCCACAGGATCGCGGCGTTGACCCCCACGGGGATGATGGCCTGGTTGCGTGCGAGACCGGCCAACGCCTTGTCGACGACGGTGTCGACGCTCACCAGGGTGGGCTGCATGAAGCGGATCTGCTTGCGCATGCTGTGGGTACGACGCCCCGGCCCGAGGCCCCCGGTGTGGATCTCGTCGAGCAGCGGCGTGTCGACGAACCCCGGGCAGAGGACGCTGACGCGCACCCCGACGGAGGCCGCTTCGGCGCGAAGCGCCGTGGAGAGACCGACCACCGCGTGCTTGCTCATCGTGTAGGGCAGCATCGTCGGCGCCGGGAAGAGGCCGGCGAGGGATGCGGTGTTGAGGATGTGCCCGCGTCCGGCCGCTCGCATGACGGGGTAGGCCGCGTTGATCCCGTTGATCACCCCCCCGAGGTTGACGGTGAGGGCGAGGTCCCACTGCTCCTGCTCGAGCTGCTCGTGAAGTCCACCGATCCCGACGCCGGCGTTGTTCACCATCAGGTCGAGACGGCCGTGGCGGGCGACCGTCTCGTCGACCAGCGCCCGCACTGCGGCCGCATCAGCCACGTCGAGGGAGGCTGCCGTGGCCGTCGGGCCCGCCTGCGCCGCCACCGCTGACGCCTTGGCGAGGTCGAGGTCCGCCACCACCACGTGGCTGCCGCGGGCGGCCAGCCGCAGGACGAGTCCGCGGCCGATTCCCGAGCCGCCTCCGGTGACGATGCTCACCTGCGGGTCGAAGTGGCCCCGCGTGGTGACACCGAGACGGGTCAGGGCCGGCAGGCGGTGGGGTGAGGACGGTCCCGGTGACGTCCGGTTCGGTGACGGCGAGGTGGCCGCTGGGGTGGTGGACACGGGGTCCCCTTCTGTCAGGAGGGCCGGATGCGCGGCCCCGAGCCCGTAGAGTCGCACTCCGATGGCCCATGCGCATCCGGTGGTATGAGGGAGCTTGCCCAGGCCCCCACCCGTCGGTGGGCGCCCGTTCGATAGGTACATAACCTACCATGAGTAAGTTATGAGGCGGAGACCTCAGGAGGACTGCGTGACCCCACACACCACCGCACCCGGCGGCACCACCAGCGGCCCACCCAGCGACGACGCCGCGCAGGCGCCGGCTCGTCGTCGTCGGATGCCGCGAGCCGAGCGGGAGGCGCAGATCCTCACTGTCGCGGAGCAGGTGTTCGCCGAGAACGGCTACCAGGCCACGACGATGGACGACATCGCCGAGCGCGTCGGGGTCACGAAGCCGCTGATCTACGACTACTTCGGGAGCAAGGACGGGCTGCTGATCGCGTGCGTCGACAAGGCACGGGCCGAGCTCGCGGACGCCACCGAGGACGCCTTCCATGCGCTGCCCGAACACTCCTCCCTCGAGGCGGTCATGCGGGCGGGGATCGCCACCTTCTTCGAGTTCATCGACCACCACGCGCTGGCGTTCCAGCTCATCCACCACGAGAGTGCGGCGGCGATGTCGACAGGCGCAGACATCGAGCGCATCCGGGCCCAGCAGTCCGCCGTCCTCGTCGAGGGCCTCCGCAGCTCGTCCGGGCTGGCACGCGCTTCCGACATGAGGCTCGAGGGCTACGCCGAGGTGGTCGTCGGTGCCTGTGAGCGCGTGGCCGTATGGCGCACCCACCGTGACGACGTCAGCCGCGACGACGCCACCGACCTCGTCATGACCGCGGTGTGGTCCGGTCTGAGCTCCGTCGGCGGCTGACCCGCAGCCGCGAGGGGCGCTTGATGTCGCCCTCGTCGACGACGGGCGGAGCAACGGTCTGCGGCTCCTGGTCGAGAGGGTCTCCGTCCTGGTCGGGTGCCGCGTCGTCGCGAGGTGCTGCGTCCCGGGGTGCCGCGTCCCGGGCTACCGCGTCGCGAGCAGGGACTGCGGTATGACGGGCTGCGTCGTGATCCGGCCCTGCGTCGCGAGGGGCTGGAACGTGGTCAGGAGAGGCGTCGGACGCCGCCTCGAGCGGCGCACCGAGGGCTGCCGCGGTCGAGGTCGACTCGTCTCCGGACGGTGGAGGCGACGCCGATGCGGCACCCTCTGCAGGATCGGACCCGCCGTCCTGGTCCACCGAGTCGAAGGCGTCGACGCCCTCGAGACCGGTGCGCATGGCGGTGGTGATCGCGTCGCCGAGGGAGGCCTGGAACGCGGCGAGCAGGGCCTGACCGGCCAGAGGGATGATCTCCTCGATCGACTGCTGCATACGGGGCCACGCTCGCGCTGGCATCCCCGCGTCGACGAACTCCTTCCACAGCGAGTCGAAGACCAGGCCGACGAAGAGCGTAGAGACCGCGTCCGCGTGCTCACGCAGGGACGGGACGATGCTGAGGACCCGGTCAGCGGGCACCCCGGCGGCGATGACCTGCAGACCAGCCCGCACCAGGGTGGGGTTGTCGATCTCGAGCCGTGCGTCGTCGGTCTCGACGCCGAGCCCGAGCTCGATGAGTCGGTCGATGAGCTTGCGGTCGAACGCGATCCCCGCCTCCCGGGCCAGTGACAGCGGCTCGACCACCTCGGACTCGATGCCCTCCCACGGGCTCATCAGCGCGTGGTAGAGGCCGAGCGCCTGCGAGCCGCTGCCGGGGGCGGCGCTGATGAGCTTCTCGGCGGCCGTGAGGGTGTAGCCCTGGTCGAGCATCTCGCGCACGAGGGTCAAGCGGGCCACGTGGTCAGGACCGTAGTAACCGGTGCGGCCCTCGAGTCGCGGTGGCGGCAGCAGCCCCCGGCTGCTGTAGGCGCGGACGTTGCGCACCGTCATGCCCGTCTCGGCTGCGAGCTCGTCGACCGTGAGCTCGCCCTCGCGTCGGCCGGTGCGGCGCGGCTCCACATCGGGTGCGGATCGACGGGACGGGCGGCGGCTCACGCTCTCACCCTACCGAGCCGGCTCTGGCGTCGAGGTCGGCACGCGACATACTCGACCACGTGTCGAAGCACACCGGGGCGAGGGCGAGTGGTGGCACACCGGCGACGGTGGCGCTCGATCGGGCTGGCGTGCCCTGGCGGGCGCACCACTACGACCACGACCCCGCGGCCCCGTCGTACGGGCTCGAAGCGGCTGCGGCTCTGGGGGCGCCGCCCGCGCAGGTGCTCAAGACCCTGCTCGTGCAGGTCGACCGTGGGCTCGCGGTGGGCGTCGTCCCCGTCGACCGCCAGCTCGACCTAAAGGCGATGGCCACCGCGCTCGGGGCGAAGCGTGCGGTCCTGGCGGCGGTGCCCGCAGCCGAGCGGAGCAGTGGCTACGTCGTGGGGGGCATCAGCCCGCTCGGGCAGCGCCGCCCGCTCCCGACGATCGTCGACGTGCGGGCGATGGCCTACGCAACGGTCTACGTGTCCGGCGGCCGGCGCGGGTTCGACGTCGAGCTGTCCCCCGGTGACCTCGTGACCCTCACGGCCGCCGCCACCGCCGCGATCAGCCGCTGACCGCGTCGTCGACGCCCGCTGCGTGCCGTCCTTCCCACGGGGTGGACAGGACGACGGTGGTGCGGGTGCGCACGTTGGCCGCGCTGCGGATGCGCGCCAGCAGGTCTTCGAGGTCGGTGGGCTTGGAGACCCTCACCAGCAGGACGTAGCTCTCGTCGCCGGCGACCGAGAAGCACGACTCGATCTCGGTGACGTGCTGCAGCCGCAGCGGCACGTCATCGGGGGCGGCCGGGTCGAAGGGGGTGACGGCGATGAGGGCAGTGAGCGGGAGCCCGACGCTCTCGGGGTCGAGGACGGCGCGGTAGCCGCGCACCACTCCCCGCTCCTCGAGCCGGCGCACCCGCTGGTGGACCGCCGAGGTCGACAAGCCGGTCGCCTTGCCGAGGTCGGTGAAGCTCATCCGCCCGTCGGCAGCGAGGAGGTCGACGAGGCGGCGATCGAGGCGTTCCACGGCCACAGGCTAGCCAGTTCGTCGCCCGGAGCGGGCCAGACACCCCTCAGGTGAGCAAACGGACCGGGTCCGAGGACGATCCTGGTGGCCGAGGAGCGCACCTCGAGCCCCCACGTGCCGTTCCTGGCACCCACCGCGGCCTACGCTGGCGTGGTGACCTGGACGCATCCTGACGAGCGACTGCTGCTGCTCGACTCCGCCAGCCTCTACTTCCGGGCCTTCTTCGGCGTTCCTCAGGAGGCCACCCAACGTGACGGCCCACCGAACAACGCGCTCCGAGGTTTCCTCGACATGCTCGCGTCGCTGGTGGAGCGCTACCGACCCACCCACCTGGTGGCGTGCTGGGACGACGACTGGCGTCCGGCCTTCCGTGTCGACGCCATACCCACCTACAAGGCGCACCGGGTGGCTGAAGGCGGAGGACCCGAGCGGGAGGCGGTGGACCCTGCCCTCGAGCAGCAGGTCCCTGCCATCGTCGACGCGCTGGCGGCGGTGGGGATCGCGCGGGTCGGCGCCGCAGGCTACGAGGCCGACGACGTCATCGGGTCGTACGCGCACCGCTCGACCGGGGTGCGTCCCGTCGACATCGTCACCGGTGACCGTGACCTCTTCCAGCTCGTCGACGACGCGCACGGAATACGCGTCGTCTACACCGCACGCGGAGGCGTCCGCGACTCCGACCTCGTCGACGAGGGATTCCTGCGCACGAAGTACGACGTCGCCTCGGGTCAGGCCTACGCCGACCTGGCGACGTTGCGGGGCGACGCCAGCGACGGTCTGCCGGGGGTGGCGGGCATCGGTGAGAAGACGGCGGCCAGGCTGCTCGCGGCCTACGGTGACCTCGCCGGTCTGCGCGCCGCGATCGACAGCGGCGACCCCGCACTCAAGGGCGCTCAACGGACCCGCCTCGAGGCGGCGTCGGCCTACCTCGACGTCGCGCCCAAGGTCGTCGCCGTGGCTCGCGACGTGCCGCTTCCCGCCATCGACATCGCGTTGCCGGTGCGGGTCGCCGACGCGCGCCTGCTCAGCGAGGTGGCGGCGACGTACGGCGTCGCGAGCTCGCTCGATCGGCTGCTGACCGCCCTGCGCATCGACTGACTGCGCCGGATCCACGGACCGCCCGACGGATCGACCGGGGTGCCGCCGGCGACATCCTCTACTGGATCAGCGACGGTTCCTGGCTCACCGGTCACGACGACGCCGCGACCGCATCACCCGCGACCCCGTCACCCGCGACCCCGTACACATCGGTCTCGGTGGCCTTGGCGGCGAGCCAGACCCGGCGCCCCTGTGTGAGGTCGAGCTCGGCGACCGCGGCGGGGGTGATGTCGACGAAGGCGTGCGGAGGTCCGTCGACCTCGACCCGGACCCGGTCGGCGAGCAGCTCCACCCCCACGACCTGGCCAGTCCACACGTTGCGGGCACTGGCCGGCCCGGGTTGCTCCGTCGACAGCGTGATGGCCGTCGGCCGCAGCGCGACGAGCACGGTGTCGCCCTGCGCCATCGCGGCGTCGGCCACCCCACTCACCGCTCCCCCGGCGCCCAGGTCGACCCGCCCCGCGCGACCCAGCCGACCCGACCAGAGGTTGAGCCCGACGAGGCGGGCGACGTACTGCGTCGCCGGTCGTCGGGCGACCTCGAGGGGCGACCCGGTCTGCACGACGCGGCCCTCCTCGATGACGACGAGCCGGTCGGCGAGCACCATGGCCTCGAGAGGGTCGTGGGTGACCACGAGCACCGGCCCCGGGTAGTCACGCAGGTGCTCTCGCAGATGGGCCCGCACCTCGAGCCGGGTGCGGGCGTCCAGCGCCGACAGCGGCTCGTCGAGGAGCAGCAGGCCGGGGTTCGTAGCCAGGGCCCGGGCCAGGGCCACCCGCTGGGCCTGTCCGCCGGAGAGCTGCCCGGGTCGGCGGGAGGAGAGATCGGCCAGGCCGAGCCGGTGCAGGAGGGCGTCGGCCCGCTCGCGGGCCACCGGACGCTTGACCCCGGCCGCCCGGAGCCCGAAGGCCACGTTGTCGAGCGCGCTGAGGTGCGGGAAGAGCCGGTAGTCCTGGAAGACGATGCCGACCGGCCGCCGGGCGGCCGGCAGGAAGATGCCGGCGCTCGGGTCGTCGAGCATCGTCTCCCCCAGGCGGACGTGCCCTGCCGACAGCGGGTCGAGGCCGGCGAGCACGCGCAGCAGGGTCGACTTCCCCGCGCCGTTGGGACCGAGCACACCGAGCACCTGGCCCGGCATGGCGGTGATGTCGACGTCGAGGGTGAAGGGGCCGCGGCGGACCAGTACGTCGGCGTGAAGGGTCATGCGACGCTCACCGGCCGGAGCCAGCGGTCGCGCAGCGCGACGAGCACCACGACCGAGACGAGCAGCAGCACCAGCGAGAGCGCCACGGCCGCGTCGACGTCGTCCTCGAGCGCGAGGTAGACCAGCAGCGGCATCGTCTGGGTGCGACCCGGTGTGTTGCCGGCGAAGGTGATCGTCGCGCCGAACTCCCCCAGCGCCCGGGCCCAGCACAGGACCCCGCCCGCCCCCAGCGACGGGGCCACGAGGGGCAGGGTGACACGGGTGAAGGTGGTGAGCCGGCCCGCGCCCAGCGTGGCGGCCGCCTCCTCGTACCCCTGGTCGGCGGCCCGGAAGGCTCCCTCGACCGTGACCACGAGGAAGGGCATCGCCACGAAGGTCTCGGCGACGATGACGCCCCACGTCGTGAAGGGCAGCGAGAAGGACGTCCACCGGTAGACGAGACTGCCGACGAGGCCCGCGCGGCCGAGGGCCAGCAGCAGGGCCACCCCCCCGACGACGGGCGGCAGGACGAGGGGCAGGGTGACCAGCGCGCGCAGCACGCCGACCAGGCGCCACCGGGAACGGGCCAGGAACCACGCGAGCGGGACGCCGAGGACGAAGGAGACGACCGTGGCCGCCGTCGCGCAGAGCAACGACAACCGCAGGGCGTCGAGCACGGCCTGGTCCGAGAGGACCCGCGGCAACGCGCTCCACGGAGCCCGGACCAGGAGCGCGGCGAGGGGGACGAGGAGGAAGAGGACGCCCAGCCCGGCCGGGACACCGAGGGGCCAGGGGACGGTGCCGCTGGCGCGGGCGCGACCCACCTCGCGGTCGGTGCGCTCACGCCCACGGCCGGGGGGGTGGGCTGCGAGGTCAGTCACGGTCAGGGGGCGGCGAACCCGGCGGTGGTGAGCGCGGAACGGCCCTGATCGGACAGGACGTACGCCGTGAACGCCGCCGCACCCGCGGGGTTGGGGGCCTTCGTCAGGCTCGCGATCGGGTAGCTGGTCGAGGCGTTGACGGCCGCCGGGATCTCGATGCCGGTGACCTTGCCGCCTGTGGTCGCGGCCAGGACGTCGGTGACGTAGACGACGCCGGCATCGACCTCACCAAGGGAGACCTTGGTCAGCACGGCCTTGACGTCGGTCTCCTCGCTGATCGGGGTGACCGTGAGCCCGGCCTTCGCGAAGACCTGGGCGGCGACCTTGCCGCACGGCACCTGGGCCTGGCACAGGGCGACCTTGACCCCGCTCCTGGCGAGGTCCGCCACCCCCGTCACCCGGGCCGGGTTCGAGGCCGGTACGGCGATCTCCATCCGGTTCCTGGCGAAGGTCGCCGGGCTCGCGGCGTCGCCAGCCTTGACCACGGTGTCCATGTTGGTGGGGCTCGCGGAGGCGAAGACGTCGGCGGGGTTGCCGGAGGTGATCGACGTCGCCAGACCCGAGCTCGGACCGAAGTTGAAGACGACCTTGACACCCGGGTGAGCCGCCTCGAAGGCCGTGCCGATCGCGGTGAACGACTCCTTGAGCGAGGCCGCGGCGAAGACGGTGACCGTGCCGGACACCCCCCCGGGTGGGCTCGCGCTGGGCGTGGTCGCTCCCCCGGACGAGCTGGACCCGCAGGCGGCGGTGAGCAGCAGGACCCCCAGGGCGGGCACGAGGGTCACGGCGAGACGCGGTCGGTTCACGGGATGGGCTCCACAGGGTCAGGTGAGGGGGGATGGTGATCAGCGGCGCAGGGGGACCTCGACGACGACGTTCGTCGACTTGACGGCGGCGATGGCGAGCACGCCGGGCTCCAGGCGCAGGTCGTCGGCGGCCTCCCGGCTCATCAGCGAGACGATCCGGTGCCCACCCGACTGGATCTCCACCTGGGCCATGACCTTGTCGCGCACGACGCGCGTGACCAGCCCCACGAAGCGGTTGCGCGCCGACTCGGAGTGGACCGGACCGGGGTCGGGTGCCTCGGTGGTGGCCGCCAGCTCCTGGGCGAAGGCCGCGAGGGTCGCCCCGTCGACGGCCTGACGCCCTGAGGCGTCCGTCGTCACGGTGAGCCGCCCGGCCTCGACCCATCGGCGCACCGTGTCGTCGGAGACGCCGAGCAGCTCGGCGGACTCACGGACGCGGTAGGTGGGCACGACGACACCCTAACCCGCAGAAGCGGTTGTTCTCACGCAATGGAGGAGATCCTGAGGAGGTCAGAGGTCGTTGCAGCCGCTTCTGAGGTCACAAGGCCTGGTGCACCGCAGCCTCGAGCTCCGCCCGGGCGTCGAGCAGGGACGGGCCGTACCACGTCAGCTGACGGCCGCTCACCAGGGCGGTCGGCACCCGGGTGAAGGCCTGCGGACCGTCGTCGCGGGTGAACACGTACGGCTCGTCGGGCAGGAGCACGAGGTCCACACCATCCCGGTCGACCTCGTCGAGGTCCACGTGGGGATAGCGCTCGCCACGAGGGTCGTCGCCGAAGGCGTTGACCCAGCCCAGCCGGCGCAGGAGGTCACCGGTGAAGGTCCCCGGACCGACGACCATCCACGGGTCCCGCCAGACCGGCACGGCCACGCGCAGACCCGAGGCCACCGGCGGCGCGGACCAGACCCGCTCTGCCTCCTCGAGCCACCCCGGGATCCCCCAGCCCAGCCCCTCGTCGAAGAGCCGTCGCATCGAGCGGAAGGCCTCGTCGAGCGACTCGATGACCGTCACCCAGACGGGGACCCCGGCCTCACGCAGCCGGCGCACGTCGAGCTCGCGGCTCTCCTCGCGGTTGGCCACGACGAGGTCGGGCGCGAGGTCGACGACGGCTCGCAGGTCGGGGTTCTTGGTGCCCCGCACCCGGGGCACGTCGAGGTCGGCCGGGTGGGTGCACCAGTCGGTGGCCCCGACCACCGCCTCGCGGCGGGTGGCGGCGAAGGCCTCGGTGAGCGACGGCACGAGCGAGACGACCCGTCGTACGGGGTGGGTGAGGGTCACCGGGGCGCCGAGGTCGTCGGTCGCGGTGGTCATCGCGGTGGTCATCGCCGGCGGACCCCCATGACGCCGGTGACCGGCGGAGCCCACTCGAGCCCCGCGAAGGAGGCGATCTCGGCGTCGAGCGCGGCCGCGACGTCGTCGGCGACGGGGACGGCGCGCCGGTCGTCCATCGAGACGTGCACGAAGCTGATCTCCATCAGGCACGACAGCTGGTCGTGGGTGTCGTCGACGAGGTAGACGAGGGCGTGCACCACCTTGGCGGAGCGCTCGAGCAGGTGCGGGTGGAGGCTGACGCGGTCACCGAGGCGCACCTCGCCGAGATAGCGCAGGTGGTGCTCGGCCGTGAAGTACGACAGCCGGCGCACCTGCAGGTAGTCCTCGGTCACCCCCAGGTCACGCAACCGCAGCCACATCGCGCGGGCCCCGCGCTGGAAGTAGTGGCCGATGTTCATGTGCCCGTTCTCGTCGATGAGGTCGTCGGTGACCTCGAAGGAGGAGGTGGCGGGGACCTCACGGACCTGGGCTGTGCTGGGGAGGGAGGCGGGAAGCGGGCTGGGGTGGGAGGCGGGTGGCTGGCTCACACGTTGCGACGGTACTGGCCGCCCACCTCGAAGAACGCATCGGTCACCTGCTGCAGCGAGCAGACCCGGGCCGCGTCCATGAGCACGGCGAAGGCGTTGCCGTGCCCCGTGGCCGCGGTCTTCAGGCGCTCGAGGGCGTCCTGCGCCTCGTCGCGGTGCGCCTCCTGGAAGGCTCGCACCCGGGCCAGCTGCGACTCCTTCTCCGCGGTGGTGGCGCGAGCCAGCTCGACGACGTGCTGCTCGCGCTCGGGGTGCGGGTTGCGGAAGGTGTTGACCCCGATGATCGGCAGGCTGCCGTCGTGCTTGCGGTGCTCGTAGAGCATCGACTCGTCCTGGATGCGGCCACGCTGGTAGCCGGTCTCCATCGCCCCGAGCACTCCCCCGCGCTCGTTGATGGCGTCGAACTCGGCCAGGACCGCTGCCTCGACGAGCTCGGTGAGCTCGTCGATGACGAACGCACCCTGGAGCGGGTTCTCGTTCATCGCCAGGCCCCACTCCTTGTTGATGACGAGCTGGATGGCGAGGGCTCGCCGTACGGACTCCTCGCCGGGCGTCGTCACGGCCTCGTCGTAGGCGTTGGTGTGCAGGCTGTTGGCGTTGTCGTAGATGGCGATGAGGGCCTGGAGCGTCGTGCGGATGTCGTTGAAGCTCATCTCCTGCGCGTGCAGCGAGCGGCCCGAGGTCTGCACGTGGTACTTCAGCTTCTGCGACCGCTCGTTGGCGCCGTACTTCTCCTTCATCGTCACGGCCCAGATGCGGCGGGCGACGCGGCCGAGCACGGAGTACTCCGGGTCCATCCCGTTGCTGAAGAAGAAGGACAGGTTGGGGGCGAAGTCGTCGATGGCCATGCCCCGGGCCAGGTAGGCCTCGACGTAGGTGAAGCCGTTGGCGAGGGTGAAGGCGAGCTGGCTGAGGGGGTTGGCCCCGGCCTCGGCGATGTGGTAACCGGAGATCGAGACGGAGTAGAAGTTGCGGACCTCCTGCTCGATGAACCACTCCTGGATGTCGGCCATCATGCGCAGGGAGAACTCCGTGGAGAACAGGCAGGTGTTCTGCCCCTGGTCCTCCTTGAGGATGTCGGCCTGCACGGTGCCGCGCACCTCGCGCAGGGCGTGCGCGCGCAGCTCACCGTGCTCCTGCTCCGACGGCGCGCGACCCTCGCGGTCGGTGAAGGCGTCGACCTGCTGGTCGATGACCGTGTTGAGGAAGAAGGCGAGGACGGTGGGCGCGGGGCCGTTGATCGTCATCGAGACCGAGGTGGTGGGCGAGACGAGGTCGAAGCCGGAGTAGAGCGCCTTCATGTCGTCGAGCGTCGCGACGGAGACTCCGGACGTGCCGACCTTGCCGTAGATGTCGGGGCGCAGGTCGGGGTCGCGGCCGTAGAGGGTGACGGAGTCGAAGGCGGTGGACAACCGGGTGGCCGGCTGCCCCTCCGAGAGCAGGTGGAAACGCTTGTTGGTGCGGAAAGGGTCACCCTCCCCGGCGAACATGCGGGCCGGGTCCTCGCCCTCGCGCTTGAACTTGAACACGCCTGCGGTGAAGGGGAAGACCCCGGGCAGACCCTCACGGCGCAGGAAGGAGACCAGCTCACCGTGGTCGGTGAAACGGGGAAGACTCACTCTGGGAATCATCGTCCCGGATAACGACTGGCGCCGCAGCGTCGTGTGGATCTCCTTGTCGCGCACGGTGACCACCTGCTCGAGACCGGAGTACGACTCCACGACGTCGGCCCATCCGCTGAGCTGGGTGCGGGTCTCGCGGGGCAGGTCGTCGTACGACGCCTCGGCCCGCCGGGCCACCTCGTCCGCGCCGGTGGCGTCGTCGGCCACCAGCTCGTCGGCGACGGCGCGCAGGCGCTGGGCGCGGGTGGCCACGGAAACGAGACGGGAGGTCTCGCCGTGGTAGCCGCGGACGGTCTCGGCGATCTCGGCCAGGTAGCGCACGCGCTCCGGCGGCACGACGTGGGCCGACCCGCTGGAGTGGCGCACGTCGACGTGACCCAGGGTTCCCTCGCCGAGGGGCAGTCCTTCCTGCCCGAGCATGGCGGTGAGGTGCTGGTAGAGCGCGGTAACGCCGTCGTCGTTGAAGGTGGCGGCGGAGGTGCCGAAGACGGGCATGTCCTCCGGGCGCTGACCGAAGGCCTCGCGGTTGCGCACGAGCTGGCGGCCGACGTCGCGCAGCGCGTCCTTGGCCCCGCGCCGCTCGAACTTGTTGATCGCGACGACGTCGGCGAAGTCGAGCATGTCGATCTTCTCGAGCTGGGAGGCCGCTCCGAACTCCGGTGTCATGACGTACATCGAGTGGTCGACGTAGGGCACGATCGCGGCGTCCCCCTGGCCGATGCCGGGGGTCTCGACGATGACGAGGTCGTAGCCGGCCGCCTTCACCAGGTCGAGCACGTCGGGCAGGCATGGCGGCACCTCGCGCCCCTCCCGCGTGGCGAGGGAGCGGAACCAGACCCGGTCACCGTCGAGGGAGTTCATCCGGATGCGGTCGCCGAGCAGGGCTCCTCCACCCTTGCGTCGGGTGGGGTCGATCGCGACGACTGCGATCCGCAGCTTGTCCTGCTGGTCGACCCGGAACCTCCGCACGATCTCGTCGGTGAGCGAGGACTTGCCCGAGCCCCCGGTGCCCGTGATGCCGAGCACCCGGGTGGTCGCGCGGCCCGCGGCGTCGCGGACCCGGTCGAGGAAGGTGTCGTCGAGCGACCCGGCCTGCGCGCCGGTCACGGCGCGCGCCAGGGCCGTGCGGTCGCCGGAGAGGACGGCCTCGACCGATGTCGGCGCGTCGCTCCACAGGTCGGTGTCGCACTGGTGGACCATGTCGGCCACCATGCCGACCAGCCCCATCCGCTGCCCGTCCTGCGGCGAGTAGATGGTCACCCCCGACTCACGCAGCCGCGCGATCTCCTCCGGCACGATCACCCCGCCGCCCCCGCCGAAGACCTTCACGTGCCCGGCTCCCTGCTCGCGCAGCGACTCCACGAGGTACTCGAAGAACTCCACGTGGCCGCCCTGGTAGGAGCTGACCGCGACCCCCTGCACGTCCTCCTCCAGCGCCGCGTCGACGACCTCGCGCACGGAGCGGTTGTGCCCGAGGTGCACGACCTCGGCTCCCTGCGACTGGAGGATCCGCCGCATGATGTTGATCGAGGCGTCGTGCCCGTCGAACAACGCGGACGCCGTGACGAAGCGGACCGGGTGCGTGGGCGGCTGCGGTGCCTTGGGCTGTGGGTCGACCTGCGTCATGGGTTCCTCGCTCGGGCGTAGTCGGTAGACCGATAGTAGGACATCCAACTAATAGTTGGCTACCATCTCCCCATGCCAGTCGAGCCGGGCCTGCCCTTCGATCCGATCGCCCGTGCCGGGGACCTCTGGGACGAGCGCTTCGGTGACTCCACGGCCATGCGGTTCGTCACGTCGGTGATGCGGGCCCAGCAGATCCTCCTGTCCACCCTGGACGCGGCGCTGAAGCCCTACAACATCACCTTCGCCCGCTACGAGGTGCTCGTCCTCATCGCCTTCAGCCGGGAGGGCCGTCTTCCGTTGAGCAAGATCGGCCAGCGCCTCCAGGTGCATCCCACCTCCGTCACCAACGCCATCGACCGGCTGGTCGCCGCGGGACTCGTGGCGCGCACCACCGACGACGTCGACCGACGGCGGGTCTTCGCGTCGCTGACCCCGGAGGGCAAGGACGTCGTACAGCGCGCCACCGACACCCTGACGGCCGCCGACTTCGGCGTCCCCGGCCTCGCGGAGGACGACCAGCGGGCGGGCTTCACCCTCTTGCGCACCCTGCGGGTGGCCGCAGGAGACTTCCGCGAGTGACCGACGGGGGGTGGGTGGCCCCTGCGCCGGCCCGGGCCGGGCCGGTAGGCGGGGCCCCCCGGTCGAGCCCCGGTCAGTCGACGCGGTCGGCGGCGACGACCCCGCGCATGACGCCGTCGACGGCGCGGCGGGCCGTGGTGGCGAGCTGGCTCGTCGGGGCAGCGCCGGCGACCTGGTCGAGCAGGTCGACGATCTGCTTGCAGCGGCGCACGAAGTCACCGGCCGCGATGCCGCTGTCTCGCAGCACCACCTCGAGCCGGGCGCCGCTCGCCCAACGATGGACCATCCAGGCGATGCCCGCGTCGGGGGCACCGGTCGAAGGCAGGGCGTGCTCCTGCTCGGCGTCCTCGAGCCGGCTCCAGATGGCGACCATCTCGTGCCAGGCCTCGGCGACGTCGTCGGTCGGCAGGCGCGGGGCGATCTCTCCCTCGTCGCGGCGCGGCTCGTGCACCAGCGTCGAGACGACGGCGGCCAGACCGGCCGGGTCGAGCCGCGCCCAGACACCGTGCCGCAGGCACTCGGCGGCGACGAGGTCCTTCTCGCTGTAGAGGCGACGCAGGCGGGCCCCCTGCTCGGTGACCGCGGTGCCGCGCTCATCGAGGTAGCCCAGCCCGGTGAGGAGGTCGCAGATGCGGTCGAAGGTCTTGGCCACCGAGTTGGTCCGGCCGTCGACCTTGCGCCTCAGCCCGTCGGTCTCCCGGGTCAGACGCCACCACCGCTCGGCCCACCGGGCGTGGTCCTCCCGGTCGGGGCACTGGTGGCACGGGTGAGACCGCAGGCGACGGCGCAGGGCCTCGACCTCCGCCTGCTCGGCCGCACTGGTGCCGGGGCGCCCGAGCCGTGGTGGCGGAGCCTGGGGTACGGCGACCCGCAGCGTCGCCGCGAGCTCGCGTCGGGACTTCGCACTGCGGGCGTTGAAGCTCTTGGGCAGCCGCATCGTGGTCACCGGCTCGACGGGGACGGGCACGTCGACCACGGTCAGCCGTCTCAGCTGGTGGTCCTCGGTCACGACGGCCGGGCTGGCCGTCTCGCCCTTGCCCCCGCGGTTGGCCTGCACGACCACGGCCCACCCGGGTCGACGCCCCGCGGGCACGGCGATGACGTCGCCCACCTTGAGCTGCTCGAGGCTCAGCGCGGCCTCGGTGCGGGTGCTCGCGGCCCGGGCCCGCGAGCCGTCCTTCTCGAGGGTGCGGATCTCGTGCCGGATGGCTGCGTACTCGGCGAAGTCGCCGAGGTGGCAGGTCATCGCCTCGGCGTAGCCCGCCAGGGCCTCCTCGTGCCCCCGGATGGTGCGGACGAAGCCCACGACAGCGCGGTCGGCCTGGAACTGGGCGAACGAGGTCTCGAGGATGCTCGCCGCCCGCACCCGGCCGAACTGCGCCACGAGGTTGACGGCCATGTTGTAGGTGGGACGGAAGCTCGAGCGCAGGGGGTAGGTGCGGGTGGAGGCCAACCCGGCGACGGCCACCGGGTCGAGGCCGCGGTTCCACAGCACCACCGCATGCCCCTCGATGTCGATCCCCCGCCGGCCGGCGCGGCCGGTGAGCTGGGTGTACTCCGCCGGGGTGATGTCGACGTGGGCCTCGCCGTTGTACTTCACGAGCCGCTCGAGCACGACCGTGCGGGCTGGCATGTTGATCCCGAGGGCGAGGGTCTCGGTGGCGAAGACGGCCTTGATGCGGCCCGCGGTGAAGAGCTCCTCGACGATCTCGCGGAAGGTCGGCAGCATGCCCGCGTGGTGGGCGGCGAACCCGCGGCTCAGCCCGTCGACGAAGTCCCAGTAGCCGAGCACGGTGAGGTCCTCCTCGGCGAGGGCCGACACGCGGTCCTCGACGAGCCGGCGGATCCGCTGCCCCTCGCTGTCGTCGACGAGGCGCACGTTGTGCTGGAGGAGCTGGCCCACGGCCGCCTCGCAGCCGACCCGGCTGAAGATGAACGTGATGGCCGGGAGCAGTCCGTCGCGCTCCAGCCGGCCGATCACGTCGGCCCGTGACGGACCGCCGCCGAAGCGCCCACCTCCTGTCGTCCGTGCCAGTCCACGGCCATCGGTCCCGCCTTCCGGTCCGCGGCCGCGGGGGCCTCCGCGGCCGGCTCGGACCTGGTTGCCCTGTCCCCCGCTGCGCTGCCAGCCGGCCTGGTCGTCGCGGCGGCGGGACTGGTCGCCGATGGCGGCGAGGAGGTCGGGGCTGACCCGCACGGGCGCCTCCTGGCGCAAGCGTTCGGCACGCCCGCCCTCGGCGTTGGCCGGGTCGAAGACCTCGTCGACGAAGAGGTCGTGCATCTGCCGTCCGACCATCATGTGCTGCCACAGGGGGACCGGTCGGTGCTCCGACACGATGATGTCGACGTCGCCGCGGACCTCGCTCAGCCAGGCACCGAACTCCTCGGCGTTCGAGACCGTCGCCGACAGCGAGACGACGAGCACGTCGGGGGGCAGGTGGATGATGACCTCCTCCCACACCGCACCACGGAAGCGGTCGGCCAGGTAGTGCACCTCGTCCATCACGACGTAGCCCAGGCCCTGGAGGGTGGTGGAGCCGGAGTACATCATGTTGCGCAGCACCTCGGTCGTCATGACGACGATCGGGGCCTCTCCGTTGACGGACGAGTCACCGGTGAGGAGGCCGACGTTCTGGGCACCGTAGCGGCGGCTGAGGTCGGCGTACTTCTGGTTCGACAGAGCCTTGATCGGCGTGGTGTAGAACGCCTTTCGGCCCTGGGCCAGGGCGAGGTGGACGGCGAACTCCCCCACGATCGTCTTGCCTGCCCCTGTCGGCGCGGCCACCAGCACCCCCCGGCCCGCCTCGAGGGATCGAGCGGCATGGTCCTGGAAGTCGTCGAGGGGGAAGTCGAGCCCGGTCGCGAAGCGCGCCAGCTCGCTCCCCTCGTGCTTCGCCCGGGCCTTGGCGGCGGCATACCGTTCCGCTGCGGACATGGACGTCAATCTACGTCAGGGGTTCCCGAGGTCCGGGGCCGACCCGCGCCCGCGACGCGCTCCTGCTGCTGACGACGGGCCCGGCATCTGGTTGCCTAGGCTCATGAGCGAGCACTTCTACCGGCCCTCCGAGGGACACCGGCTCCCGCACGACCCGTTCAACGCGATCGTCGGCCCCCGGCCGATCGGCTGGATCGGGACCCTCTCACCGCAGGGGGTGCGCAACCTCGCGCCGTACAGCTTCTTCAACGGCTTCAACTACCGGCCCCCGCTGGTGGGCTTCTCGAGCGTCGGGCACAAGCACAGCGTCACGAACCTCGAGCAGACGCGCGAGTTCTCGTGGAACCTCGTCACCCGCAGTCTGGCCGAGAAGATGAACGCGACCTCGACGATGCACGACGTCGACGAGTTCGAGGTGGCCGGGGTCGAGGCCGCCGACTGCGTGGAGATCGCGGCCCCCCGGGTGGCTGCGGCCCCGGTCAGCTTCGAGTGCCGCGTGACGCAGGTCGTCGAGCTCACCGACACCCACGGTGCGGGGGTCGGTGCCTGGCTGACGATCGGCGAGGTCGTGGGGGTGCACATCGACGACCGGTACCTCGTCGACGGGGTCTACCAGACCGCCCTCGCCGAGCCGGTGCTGCGGGCCGGAGGTCCGAGCGCCTACTACGGCATCAGCGAGGAGCACCGCTTCGACCTGCGCCGACCCGAGTAGCCGGGCTCGTTCCCCGCCCGCCCGTGCCTCCTGCACCCAGAGGTGCAGGAGGCATGGCGCAGCGGCCTCAGGGCGCGGAGAACCAGGTGAGGGTGTTGTCCACCAGGGTCGCCTTGTTGGCGGCCGTGCCGAACGCCTCCACGGGGAAGGCGGCGAACAGCACCTTGTAGCCACCGGTGGCGACCGTCAGGGCGTCGGTCTGGCCACGGTCGTCGGAGAACGCTGCCGCTCCCGGGGCGATGGGCGTGACCTGGTCCTCGAAGTTCGCGTTGAGGACGGTGTGGTCGAGCACCACCGTGCCGAGACCGGCGGTCACCGGGCTGCCGGGGGCGGCCTTGACGCTGGTCGTGGCCTGGTCGTTCTGCCGTTCGGACCCGTCCCAGGCGACGTGCAGGTAGTTCTTCACGAACGCCGTCGTCCCCGCCGCCTGGTCGAGGACGTCCTGGCCGGACAGCATCAGGCGACCGCCACCGTCGAGGAACGCCGACAGCTCGCTCTCGTACGGCGAGACCGGCCCGGGATAGCTGTTGCCCGTCCACCACACGACGTTCTTGTGCGCCGTGAGGTAGGTCTGCGGAAGGTTCTGGTCGGCCGCGAGGTCCCAGTAGCCATAGGTGCGCGAACCCATGGCGGTCTTGTAGAAGGACGACGTGTCCGGGATGTTGCCGTCGCCGTCGACCAGCAGGTTGTCCGAGGCCACGGCGACGGTCGTCAGGGACGCTGTTGCCTCGACCACGGGGTCGGCCACCGACACGGCGTTCACCGTCTCGGTGTCCCTCACGTCGTTGGCCGCGAGGGCCGGCACCGCCACCTCGAGGCAGACATCGGCACTGGCGCCGGCCTGGATCGGCGCCGTGGCGGTCATGGGCGTCGTGCAGGTGGTGTCGAGGGCCGTCGTCTTCCACGCACCCGAGGACACCAGTGTGAAGCTGTCGGGCTGGTAGCCCCGGTTGGTGACGGTCAGGTGGTAGCGGACCGACTCACCGACCTTGGCACCACCGGACTGCTCGAGCGGAGCCACCACCACGGCATGTGCCGGGGCGATCGGCGTGACGTGCGGGCTGCCCGTCGTGGACACCCCCTCGGAGGTGCGCACGACGATGCCGTCGTTGACGATGGTCTTGACCGATCGTGGGAGCGAGGGCGAGATCTGCACTCGAAGGTGCACCTGCTTCTGCCCTCCCGCAGGGATCCTCAGTCCGCTCCACCGGACGGTGGTGCCTGCGAGCCTGCCTCCCTGGTCGGCCGACTGGAAGGTGGTGCCGGCAGGAAGCGGGTCGACGATCGACACGTCCTGCGCGAAGCCGTTGCCGATGTTCTTCACCGTGACGGTGTAGGCGACGGTGCTGGCCGGGCCCACGGGGGTGCCCGGGTCGCTCGTGGAGACCACGAGAGCCGGTGACTTGCCCCTGTTGGCCAGCGTGTAGGCGCCCCGACCGTGGGTGGAGGCGAGGAGCACCCCGTTCGTGGCGTCGTAGTCGAGCTGGTCGATGGCGACCTGGGGGATGCCGCGACCGAGGCGGTGGTAGCTGCGGCCGGCGTTGGTCGTGACGAAGGTGCCGGCGTCGGACCCCACGTAGACGATCCGGTGGTCGGACGGGTCGATCTGCAGGCTGTTGATGGGGATGTCGGGCAGGTTGGCCGTGACGTCGGTGAAGGTGAGGCCCCCGTCGGTCGTGCTGAACACCTGGCCGCGGTGCTTGGGTGTCGCCGCCGAGAAGCCCCCGTAGGAGATGTAGGCGATCCGGTAGTCGGACCTGTCGACAGCGATGTCCTGGACGGGACGGTTGGGCAGCACGCCACGACCGACCCGCGTCCACTTCGGTGAGCTGCTGGTCACCGCGTCAGGGCTGACCGAGAGGACACCGTCGTCGGTGCCGACCCAGGCTCCGTCGCCACCGTCCGCGACCCCGATCGCCGAGATGAGGCACCCCCGGGCGCCGTTGGGGGCGGTCTGGGCACATCCGGTCGTGAGGTCGCCGCTGACCGGCTTCCAGGCGACGTCGCCGGCCGCCGGGGTCTCCGCGTTGTCGGTGCGGTAGAGCCGGTAGGTGCCGAGGAACAGCTGGTTGACGTTGCCGCGGTTCTGCACCCACGGGACGTAGAACTCTGCGCGGTCC
>JBBRNQ010000021.1:0-48392 GCA_038230235.1 Actinomycetales bacterium
CCCGAGGCCGACTTCACGACCGGCGCCCTGTTCACCTCGGTGTTCGACAAGCAGGCCAACCTGATCCACGCGGCGAACTCGAAGATCCCGGTCGCCTTCATCGCCGGCATGTACCAGTACGCCACGGCCGGGCACGGCTACTCCGGTTCATTCATCCCGACCAAGCAGGACCGCAACTACGCCGACTCCTACCTCCCCACCGCACGGACCATCGTGCCCGCGGCGACCGAGCCGCGCCTGACCCGCTACCGCGCGCTCCTCGCCGCCAAGGGCAAGGCCTGGGACGGGTTCACCGAGTACGGTCGGGGGGTCATCCGCAAGGGCGCCGCCTTCGATCCCGCCGTCGCGGCCGCCCGAGCCCAGACCATCAAGGTGGACGCCGCCTGGCTGCCGACCACGACCGCTCGCGTCTGGGCGTACTGGTTCTCGACCGACCTGGCCTCCGGCGACCAGTGGCGCTTCACCGACGCCGGGTCGATGACCGCCTGGCGCGCCGCCGCCATGCACTAGCCTCCACCGATCACGGGTCCTTGCCTGACCCACCCGCGTGCGCGAGAAGGTACCTGCCGCTCGGCGGCAGGTACCTTCTCGTCGTCTGCCGCCCCACCCGACAAGCGACGACCCAGGAGAGAAGCGGACTAATAGGATAAAAACCCTTCATCTGTGGCAATCGTGCGAAGTCTTCACCCCCCGTTCACGCTCAGGTGGCACAACCCTCCGGCGTTACGACTTCGACACCTTGTCCCCGCTGCTATCGTCCATGGCAGTGGCCCGGGGGGGCCCGTCCGACGAACCCGACCTTCGTGACCGGAAGGCAAGGCATGCCCAACCCTCGACGCGGTGCTGTCCGGCGACGGTACGTCGATGCCGCGAAGCACACGGTCACCATGGGTCACGCCTGGCTGCGTCAGGTCACCCCAGGGGTCGAGGGCACGCTGCCGACCATCGTCGTCACCGGCGTCCAGCGCGGGGGCACCACCTCGCTGTTCCGCTACCTCTGCTCCCACCACCAGGTCGTCGAGCCCCTCTCCAAGGAGCTCAACTACTTCTCGCTGTACTACGGGCGCGGGCAGCAGTGGTACCGCGGCAACTTCCCGGCGCTCGCCCGAGGCCAGATCACGGTCGAGGCGAGCCCGCTCTACCTCATCGACCCCAGGGTCCCGCAGCGCGCCGCCGCCGAGCTGCCCGAGGCCCACTTCGTGGCCATGCTGCGCAACCCGACCGAGCGCGCCTACTCGCACTACCTGCACAACCTCGAGCACGGTATCGAGCCCCTGAGCTTCGCCGACGCCCTGGACGCCGAGCCCGAGAGGCTCGAACGGGCCCGGCGCCTGGGCATCGAGACCCGCCGAGGGTTCGCCCTGATGCGTAACGCCAGCTACATGCACCGCGGGCGCTATCCCGAGCACCTGCACCGGTGGTACGACCACATCCCCCCCGAGCGCCTCCACGTGATCCGCTCCGAAGACCTCTTCAGCGACCCCGAGACCGTCCTGAACCCGCTCTTCGCCCAGGTGGGCCTCGGCCCCGACCCCAGCATCGTGTTCCGCCGCACCAACCACTGGGACGACGACGAGCACACCCAGCTGACCCCCGAGCTCCGTCACCGCCTCGACGAGTCCTTCGCCGGACCGAACGAGCAGCTCGCCTCGATGCTCGGCTGGAGCCAGACCTGGACCCGCTCGACCGCTCGCTGACCGCCGCGCCGCCGCCGCCACGGCGGCAGCTGCAGCGACGGCCGCTCCCGGCCTCACAGCCGGGCGGCGACCTCTCGCAGGGCGCCACGGAGCGCGGCCTCGGGGTCAACTCCCTGCTGCTGCCAGCGGGCGACCAAGGCGAGCAGCTCGCGACCGGCCGACTCGACGGGCGTCTCCCCGCCCTGCGGAAGGGCTGCCTCGAGGGCGTCCTCGCGGCCGGACCGACGCACCCGCTGGACGATCTTCGTCGCGCGGGCGAGCGAGGGCATGCTGTCCGGGATGCCGTCGAGCAGCCCGGGAGTCACCCCTGACGCGGTCTTCTCGGCCGCCTTGATCGTCTCCCAGCTCGCCTCCACCGCCTCGACACCGGCGGCGTCGGCGAGCTCGCCGTCGGGGCCGCCGGCGAACACGTGGGGATGGCGCCGGACGAGCTTGGCGACGATGCCGGCCGCCACGTCGTCGATGTCGAAGGGGTCGGTGGGGTGCTCCTCCCCCACGCGGGCGTGGAAGGCGACCTGCAGCAGCACGTCGCCGAGCTCTTCGCGCAGGTGCGCGCGGTCACCCGACTCGATCGCCTCCACTGCCTCATGGGCCTCTTCGAGGAGGTAGGGCACGAGCGACACGTGGGTCTGCTGCGCATCCCAGGGACAGCCGCCGGGCGACCGCAGCCGGTCCATCACGGCGACGAGGTCGAGCAGACGGGACCCCGGGGCGTCGTACGACCCGACGACGACCTCGACGGGGGGCGGCGTCGGCAGCCGGGACACCTCGGAGGCGACGGCGTCGGTGAGCCCGGGGTCTCCGTCGGCGGACCCCACCCAGACCACCGCCTGCCCGGCGGCAGCCGTGACAAGGGTCCGTGCCGTCGACGGCGGGCCGGCATCGAGGAGGCCGGTGACCGGCACCCCCACCTGCTCGAGCGCCTCGACCTGGGGGTCGTCGCTCCTGCCGAGCACGACGTCCGCCTCGTCGAGCGCCGTCCACGCGTCGCGGGTGAGGACTCCCGCGGGCACGCGCGGGCTGGTGAGCAGCAGGGTGAGTCGGCCCGCGCTCACGCGGTCACTGCTGCGGGGCCGCTGGCGCCGTCGCGGCCGGGTTGCTGCTGCCGGGCTTGAGCCAGTTGGGGGTCAGCGCGGTCAGCGTGGGCGCCGCGGCCGGGTTGAAGGTCGCGTCGAAGGTGCCGTAACGCGGTGAGACCTCGACCTTCGCCGCCTTCAGGTCGGCATCGAGTGCGGCAGCAGCCTCGGCCGGGAGCTGCCCCTGCGCGTGCGCGGCCAGGACCGTCGCGGCCTCCAGCAGGTCACGGGTGGAGGACGCGGCACCGGGCACGGCGGCCAGCCCCGCGGCGAAGCGCGCATCCGGCTTCCACCCCCCGGTGCGGGCCGCCCACGGGCCGATGATCTTGGCGTCGATCAGGTAGGGGAGGACGACCTGCTCGCTGGCCGCAGGATTCCCTCCGGTCGGGGGGAACGCGGCGTTGTACTGCCGGGTCGCCGTCGCTAGGTCCTCGGTGCTCACCCGGGAGCCATTGACCACGGCCGCGGACTGCATCTTGTCGACGGTGCCGCACGCGGTCAGCCCTGCGGCAGCGGCGGCTGCGATCAGGCCGGTGACGAGTGCGCGACCTGCGCTCGGGCGCGTGGTCAGCATGAAGGGGTCCTTCCGCAGGGGCGGGCCGGGGGCCGGGTGGGCCGGAACTGGCCCCATTGTGCCGCCTCCGGCCACGACCGTGCTCATCGGGCCCCCTGCGCCTGCGCGGCCCGCGCTCCCGAGGCGATGGCGTCGAGCAGGACGGCCCGCAGGAGCTCGGTGGCCCAGCGCAGGATCGCGTCGTCACGAAGCGGCTTGCCCGCGACCCGGGCGGTCATCGGGTGCGGGACGAGCAGCGTGTGGAGGGCGTCCTTGACGATCGTGCCGGGGTAGAGCCGCATCAGCCGCAGCTGTTGGCTCTCGCGCAGCAGGGCCGGCCCGAAGCGCACCGTCCGACCCTGCACCGCGATGTCGCCGATGCCCGCGGCCCGGGCGACGGTGCGCAGCCGGGCGACGTCGAGCAGGGTCAGGGCCGGGGTCGGCGGGGCGCCGTACCGGTCGCGCAGCTCGGCCTCGATCTCGACGACCTGGGCCTCGTCGACCACGGCGGCGAGCTTCTTGTAGGCCTCGAGCCGCAGCCGCTCTCCCGGGATGTAGTCGTGCGGCAGGTGCGCGTCGACCGGCAGCTCGATCTTGATCTCGGCCGGCGAGTCGTTGCTCTCGCCGCGGAAGTCGGCGACGGCCTCACCGACCAGCCGGATGTAGAGGTCGAAGCCGACCCCCGCGATGTGCCCGGACTGCTCGCCCCCGAGGAGGTTGCCCGCCCCGCGGATCTCGAGGTCCTTCATGGCCACCTGCATGCCGGCGCCGAGGTCGGTGTGGCTCTGGATGGTCATCAGGCGGTCGTGGGCCAGCTCGGTGAGCGGCTTCTCCGGCTGGTAGAGGAAGTAGGCGTACGCCCGCTCGCGCCCGCGACCGACCCGCCCACGCAGCTGGTGCAGCTGGCTAAGGCCGAAGGCGTCGGCCCGCTCGACGATGAGGGTGTTGGCGTTGGAGATGTCGAGCCCCGTCTCGACGATCGTCGTGCAGACGATGACGTCGAACCGGCGCTCCCAGAAGTCCTGCACGACCTTCTCGAGGCGGTGCTCGCCCATCTGCCCGTGGGCCGTGGCGATCCGCGCCTCGGGCACGAGCTCGCGCAGCCGTGACGCGGCCCGCTCGATCGAGCTCACGCGGTTGTGCACGAAGAAGACCTGGCCGTCGCGCAGCAGCTCGCGCCGGACGGCGGCCACGATCTGCTTCTCCTCGTAGCCACCGACGTAGGTCAGCACCGGGTGGCGCTCCTCGGGCGGGGTGAGCAGCGTCGACATCTCGCGGATGCCGGTGACCGCCATCTCGAGGGTGCGCGGGATGGGGGTCGCCGACATCGAGAGCACGTCGACCGCGGTGCGCATCGACTTCAGCTGCTCCTTGTGCTCGACGCCGAAGCGCTGCTCCTCGTCGACGACGACGAGACCGAGGTCCTTGAACTTCACCTCCGCCGACAGCAGCCGGTGGGTGCCGATGACGACGTCCACGGAGCCGTTGGCGAGCCCCTCGAGCACCTCCTTGGCCTCCTTGTCGCCCTGGAAGCGCGACAGCGACCGCACGACCACGGGGAACGGCGCGTAGCGGTCGCTGAAGGTCGAGAAGTGCTGCGAGACCAGGAGCGTCGTCGGCACCAGCACCGCCACCTGCTTGCCGTCCTGGACGGCCTTGAAGGCCGCGCGCACCGCGATCTCGGTCTTGCCGTAGCCGACGTCGCCGCAGATCAGGCGGTCCATCGGGACCTCCTTCTCCATGTCGGCCTTGACCTCGTCGATGGTCGAGAGCTGGTCGGGCGTCTCGGCGAAGGAAAACGCGTCCTCGAGCTCGCGCTGCCACGGGGTGTCGGGGCCGAAGGCGTGCCCCTGCGTGGCCATCCGGGCGCTGTAGAGCCGGATGAGGTCGCCGGCGATCTGCTTGACGTAGCGCTTGGCCCGCGACTTGGTCTTGTGCCAGTCGGAGCCGCCCATCTTGTTGAGCGCCGGCGCCTCACCACCGACGTACTTCGTGATCTGGTCGAGCTGGTCGGTCGGCACGAAGAGCCGGTCACCGGGCTGCCCCCGCTTGCCGGGGGCGTACTCCAGCACGAGGTACTCGCGCGTGGCCCCGCCCACGGTGCGCTGCATCATCTCGACGAAGCGCCCCACTCCGTGCTGCTCGTGGACGACGTGGTCGCCCGGGCGCAGCTGGAGGGGGTCGACCTGGTTGCGTCGCCGCGACGGCATCTTGCGCATGTCCTTGGTCGACCCGGCCTGACCGGGCTGCCCGGTGAGGTCGGTCTCGGTGACGACGACGAGCCGCTGGCCCTCGTCAACGAACCCGCGCCCGAGCGAGCCGGTGGTCACGTGCACCAGGCCGACCGCGAGCTCGTCGCCCAGGGGGTCGAGCGTCGCCGGCAGGCCGGCGTCACCCAGCACCTCGTGCACCCGGCGGGCGAGCCCCGCACCGTCGGTGACGACGACGACCCGCCACCCCTGCTCGACCCACCCGCGCAGCGCGGTCACCGCCGCGTCGGTGTCACCCCGGAAGGGCTCGACCTCGCGCAACCCCAGCGAGATGCCGACCACGTCGTCACCGTCACCCTCGACACCGAGATCGGGGAGGTCGGTGTCGGTGACGAAACCGGTGAGCGTCCACCACGGCCGCCCGGCGGCGAGCGCGTGCTCGCGCAGCTGGGCAAGCGGCCAGTAGGACGCCGTGCCGAGCAGCGACTGCAGGTCGACGGGTGCGGCGGCACTGCCGGCGGAGGCCCCGACCCAGCTCGCCTCGAGGAACTCGGTGCTCGTGGCCACGAGGTCGTGCGCCCGGGTGCGCACCCGCTCCGGGTCGCTGACCACGACCAGCGACGTCGGCGGGAAGGCGTCCAGCAACGGCACCATCTCGTCGACGAGGGCGGGAGCGAGGCTCTCCATACCCTCGACGGCGATGCCCTCAGCCATCTTCAGCAGCATGTCGCTGACCCCGGGCAGGTCGGCGGCCAGCGCCCGGGCCCGCTCCCGCACCGAGTCGGTGAGCAGCATCTCGCGGCAGGGCGGCGCCCAGAGCCCGTGCTCGGCGATCTCGAGGCTGCGCTGGTCGGCGACCTTGAACCAGCGCACCTCCTCAACGGTGTCGCCCCAGAACTCCACCCGCACCGGGTGCTCCTCGGTGGGCGGGAAGACGTCGAGGATGCCGCCGCGCACGGCGAACTCGCCGCGCTTCTCGACGAGGTCGGTGCGCGTGTAGGCGGCGGCGGCGAGGGCGTCGACGACGTCGTCGAGAGCCCGCTCCTCGCCGGCCCTCAGGGTGACGGGGACGAGGTCGCCGAGCCCGCTGACGACCGGCTGCAGCACGGAGCGCACCGGGGCGACGACCACCTGCAGCGGTCCGTACGACGCGTCGAGCGGGTCGGGGTGCGCCAGTCGCCGCAGCACCGCGAGCCGGCGCCCGACCGTGTCGGACCGCGGGCTCAGCCGCTCGTGCGGCAGCGTCTCCCAGCTGGGGAAGGTCGCGACCGCGTCCGGGCCGAGGAAGCAACCCAGGGCGGACTCGAGGTCCTCGGCCTCGCGGGTCGTCGCCGTGACGACGAGCAGGGGCGCCCGCCAGCCGCGCGTTCCGCCGGCGAGGAGGGTGACGAGAGGCGCACGGGCCCCGGCCACGACGGTGATCTCGACGTCGGGGGCGCGGGCCGCGGAGGCATCGAGTACCGCCTGCACCGGGCCCGACGTCGTCCAGGCGTGCGCGAGGGGCGCGAGCCTCCGGTCCGACCGCGGGTCGGGAGCGCCGGCTCTCAGGGCGGATGGTGCGGCGGCGGGGTCCGGGTCGGTGCGTGCCGGGTAGCGGGCAGTGGTAGACATCGGGTACGAGCGTACGCGCCACTCCCACGGTGCTGTGGGGGGCCGATCCCCGGTAATCCCATCGGCGAGGTCAAGTTTGCTCATTCGCCGGACAGCCCCCGACCCCATCCAGCACACTTTGACCCAGATGGGCTGAGCACGACTGCCCCGACCGAGGGGCTTCAGCTGCTCCCTTCACTCCTAGATCGATCCAAGAGGACCCTGCGCGTGAACTCCCCCCCAGCTGACTCTGGCAGCGTCGCTCTCACCGGCCTGACCCATGTCGGCGTCGAGGGCGCCGTCGCCGACGACGCACGGCTGGCGCTGGCCGGAGCCGGACTGCCGTGGGGTCGGCTGGGGTCCGGTCCCGAGGTGGCGACCCGGGCCGACGGTCTGGTCGAGCTCGTGGTCGCCGACGCCGACGCCGACGCCGACGCCGAGGAGGGTGGGGCGCTCGTCCTCACCGACCCCACCGCCCTGCCGGTGGCGCTGCTCGCTGACGTCCGCCCCGTGGGCGGCGGAGTCGTCGCGGGGACCCTGCGTCCCGTCGCCGCCTCCAGCGAGGCACCCCGGGCCTGGGCCGCACCGGCCGCCGGTGCCGTGGTGGTCGTCCGTCGCCCGCTCCTGCGGGGTGAGCTGGTCGACCTCCCACGACCCTTGCGGCTCGTCGTACCGCACGGCCCGAGCCCCGACGGGATCCCCGGTGACGTCCTGCTCGACGTGGCTCGCTCCGTCAGCGCGGACGACGTCGCGGTCGAGGTCGTCGCTGCCCCCCTCCACTGGCGCGGCCCCGCGGCCGAGCCGCTGCTTCTTGCCGCCTACGGCGAGCTGGTCGGCACTGCTCCACTCTCCCTCGCTGCCGACGACCCCGCGTGGGACCTCGTCCGGGACGAGGTGCTCGACGGGCGTGGCGTCGCCGCCCTCGAGCCCGGTGGGATCGACGCCCTGTCGGCCTGGCGGCCTCCGGTCGCGCGTCGGGGCGTCGTCGTCTTCCTCACCGGGCTGTCCGGCTCGGGCAAGTCCAGCCTGGCCGAGGCCCTGGTCGAGCACGTCCGCACCCGCAGCCGCCGCACCGTCACCCTGCTCGACGGTGACGTCGTGCGCACCATGCTGTCGGCCGGCCTCGGCTTCGACCGCGCCGGGCGCGACCTCAACATCCGCCGGATCGGCTACGTCGCCGCCGAGATCGCACGGCACCACGGGATGGCGGTCTGCGCCCCGATCGCCCCCTTCGCCGAGACCCGGGCCGCGGTGCGGGCCATGGTCGAGAGAAGCGGCGCCGACTTCGTCCTCATCCACGTCGCCACCCCGCTGGAGGAGTGCGAGCGACGCGACCGCAAGGGCCTCTACGCCCGGGCCAGGGCGGGCGAGATCCCCGACTTCACGGGCATCTCCTCCCCGTACGAGGTGCCCACGGACGCCCAGCTCGTCGTCGACACCACCGGCCGCACCCTCCATGAGTCCCTCGACGAGGTGCTCCGTCTGCTTGTCGAGAAGGGATGGCTCAGCCAATGAACATCGACTGGCTCCTCACCGCCGCGTGCTTCGGCATCGGCATCGTCGTGGGTCTGACCGGGATGGGCGGAGGCGCCCTGATGACACCGGTGCTCGTCCTCTTCTTCGGCATCCCCCCGCTCACGGCCGTCAGCAGCGACCTCGTCGCCGCGGCCGTGATGAAGCCCTTTGGCTCGCTCGTGCACCTGCGCCGGGGCACGGTCAACCTCGACCTGGTCAAGTGGCTGTGCGTCGGGTCGATACCCACGGCCTTCGCCGGCGTGATCCTGCTGAAGCTCCTCGGCAACGGGAAGCAGGTGCAGAGCACGGTGCAGACCGCGCTGGGCGTCGCCCTGCTCCTGGCTGCCGCTGGCCTGATCGTGCGGGCCTACCTGCGCCTGCTCGAGCGCGCACGCAACTCCGACGGCAGCGCCTCACCGCTGTCACAGGAGCGCCCGCAGGTGGTGGTCCGCAAGGGGTGGACGATCCTGGTCGGCGCGATCGGTGGGCTCACCGTCGGCCTGACGTCGGTCGGGTCGGGCTCGCTGATCATCATCGCCCTCATGGCGCTCTACCCCACGCTGAAGGCCAGCTCGCTCGTGGGCACCGACCTGCTCCAGGCCGTGCCGCTCGTGGCCTCGGCTGCCATCGGGCACTACTTCTTCGGGGACTTCAACCTGGGTCTGTCGGGATCGCTGCTCATCGGCTCGATCCCCGGCGTGCTCCTCGGAGCCCAGCTGTCGTCGCGGGCCCCGGGCGGCCTCGTACGACGCGCCCTCGCCTTCGTGCTCTTCGCCTCGGCCCTCAAGCTGCTGGGGGTCAGCACCATCGGGACCGGCTGGATCCTCCTGGCCGCGCTGCTCGTCGGACCTCTCGTGTGGGTCGTCGTCCGCCGGGCCAACGGGTTCCCCGCCTTCGCCCGGGGTCGACGGACGCGCACCCCTGTCTCGACCGACGCCTGACCCGCTCCATACGAGAACGGCGCCCCGACCACCCGGTCGGGGCGCCGCCGTCGTTGGGTAGCGGGCCTACGGAACCTCCCTGCTTGACGCTCGTCCTTTTGCACTATTGCCGCATTTCAGACTATTCGCTAGCCTGATCTCGACGGCATGCCCCCGGCTCGGGTGCTCCCGTCAGCCTCAGCGACAGGCCCCCCACGTCGGCCGAGTCCCCCACCGAGGTCCCCCCGTCACCTCACGGGCCGGGCCCCTTCGTCCAGGAGCACCCCACGATGCCCTCCCTGCTGTCGACCACCCGCATTCCTGCACTCCCCCGCCGATCCGGGCGCCTCGCCGGCCTCGGGTTGGGGCTGCTCGCCCTGACCCTCACGCTCACCTCCCAGGGCAGCGCCACCGCGCTCACCGCGCAGGGCGCCAGCCCGTCGGCTGCCCACACCTTCGTCACGAGCACCGTCCCGCCCGCGGGCGCCGGCTCCGCCTGCGTGCCCGGGCCCAAGCTCGTGCCCACCTGTGGCACCCTCTTCGGCGCGGCCCCCAACACCGAGACCTCGGCCGGCACCCAGAACGCCACGAAGGACGTCGAGGTCGCCGGTTTCGAGAGCCTGGTCGGCCGCAGCCTCGACATCGTCCACGGCTACCACACCAACGACGACAAGTTCCCGAACCCGTACGAGGTCGCCGTGGCCACCGAGGCCGGCCACTCCCGCATCCTGCTGCTCAACTGGCGCCCGGCGATGGACCTGACCTGGGCCGCGGCCGCGGCCGGAGCAGCCGACGCGCGGATCGACGCCGAGGCCGCCCGCCTCAAGGCCTTCGGCCACCCCATCATGATCGCCGTCTGGCACGAGCCCGAGCACTACGTCAACGCCACGGCCGGCTCGGGCATGACGGCCCCCGACTACCGCGCGATGGTGCGTCACGTCATCCTGCGGCTCAAGGCCCAGGGCGCCACCAACGCGGTCTTCGTGCAGATCTACCAGGGGTTCCCCGCCTACGCGGTCCAGAGCTGGTGGACCCAGATGTACCCGGGTGACGACGTCATCGACTGGATCGCGTCCGACTCCTACAACAGCGGCAACCCCACCGGCTACAACTCCGGCGACTTCGCCAGCCTGGTCAACCGGGTCAAGAACAGCTGGAGCGGGTGGTACGACTGGGCCACGACGGTGCATCCCGGCAAGCCGCTGATGCTCGCAGAGTGGGGCATCTGGTACCGGTCCGCGACCCCCAGCCGGATGGCGTGGTTCTACGGGTCCGTCCAGAGCCAGCTCGCGCAGTACCCCGCGATCAAGGCGCTCAACTACTACAACGCCATCGTCGGCTACAGCCAGGGCACGACCCGCGTCGACGCCACCCCGTCGTCCCTGGCCGGCTACCACGCGCTCGCCACCTCGGTCACTCCGGTCAACCTCAGCGGGCTCTGAGCGACACAGCGACGTTCCTCGAACCACACGACCCCAGCCCGGCCCGTGCCCCGCGACCTCAGTCGCGGGGCACGACCAGTCGCAGGGGCTCGACGGCGTCGAGCGTCTCGAACTCGTAGCCGAACCCGGCCACGAACTCTGCGTAGTGGTCGATGATCTGGCGCCGCTGTCGGCGCCCCCAGGGCGTGCGCTCCATGGCCTTCCAGCGCCGCTCGTAGTCGCTGGTGTGACTCCCCACCAGTGAGGAGTGCGGCACCGGCGTCCGGAGGCCGAGCAGGTCACCGACCTCGCCGAGGGTCGACTCGGGCTGGGCGACGAGGTCTTCGTAGCGGATGATCCGCACCCGCCGCAGGTGCGGCAGGTCGGCCAGCAGCGTCTGGTGCGCGCTCACCCAGTTGTGCACCATGAGCTCGACCGACGCGGCGTTCTGCGGGCGGCGAGACACCAGTCGACGCCACTTGAGGGTCGCCAGCGCGACACTCACGGGGTGGCGGACCACGACGACCAGGGCCGACCCCGGGAAGACCGCCTGCAGGAAACGGCCCATGACGATGTTGGGGGGCGACTTCTCGATGAGGAGGTGCCGCTCCGAGCGCCAGTACGGCGACCAGGCTCGCCACAGTCGTTGGGCCGCATCAGGCGTCGCCCGGGCGGAGTCCTCCGTCAGGTGCGACCGGGGGTCGAGGGCGAACCGCCCCGGGCCGCCGTACGCCGCCGCCACGGGATACACGTCCTGGAGGTGCTGACCCTCGTCCTCGAGCACCCCGGTCCCGGTCAGGCCACTGACCTCCGGGTGCTGACCCAGGGCGGAGGTGAAGGGCGTGGTGCCGCTGCGGTGCATTCCGCCGACGAACACCATCCGGGGGCCGAGATCGGCCCCGGTGACGTCCTCGTGCGGTCCCATCAGCCCAGACGCAGCAACGAGAGACGCCGTCGGTGCCTCGCACGTGGCACCCGGCCACCCCGCGAGAGCAGCAGCGCGAGGCCACCCAGGAGCACGAGCACCACTCCGACACCCACCGGGATGCCGAGAGCCACCCCGGTGGTCGGCAGGGCAGTGCCCTGCACGTCACTGATGAAGTAGCCCTGGTGCAGGGTCGTGGTCGGACTGCGCACGGAGTCACCGGTGGCGGTGGTAGCGGTCGCGTAGGCGAAGTTCGAGCCGAAGCCGGTGCCCAGGACCTTGGCCTGAGGGTCCGTGATCGTGATCGCCGACGTCGAGCAGAGGACGCGCTGGCCGGGCGCGAGGGTGCGCGAGGCGCAGGTGATGGTCACCTTGTCGTCACTGAGACGCTTGTCGACGATCGTCAGCTCTCCGAGGCTCACTGTGCCGGTGTTGAGGGCCTCGAAGCCGATGACCATCGTCTCGCCGGCGGTGAGGGCACCGTTGCCGTTGACGTCGTCGTAGGACACCCGGTACTGGCTGAGGTCGAGTCGCTTGACCTGGCGAGGCGCCGGGGGGTTGCCGCTGCGGCTGACGGCGGTGGTGACCGCAGGCACGACCAGCGCCACCGTCGCACTGACGGTCGAGCCGACGATGACCGCGCCGGACGCGGTGATGCCCCGGGGGGTCATGTCGTTGACGATGCTCCCGGACCGGGCCATCCCGACGGTGACGACGAGATCGCCGGAGGAGCAGGACGTCGACTGGCCGACCGACAGCGAGGGGGCCGAGCAGCTCATGTGCAGACCCTGGCGAGCCAGGAAGGCGTCGGAGACGCTGGGCGAACGGGAGGCCGCCGTCCCCTGGTTGGTCATCGTCGCCCGGAAGACCAGCACGTCGCCGGCACCCACCCGGCCGTCACCGTTGAGGTCGCGCACCAGGTCCTGCCGTTGGACGAGGCGCAGCACCGGGTGCCCGACGGGCGCACTGGGCGCGGGCGTGGGCGTCGGCTTGGGGCTGGTCCGGGTCGGGCTCGGGGTCGGCGTCGCAGGGGCCGGAACCGTCCCCGGCGTCGTCGTGATCGGCCTCGGCGTGGCCGGACTCGTCGAGGTCGACGTCGAGGGCGGGGTCGAGGTCGTCGGAGCCGAGCTCGGCGGCGTCGTGGGGGGAACGGGGCTCGTCGTCGTCGTGGTGGTGATCGGCGGGGTGGTGCCGGCCGTGGTGGTCGGGCTCGGCACGTCGGTCGTGGGAGCGGTCGTGGGGGTGTCGGTGCTCACGTCCACGGGCGTCACCGGCGAGGTGGGGGGGTCCGCCGGCGTCGGCGGGTCCGTCACGGGCGGCGGGTCGGTCACGGTCGGAGGGTCCGTCACGGGCGGCGGGTCGGCCGCAGGCACCTGGTCGAGGGCGGGGAGCGTGGCCGCAGCGGGCTCCGAGGCGGGAGCGACGGCTGCGACGGTGGCGCGGGTCTCCCCGCTCGCCCCGGTGGCACCGGCTACGGCTCCAGTGGCGGCCAGCACGAGGGCCACCACCCCGGAGAGCGCAATACCGCGCGGCACGATCATCTAGTCCACCTCTCTCGACGTGGGCCCTGCACCCACGCGCGGCGGGGCGACCCGCCGAGGTGAAACTATCGCACCCGCCGCCGTCCGACCTCCAAAACCGCCAGAACCATCGAACAGGTGGGGACGGGACCTCACGGGGTCACGTTCGACGCGCTGGGGGCGGGGGCAGGGGAGCCGGGACGGGCGGTCTCCACCGCGGTCCCGGCATCGAGCTGCGGGTCGGCCAGGATCCCCTTCACCGAGCTCAGAGCCTCTGGCAACGTGCTGAAGGTGTAGTCGCACCCGCCGTCGATGCTCTGCCACAGCCCGACCGCCCGGATCTGGGGGTACTTCGACAGCACCGACGGGATGGAGCCGTACCAGTCGGCCGTCCGCTGCGGGTCGCCCGGGTACTTCGCCGATCCGGTCTCGGAGATCATCATGGGTTTCTGCGGGTCCATCCCGATGGACGGGCCCCGCTGGTGGACGAAGTCGTAGAAGACCTTCATCCGATCCTCGAAGGAGACGTAGGCCGACGGGCTGATGGCGTTGCTCTGACAGCCGGAGGCGTTGTAGACGTTCCAGCTGATCCAGTCGACGACGTCGTTGCCGGGCCACAGCTGCGCAGCGCTGTCGAGGTTGGTCGGGGAGCCGGTCATCACCCAGACCCAGACGACGTTGGTGGCCTTGGCCTTCGCGTAGAGGTCGTGCAGGTGCCTCCAGGCGGCCTGGAAGTCTGCTCCGGTGCCGAGCACCCCGATCTTGGCCTTCTGGTTGGCTTCCTGGTCGAGGGTGACGTAGGTCGGGACCTTCAACGACGCGATCCCCTTCGCCTGGGCCAGCAGGGTGGTGTCGTACTTGCCCGCCGCGAGCTCGGCCCAGCCGCCCGGGATCGCGCCGCCTTCACCGAAGCGCCGGGTGGCGATGGCGATGTGCAGCAGCTGACCGGCCGCCACCTGGGCCCGCTCGCTGGCGTCGGGCACCGTGGCATCGAGGTCGTGGTAGCGGTAGACGAAGTCGAAGTTGCGCCCGACCTTCTGCTCGACGGCCTTGACGCCGGCCACCGTCGGGGGCTTCGTCGCCACCCCCCACAGGATCCCGCAGCTCGGGACGCCCTTGGCCGACAGCGAGCACGACGCCGGTCGCGGGGCCGCTGACGTCGTCGTCCCGGCCGCTCCGCCCGGTGCCGGCGGCGACGTCGTGGAGGTGCAGGCAGCGAGGGCCAGGACGACGAGCATCGCCACGACAGCGGCACCGGCTCCGGCTCGGGTCCGGCGGGGACGGAGGGAAGTCATGCCGCCCATGGGATCAGGACTTCCTGAGCCGCCGCGCGGCGCCCCCTGCCAAGAGCACGACCGCGGCGGGCATGTCGTCGACGAGGTACCGCCGGACCAGGCGGCGCGGATCCTGCGCCATGCGCCACAGCCACTCCCCACCCCGACGCTGGACGAACTCGGGCGGGCGACGCTGCAGCCCGGCGGCCATCTGGACGCCCGCGCCGCAGCCGAGGAACCAGGCGGCGGGCAGGTGCTCGCGCAGCCTGGCCCCCAGGTGCTCCTGCTTGGGGAACCCCAGCCCGATGAGGACGAGGTGGGGGCGGGAGGCGACCACGTGGTCGACGATCTCGTCGAGCCGGGCCGGGTCGCGGTCGAAACCGAACTCCGGGGTGCAGCTCCCGACGGCCACGAGGCCGGGGTAACGCTCGCTCAGGGCGCTCAGGGCGGCCTCCCCCGTGCCGGGGTCGCCACCGCCGACGACGTAGACCCTCCAGCCCTGCTCGGCCGCCCGCTCCGACAGGCTCTCGACGAGGGACGAGCCCGTGACCCGCTCTGGCAGCGGGGTGCCGCCGAGCCGGGCGGCCCAGACCAGCGGCATGCCGTCGGCGACCACCACCTCGCAGGCCGTCACGACGTCGTGCACCGCGGGACTGCGACGCGTGCGCAGCCAGATGTCGAGGTTGGGGGTGACCACCTGCCCCCCCCGACCGGCAGTGATCCCGGCCGTCACGCAGTCGACGACCTCGGGCTCGCTGAGGGCGTCGACCACCAGGTGTCCCACGACCACCTGTTTGACGAGTTCGCTACCCACCACGGTCTTTCCAAGAGCCACGGAGCGAGACTAATGGACACGCCCGGTCCTTCGTGGGCGCTCGGCGAATATCCGCCAAACCTCAGGTCCGCCACACGACCCACCAGTAAGGTGAGGCTTGTCCGGGTAGGAGCAGCTATGGGGCCGTAGGCCCCCGCCATGATGGTGGTCAATTTGTCACGTGTGTCGACCGGTCCGACGGTGCTGTTCGTGGCAGGCTCCGGTCGCAGCGGCAGCACCCTGCTCGAGCGCACCCTCGGGGCGATGCCCGGTTGGGTGGCGACGGGTGAGCTGCTCGACCTCCCCCGCAGGGTCGCCCCCGCTGACGAGCGCTGCGGCTGCGGCGAGCCGTTTTCCGCCTGCCCCTTCTGGTCCGCGGTCGCCCAACCGGCAGGCGCAGCGCTGCCGCTCGCCCCTCACACCTGGGACCCGGCCTGGCTGGCCGAGACCCATCGGCTCCAGGCCGGGGTGGCCCGCCAGCGTCATCTGCCGACCCTGCTCCTGCCGATGCTGCCCGCACAGGTGGCTCGCGACCTCGCCTCCTACACCGCGCGGGTCGGCGCGCTCTACGCCGCCGCAGCGTCCGTCGCCGGAGCCGACGTGGTCGTCGACGCCAGCAAGTGGCCGTCGTTGGCCTGGGCCCTGCACCGTGGGGGGCTCGATGTGCGCGTCATCCACCTGGTGCGCGACGTGCGCGGCGTGACCCACTCGCTGGCCAAGGAGGTCGAGCGGCCGCACGACGACGGCACGCCGATGTACCGCAACGCCCCCGCCGAGGGCGCGCTGCGCTGGCTGGCCACGCAGAGCGAGGTCGACCTGCTCGCCACGCGCGGACTGCCGGTGGCCCGGCTGCGGTACGACGACTTCGTCCGCGACCCCGCCGCAGCCGTCACCGACGTCGTGGGGCGGCTCGGCCTCGTCCTGCCCGTGGGCGGGCTCGCGCACATCCACGGAACCGAGATCGAGCTCGGGCCGTCGCACGGTCTCTCCGGCAACCCGTCCCGCTTCCGGCACGGCACGGTGCGCCTGCGCGCCGATAACGCCTGGCGCGAGCACATGTCGCGCCGTACCCAGCTGATGACGACGGGTCTCGCGCTGCCCCAGCACCTGCGCCACCAGGCCCCCCCTGCCGCCGAGCCGACCTGGCAGGCCCGAGCCGCGGCCCTCGAGGTCGAGCAGTGGCCCCTGGTGTCCGTGGTCCTGCCCACGCACAACCGTCCCGAGATGGTCCGTGAGGCACTCGCCTCGGCGGTGGCCCAGACCTACCCCGGCGACCTCGAGATCGTGCTCGTCCACGACCGCGAGGACACCGACCCCTCCCTGCAGGAGCTGTCGGCCCCGGGCCGGTCGGTGCTCGTCGCGGCCAACACGCACACCCCCGGCCTCGCCGGCGCGCGCAACACCGGGCTCGAGCTCGTCAAGGGCGACCTCGTGGCCAGCCTCGACGACGACGACCACTGGCACCCGACCAAGATCGAGCTGCAGGTGCGCCGCCTGCTGGCCGAGCCGGACCTGCTCATGGTCGGCACCGGCCTGCGCCTCCTGCTGGCCGGCGGCGCGACGGCCAACTGGCCCGGCCGCAGCGAGCACATCTCCTACGAGACGCTGCTGCGCAACCGGGTCAAGGAGCTGCACTCCTCGACCCTGATGTTCCGTCGTGAGGCCTTCACCCTGGTGGGGCCCTACGACGAGGAGCTGCCGCACGGCTACGGCGAGGACTGGGACATCGTCATCCGGGTCGCCCGAGCCGGGAGCGTCGGAGTCGTCACGACCCCGCTCGCCAGCATCCGCAAGGACGGGCAGTCCTACTACGTCGGGCGGGCGGAGCGCACCGTCGTCGCGCTGCAGGTCTTCCTGGACCGTCACCCCGAGATCACCGCCGACCGACGGGGCCACGCCCGGATGCTGGGTCAGCTGGGCTACCAGCAGGCCGTCCTCGGCGACCGCGCGCGCGGCGCCGCCACGGCTGCCCGTGGCGTCGCCCGGTGGCCCTTGTCGCCCCACCCCTACGTCGCCCTCGTCCAGGCGGCGGTCGGGTTCGACCCCAGCCGCGTCCAGAAGCTGGCCCGCCGGCTCGGCCGCGGAATGGCCTGAGGAGCCCCCTATGCCCCGTGTTCCCAACTTCCTGCACCTCGGCCCCGGTAAGTCCGGCTCCACCTGGTTGCACGAGACCCTCATCCACCACCCCGACGTGTGGCTCTCCGAGGCGAAGGACCTCTACTACTTCTCGCGCTACCCCGACCGCGGGCGCGACTGGTACCTCGGGCACTTCGCGGCCGCGGGCGACCAGCCGGTCGTCGGCGAGGTCTGTCCTGACTACCTCGCTGCGCCCGACGCCGCCCGTCTCGTGCGCGACGAGCTCGGGCCCGACGTACGCCTGATGGTCAGCCTGCGTGACCCGGTCGACCGCGCCTTCTCGAGCTTCCTCTACGCCACCAAGCACGGGCTCGCCGCGCCCACCCTGCGGGCCGAGGTCGAGCGCGACCCCAGGCTCGTGGAGGAGGGCCTCTACGGCACGCAGCTGCGGCGGTTCTCTGCACTGTTTCCGCTCGAGCAGGTGCACGTCGCCGTCTTCGACGACCTCGAGGCCGACCCCCGCGGCTACCTCGACTCCGTGACCGACTGGCTCGGCCTGCCGCCCCAGGAGGTGACGCCCGAGATGCTCGAGGCGACCCTGCCGGCCAGCAAGGCGCGCTTCGTGCCGCTGGCGCGGGCCACCAAGGCCGCCGCCGACTGGCTGCGCGCGCGTGACGGCGCCGCCGTGATCGGTCGGGTGAAGCGCTCCCCCTGGGTGCAGCAGGCGCTCTACCGTCCCCTCGGTGACGACCGGCCGCGCATCGACCCTGCCGACGAGACCTGGTTGCGCGAGGTCTTCGACAAGGAGGTGGCCCTCGTCGAGGACGACTTCGGCATCGCCCTGCGCGAGCGCTGGGGCTGGCGCTGATGACCCGTGCGGCCACGGGGCCAGCCTCGCTGAGGGGCCAGCTGCACCACGCCGCCCAGCGTGGCTACGTCCGGGTCGGCCAGAGCACCGCCGGGTGGCGGATGCGGCCCGACTTCGTCCTCGTGGGCGCCAGCCGCTCGGGCACCACCTCCCTGTTCACCGCCCTGGCGGCCCACCCCGACGTCCGTCGGCCCCCGGTCAACAAGGGGGTCCGCTACTTCGACCTCAACTACCAGCGCGGACTGTCGTGGTACCTCGGCCACTTCCCCCTGCGCCGGGTCGGCGGTGGCGGCGGGCGCACGTTCGAGGCGAGCGGCTACTACCTCTTCCACCCCTTCGCCGTCCCCCGGCTCGCCCACGACCTCCCCGACGCCAAGATCGTCATGATCCTGCGCGACCCCGTCGAGCGCGCCTACTCGGCCTGGAAGCACGAGAGCGCCCGGGGCTTCGAGACCGAGACCTTCGAGCGGGCCCTCGAGCTCGAGGAGAGCCGCCTCGCCGGTCAGGAGGAGCTGATCGGTGAGCGCCCCGGTTGGGAGAGCCACCCCCACCGTCACCAGGCGCACCGGGCCCGGGGCGAGTACGCCCCGCAGCTGCGCCGGGTGCTCGACCACGTCCCCCGTGGGCAGGTCCACGTCATCATCAGCGAGGACTACTTCGCCCAACCAGCACCGGCCACTGCCGACCTGCTGGACTTCCTCGGTCTGGCGGCTGCCCCCGACCTCCCCACGCCTCGCCTCAACGCGCGCCCCGGCGCCGACCTCGCACCGGCGACGCGGGACGCCCTCCGAGCCCACTTCGCGCCATACAACCACGACCTCGCCACGATGCTCGGCCGCGACCTGCCCTGGCAGTAGCCGGTCACCGAGCCATCTCGTTCCACCTCACCCGCCTCACCCCGAGGGGGTCGGGCCCACCGGGCGTCGCTGGCCGGATCTGCGCGGGGACACGAGGGCGAGCAGCTCGAGGCGGTGTCGCGCCCAGTAGAGCAGCCCGGCGTAGACCACCGTGGAGCCGACGAGACCCAGGGCGACGCCCAGCGACCCCGACCCCAGGAGGGGAACCGCTGCCATCGGGAGCAGGAGGTAGCACACGACGGGGAGCCCCAGCGACAGCAGGCTCTCACGGCCGAACGGGTGCAGCTTCATGCTGATGGCGATCTGGCTGAGGGCCAGACTGTTCGACGCGACGATGGCCACGGCCCACCCGATGGCGGCCCCGACATAGGAGTGCTGGGGGATCAGCCACAGGTCGAGACCGATGTTGAGACCGAACGCGACCCCGACGTTGACGAGGTTCCAGGCCGTGCGACCGGCCATGTTGAGGACCATGTCGACCATGCCGCAGGCCATCCCCCACAGCATGGAGACACTGAGGATGACGAGCACCACGCTCCCCGCGTCGTAGCCCCGCCCGAAGACCGCCATGAGCCGCTCGCCGTAGACGATGAGGCTGAGGAAGACCGGCCAGGTGAGCAACGTGAGCCACCCCGTCGAGGTCCGGTAGAGGTACTTGGCCGTCTGGAGGTCACCGCGGGCCAACGACTCGCTGAGTCGGGGCTGGACGGCGGTGGAGATGGCACGGTTGGCCATCTGGCCGGCGACGAGGAACCGCGTCGACGCGGTGTAGACCGCGGCGGCCCCGGGCCCGCTGATCGCCCCGATGAGGATGATGTCGAGCCGCTGCACCGCCTGCTGACCGACGGAGGCCACGGCCCGGGGCGCGCTGAACCGCCAGAACTCCCGGCGCCAGCCAGCCGCGGACTGCCGGCGCTGCATCCGCGTCGAACCGGCGTCGAGGTCCGACTGGCTCGGTCGGGCGATGCCGCGCGCGAGGCGGTGCCAGGCCCGGCCGGTGAGCAGCGCAGCAGGGACGTAGCCGACCGCCCAGGCCCAGCCGAGGCCCGCGCCGTGCAGCAGCCACACGCTCAGGCCCACGAGCACCGCCTGCAGGACGCTGCGCCCCATCTGCTCGACCACCACGGTCGTGCGCATGTTGCCCAGGCCCCGCGTGGCCGCCAGGGTGACGTTCTCGTAGCCCGCGAAGGGGATGAAGAGCGCGAACACCCGCAGGTATGAAGCCGCCTCCTCGGCGTCGCCGCCCGGGGCGATCACCCGGGACAGGGGGCCCGCGACGAGGAGCAGGACGAGCGCCGTGGCCACCGCCGCCGACAGGACCGCCCGATGGGCGGTGCTGACGTAGTGGTCGATCTGGTGCCCCCGCTTCAGCGAGCGGCTCCGGGAGACGAAGTAGACCAGACCCGTGTTGGAGCCGAGCTGGCCCAGGCTCGTGGCCAGCAGGAACACCGCCGTCGAGGAGAAGAACAGCCCTGCCTGGTCGCGATCGAGTCCCCGGGTCACCACCACGGTCATCCCGAAGAGGGTCAGCGCCATGACCGCGGTGCCGACGAGGTTGGCCAGACTGCCGCGACCGACGCCGCGCGCCCGCGACCCGGCAGGCTCCACCGGCTCCACCGGCTCCACCGGCTCCACCGGACCGACGGGCAGCAGGGCAGAGACGTTCCACCGCTCTACCTGGGTCACGAGGGACCCATCCTGACCGGCCCTTCCATCGACTCGCGCAGGGCCGGGACGAGCCAGGCGCCCACGTCACCCAGGGGGCCGCCCGTGCGGTCCTGCCGGTCCAGCAGGTAACGGACCCCGAGCTCGACCAGGTAGAGACGCGCGACGGTCAGCGCGTCGTCCCGCGAGACACCGAAGGGGTCGAGCAGCGGTCCCGCGTCACGCAGCAGCGCCGTGGCGGCCGCCGGCGCGGTCTGCTTGCGCCGGACGACCCGGTCCTGCAAGGCGTAGTGCAACCGGTCGAAACCCACCGGCACACCTGCGACGAAGCGCTCCCAGTCCCACAGCCCGACCCGGTGGCCGGCTCGCGAGCAGTTCCACGGCGTCCAGTCGCCGTGCCAGGAGCCGAGCGAGAGGTCGACCCGCGGAGCCTGACCCACGAGCTGGTCCAGCTGGTGGGCCAGCGCGGTGGCGGCGTCTCCGGTGGGCACGGCGGCCATCCGGTCGCTCAGCTCGGCGACGTAGGGACTAACGGCCAGCGCGTGGGTCGCGACCCCACCGATCTGCGCCACCTCCCTCATCGCCTCGACGAGGGTGGCCTCAGGCGGACGCCCGGACGAGAACGGGACCGGCTCGACCACCATGACATCCATGTCGCGCCACCGGTCCATGACGATCAGCCTGGGCATGACGACGTCATGGAGAATGACGTGCTTGAGCGACGAGAGGGTCTCCCCCTCGCGCACCACGAGCTCGCTCGACAGTCGGGTGTTACCGATCTTGACGTAGGCCAGGGGGTGCCCGAGACGGTCGAAGACGTGCAGCACCGGCTTCCGGTTCGCTCGTGGCGCGCTCGAGTAGACCGCGATGTGCACCTCCTGCCCCAGGTGTGCGGACAGGAGCTCGACGATGTCGACGTCGGCGCCCCCACCGTGCTGCTCAGGCTGCTCAGGCTGCTCAGGCTGCTCAGGCTGCCCGGCAGCACCGGCACCGGGCGCGGCGGCACGGTCGAGGCGCAGCCGGGGCAGGAGGTCCACGGCCCCCAGCTGGAGCCCGGCCGCGAGCACCTCGAGGCCGAGCCTCGTGCCGCGCCCGGCAGACGACTTGTAGAGGCGGACGGCGGTCGCCGCAGCTCGCCGGGGACGACGAGGTACGGCGAGCGACGGGTTCGACGCGGTGGGGAGCAGCGCCATGGACCGGCCGGCCACGCTGATCCCCGACGAGGTACCGAAGAGGTGGGCCACCGTCTCCTCGAGATAGGCACGACGACCGACCCGGGGAAAGGAGACCCCAGGCGGGCCCCCCTTCCCCGCGCCGGGTGACGTGACATCGGTCATCGCGTCGGTGTGGTCTCGTACTCGATCGGCTCGTGCACGTCGTCGCCGTCGTCCAGCGTGCTGGCCGGAGCCCTTCTGGCGCCCCGCTCACGCTCCGAGCCGAAGACCAGGCCGAGCAGCTTGACGTCGAGCAGGTCCGACTGCCTCACGAGGTCGGTGACGGTGTCGGACGAGGTCCGCTTGGCCGACACCACCAGCACGGTCTCGTCGGCGAGCCGCGCGGTCGCGAGCCCGAGGGTCCCCCCGCAGGAGGGCAGGGCCAGCAGGACGACGTCGTAGTCGCGGCGCAGACCGGCGACGATCTGAGCCATCCGCGGGCCGCTGAGCAGGTCGGCCGACTCGGCGAGCTGGCGTCCACCCGGGAGGACCGACACGGCGCCCCGTCGCTTCAGCGGGGTCGAGGTCTGACCGGTGCCGGCCAGCAGCTCACCCAGGCCGGTGTCGCTGGAGGCGGAGGCCGGGTCGGCCTCGACCACGGCGACGCGGTAGCCCGCCTGGGCGAGCGCGTCGCCCAGTGAGGTCGTGAGACGCAGGGCCATGGCGGCGTCGGGGGACATGATGCCGACGGTGGCCGGAAGGGTCGATCCGGCCAGGACGGCCGTACGCACCCGGTCACCGAGATCGGTGAGGTCGTAACCGCGGGTCGCGGACGCGATCACGGGCAGGCCGCCGACCTGGGACTCGCTCCCCCTCAGCCTGCGGTCCCGCATCGCGACCACGACAGCGGCGCCGAGGCCGAGGAGCGCACCGAGCACCAGACCGCCGAGGCCGAAGACGGCCACGGTGAGGGTCCGGTCGGAGGCCGGCAGGTCGGCCGGGGCGATGATCGACCCGGGGTCGAGCGACGTGGCCTGGTTGTCCGCGAGGCTCTGCTGCAGGGCGACGAGGGTGCTGGAGTAGAGCTGCACCTGGCCGGCCGCCTGGGGCAGGGGAACCGCCGCCGACGCCGCCTTCGAGGCCGCGTCGAGCAGGGTCTGGGTCGAGGAGATCTGGTTCTGCAGCGTCGTGGTCTTGACCTTCGTCACCCCTGCGGCGGCGGCCGCGCGGTAGTCGAGGTAGGCCTGCGCCAGCGTGTCGGCGCCCTTCTGGGCCTTGACGGCCGAGCCGGCGGTGAAGCCGACCTGGATCGTCTGGGAGTTGGGCGGGACCGTCGAGGTCACCACCCCGCTGCCGGGCGTGATGCGCGTCCCCAGCTTGGTGTTGGCCACCTTGAGCACCGCATCAGCCGTGACCAGCGCTGCCTCGGTCGTCATCGTGACGTTCTGGCCGGTCGTCGTGCCGGCGGTCGCCGGCGAGAACGGCAGACCCGGGACCGGCTTGACCAGCACGGTCGAGGTCGCGGTGAAGGACGCGGGCTGCACCACACCGGCGGCGAGGCCCAGCACGGCGAACACCACGGCGAGGACGGCGACGAGCCACCACCTCCTGCGTACGGCGGCGCCGAGCGGGCCGCGCTCGTCTTCCAGCTTGAGACTCTGCTCGCTCACGATCTTCCTTCCTGGGCGACCCTGACAACAGGGCCGGTGGTGGTGCGGGATTCCGGTCGGGGTCGAGCCCAGCCGATGAGTGTGTGGAACGGTGACAGGTCAGGCAAGCGTGATCCCGCGGACGTGAACGCCCATCGCCTGCAGGGCGTCGCGGGTGGCGAGCACGTCGCGGGTGGGGGTCCGGGCGGTCGCGAGGATGGCCACGGAGCCGGACCCGTTGGTCGTCGGCGTGCTCGAGACCGGCACGGTGTCGGTGACGCCGTACGCGGCCAGCTGGGCGGTGGCGGCATCGAGGTCCCCCGGGCTTAGGGCCCGCCCGCGTCGGCCGGGGCGAGGCCCATCCACCCGGCCCAGGTAGGGCAGACCCTCGTCGAGGGCGGGCAGGGCGCGCCGCCCCAGCCGACCGCCCCGACGGTCGGACCAGGCGGCCAGCAGGAGCCCGACGAGCAACCCGATCCAGGCTCCTGTGGTGAGGGAGACACTCCATACGCTCGTCTGAGGCCTGGTCGGTTCCTGCCGCAGCACCGATCCCAGCGTCGCCTCGGTCGCCTCGAGGCGGGTGACCGAGTCCTGGGCGTTCTTGAGCTTGACCATCGCCTTGGAGATGCTGGCGCTGAGTGTGACCGTGTCGACCCGGCGGGGGTTCTTGCCCTCACCGGCCTTCGCTGCGGCCAGCCCGGCGTAGGCCTGGTCGACGGCCCGGCGCAGGGTGGCCAGCGAGTCGGCGACGATCTTCTCCTCCTTCGCCCGGCGGTCCAGCACCATCTTGTTGTCGAGGGTGATGAAGGCCGTGGTGGCGGCCCGCGACTGGGCTGTGGCGTCTGCGGCGTTGTCTGCGACGGCGATGATGTGCAGCACCCGGCTGTTCGGGGTGGCCGTCAGCGACAGCTCCGGTGGATCGTGTCTGCTCCGTGGCGTGGCGGCCGCGACGGCGGCCTGGACCTCTGGCGAGCTGAGCAGCTGGGCCTGGGTGTCGAGGGTGGCGAGTCCACCACTGAGCCCCGGGTACGTCGCCCTGTCGGTGGGGGCCAGGAACGTGCTGGAGGCCTGCTGGGGGACTCCCTGGACGACCTGCCACCCCGCTCCACCCACCAGCCCGAGAGCGGTGAGCCCGACGACGAGCAGTCGGTGGTTCGAGACCGTCGAGCCGAAGGAGGACAGGGTGTGGCGCAGCTTGGGCACCCCGCCGACCGGCAGGTCACGCTCCTCGCGAGCCATCAGCCCGATCGCGACCATGACCACCATGAGCCCCGTGCCGAACGAGTTGTAGACCGGCATGGTCACGGTGGACAGGACGATGACGTTGAGCCCCAGGAGGGCGATCGAGGTCCGTCGGCGGAGGTTGCGCAGGAAGGCGGCGATGAAGAACCCGAGGTAGAGCGCCAGTCCCACGAAGCCCTGACAGAACACCACCAGCCACAGCTGTCCCTGGGTTCCGAGAGCGGGTGGGCTGCACCGGGGGCAGTCGACCGAGGATCCACCGGCGATGCTGTTGAAGTTGCCCTGGACGTTGCGGGTGCTCCCCAGCCCGATGATGGGGGAGGTCTTGGCCACGCTCTCGACGGCCAGGCTGCTGAGGTTGGTCCGCCCCTTCACGCTGCCCTCGCTCGACAGGCGGCCCTCCACCATCCCCTGCAGCGGGGAGAACGCGACCACAGCGGCGAGGACCAGGCCCGACCCCACGAGTCCGACGAGCAGCCCCGGCCGGCCCTGGAAACCCGCTCGGAGCGCCACGAAGACGGCGGCCACCGCGAGGGCGACCCACAGCCCACGGTTGAGGGAGAAGATCACAGCGACTGCCGTCGCCAGCATGACGAGCGGTGCCAGGGGCCGCCGCCATCCAGCATCCGCCCCGAACCAGCCTGCGGTGAAGAACGGCAGGAGGACGGCGAGGTTGACGCCCCACGTGTTCGTGTAGGAGAACGGTGCGCTGGGACGTGGCGAGGAGTAGCCCAGCACGTCCATGAGCTGGGCGGCCGACGGGTGGATCAGGTGGAAGACGAAGGGGACCCGCGACACACCGGCGGGGAGCACGAGCTCCATGACCGAGCTGAACTCCAGCGTCGGGGCGATGATCCCGAGGATGCCGCCGCCCATCACCCAGATGAACATCAGGGCGAAGGTGCGCACGATCCGTCGGGTGGGCACCTCCTTGCGGGTGTTGAGCACGTAGAGACCGGCCAGGGTGATGGCCGCGTACCACACCAGTCGATAGGCGGCCGTGAAGATCCGGGTCGAGGCGCTGTCGGCGACCGCCCCGTAGGCGGGCACCCCGAGGACGAGCACGCCCGCGAGCGACCACACGAGGTAGAGGGCCCACCAGCCGAAGCCCTTGGGCATCTCGACGCGGCGTCGACGAAGCAGCATGACGCCCATGACGAGGCCCATCGCGACGGGCATGACCTCGGTCCAGCCCATGACCCACCACAGCGGGAAGGGGGCGAAGGCCCACACCAGGGGCCAGCCCGGTCCGGTCAGGCGCTCGCGCAGGGACGGCCCACGACGGCCGACCGACCCGGCACCACGGGACACGGTCGCGTAGGAGGCCGACGCCCGCTGCAGGCGCTCGCGAAGGGACGGGAGTGCCTCTCGGTGCAGCGCCGAGGGTCGGCGACCACCGGCCCAGCCGATGGTGGTCATCTCGTCTCCTCGCAGATCTGGGTCTCGACGGTTCACACGATGGGGTGTTGCGCCCCGCTCCGTTCCGTCCGGGCCAATTGTGACATCCGCTGACGTGACCCGGTGGCCGATCTCCTGAATCCCGTGGCGTACGGAGCTCGCGACCCACCCACCCGAACGGCCACGACGAAGGGTCCGCGGGACCGGGCGCTGGAGCGTGACGGGAGCCGTGGACCAGGTGACGCGGCGGGTTCGGGAAATCTGGTGTCACCGGGCATGAGGGGATATGTGCGCACAGGTCAGACCTGGGTGATGGTGGCGCGACATCCCAGTCCTGTTGTCGGACAGCAGAACTCGCGAGTTGTCACCCGCGGCAGCGGACGGTCGACGGGCCGGGGCGGAGCCGCGCAGATGAGCCGTTCTGTCCGCCGTTCGGCTTGGTGATCCGTTACCTTTCCGTTAGCATTCGGGGCGGCCATGGGGGTGGCTAGTCCAACACGACCCCGACCTGAAGGCTGTCCCTACATGCCCCAGAACCTCAGACTGCCGATCGCCCTGGCGACGGCGGCCCTCGCTGTCACGTTGACGCCCCAGTCCTCGCACGCCCCAGCCTTCGCCTCGAGTGCCATCGCCCGGGCGTCGAGCTGCAGCTCCGCAGGGACCGACCCCTCGCCGTGCCCGTCCCGGGGGTCCGACCGCAGCCCGGTCAGCTCGTCGGTCGCGGGTCGGTCCACGCCGGCCCCGTCGGCCGGTGGGAGTGCCCCTGCAGCCGTCCCGTCCGTCGCCTCGTCCTCGACGACGACGACAGCGGCGGCGGCGGCGGCTTCTCAGGCGAAGTCGACCGTGGCGAACCCCGCCCCGAGCCCGGCAGCCGCGCCAGCCCTCGTCGGCGCGACCACCCTGCGCGTGGGGGTCCGCACCGGGACCTTCGACACCGCCAAGGCGACGTTCAAGAACATCGCGGCGACCCGGCAGTACTACGACCAGCTGCCCAGCAGGTACAGGACCATGTTCCCCGGTCAGCGGGTCGTCATCTCGTTCCTGCGCTCGTCCGCGGCCAACACGGCGGCGTACGTCAAGAGCATCCCTGCGGGCACCCCTGTCGAGCTCACGTACCACCACGAGCCCGAGGGCACCCACAGCGACTACGCCGGCACCCCGGCCCAGGCCGGGGCCAGGTTCGTCTCCGAGTTCAACGCCCAGGCGGCTGTCATCCACGCCAACTCGAAGATCCCGGTGGTCTTCATCGCCGGTGGCTACCAGTACGGCAACGGACGCCGCGGAGCAGCCGGCAACTTCATCCCCCCGTCGGCTGACTACTACTACATGGACAGCTACCAGCAGAACAGCGCGCTGGCTCCAGCCACGAAGGACCAGACGGTGATGAACTACAAGGCCCTGCTGGCCAAGAGGGGCAAGCCTTTCGCCGGGTTCACCGAGTACGCCCGTGGGACCACATCGGCCAACCCTGCTACCCGCGTGGCCGTGATGAAGGCGGACTACCTGTGGCTGCGCTCCATCGGCGCCCGCCTGTGGGTCTACTGGTGGTACCCGTCCGTCCAGACCGGTGACAACTGGCAGTTCAGGGACGCCGCCTCCATCCAGGAGTGGAACTCGATCCTGGCCAAGTGACGGGCTGGCGCAGCCATGGTGGGCTGACCTGTCGTCGCCTCGTGACGGGGTCGCAGGTCAGTAGGGCAGGAGACAGATTCCCGCATGGCCGGCCTTGCCGGCACACGTCTGCGAGAACGTCTTCGCGGCGCCGTTGTCAGAGGCGATCCACAGTCCCTGACCCGGCACCACCACCATGTCGACCGCGCCGGTCCCCCGGCTGCGCTGGAACTGCCCGGTCAAGCCGCCTTGCACGGTGGTGTAGGCGCTGCCGTCCGATGGGCGCAGGGCGCCCATCCCGGCCGAGGTGACCGGCCCGCTCCCGAGGTCGTTGTCGTCGCAGTCGTCCGGGGCGTTGAGCCTACGTGGGTGGCCACCCACGTAGAGGGCGCCGCTGTCCGCTGCGCTGGAGTAGAGCGAGTCGCAGCCGGCGTAGTTGACCCAGAGGTGGTTGGGCGTCGAAGTGACCGCGGTCACCGACGTCGAGAACGCGGCGGCGGAGTCACAGAGTCCACCCCGAGGCTCCACGGGGGAGAACCCGGTCGTCACCCCGGAGTCGGCGTCGAAGTCCGTCGCCGGCTTGTAGCCGGTCGCCACGGTGTAGACGGTCTGGCCGTCGACCGACCAGGAGGCGTCCTGGAGCCAGAACGGCTCCTTGTAGACGCAGTTCTGGTTGAACTCCCGCGAGTACCACGGATCTACCGTCACGCTGGCTCCCTGCAGGTCGAGCATGACGATCTGGCGCCGGGGCTGCCCGCCGACAGTGGTGAAGACCCCCATCGCGAGGAGCCGGCCCCGGTCGGGGCTGAGGGAGAAGTTGTAGACCTGGGTCGAGTTGGGTCCACTGGGTTGACCGTCCTGCTGCCGGTAGACGTAGGTGCCGGAGATGCCGAGGCTGACGAACCCGTCGTCGCGGCCGGTGACCAGGCTGTGGCTCGACAGGTACCTGTTCGGCGAGTTGTTCACAGCCGCGTTCGCGCCCACGAGCAGGTGAGTACCCCAGACCAGCAGCGCGTTGACCTGACCCCCGGCCGAGTGCGCGAACGTCGGCACCACCGCCCCCGTCGTGGTGCTCACCGCGGCGATGTTCTTCACCGCGACCCCACCGACGCTGGTGAACAACCCTCCGAGGTAAGCCGTCGAGCAGTCGGCCGACAGGGCGATCGAGTTGACCTTCCCGTTGACGTTCGGGTTGAAGGCGCTCACCTCCCCCGTCGTCGAGGAGAACGAGAACACGTTGTTACGAGGGAGCACCGTCTTGACGGGCTTGACCTGCTTGATGCTCGTGAACAGGCCCACGGCGTACATCGTCGGCCCGCACGGGACGAGCTGGCGCACGACCTTGCCCGTCGTCGTGTCGGCGATGCTCGGGGTGTAGGTCGCCGCGACCGGCTTCACACTGGCCCCGACCGGCGCGGGACCGGCACCGGGCGTGGCCGACGCCAGGGCCGCACCGAGGACGAGGGCGACGGCAGCAGCTCCGCCCGCAGAAGGAAGACGTCTCATCCACAGCTCCAGTCCCGACAGCGCCCCGGACCCCCCGGGACCATGGCACCTGGGTGATCCGTTCCGCGGCAGATGTCCGGATCTGACGCTACCTCCACACCACCGCCCCGTAAAGGGGTGTCACGGGGTGTTCAGGGGAAGAGTCACCCAATAGCACCTAATAGGGCAGGAGACAGATTCCCGCGTGGCCGGCCTTGCCGCCACACGTCTGCGAGAACGTCTTCGCCGAGCCGTTGTCCGAGGCGATCCACAGTCCCTGACCCGGCACCACCACCATGTCGACCGCGCCGGTCCCCCGGCTGCGCTGGAACTGCCCGGTCAGGCCGCCCTCGACGGTGGTGTAGACGCTGCCGTCCGAGGGGCGGAGAGCCCCGATACCGGCCGAGTCGACCGGGCCGCTCGCCACGTTGGTGTCGTCGCACGTCGTGGGGGCGTTGAGCCGACGTTGGTGGCCACCCACGTAGATGGCCGTGGCGTCGACGGCGACGGAGTACAGCGAGTCGCAGCCGGCGTAGTTGACGCCCAGGTGGTTCGGCGTCGGTGTCTCGGTCCGCACAGACGTCGAGAACCCTCCGACGGCGTCACAGAGCCCACCCCGAGGCTCCGAGGGGGAGAACCCGGTCGTCACCCCGGCATCGAAGTCGAAGTTCGTGGCCGGCTTGTAGCCGGTCGCCACCGTGTAGATGGTCTGGCCGTCGACGGACCACGCGGCGTCCTGGAGCCAGAACGGAGAGAAGTAGCTGCAGTTCTGGTTGAACTCCCGCGAATACCACGGGTCCACGGTCACGGTGGCGCCCTGCAGGTCGAGCATGACGATCTGGCGCCGGGCCTCCCCGCCGACGGTGGTGAAGACCCCCATCGCGAGGAGCCGGCCCCGGTCGGGGCTGAGGGAGAAGTTGTAGACCTGCGTCGGGTTGGGGCCGCTGCGTCGCCCGTCCTGCTGGGTGAAGACGTAGGTGCCGAAGACGCCGAGGCTGACGAACCCGTCGTCCCGGCCGGTGACCAGGCTGTGGCTCGACAGGTACCTGTTCGGCGAGTTGTTCACCGCCGCGTTCGAGCCCACGAGCAGGTGAGTACCCCAGACCAGCAGCGCGTTGACCCGACCCCCGGCCGAGTGCGCGAACGTCGACACCACCGCCCCCGTCGTGGTGCTCACCGCGGCGATGTTCTTCACGGCCACCCCACCGACGCTGGTGAACGACCCTCCGAGGTAGGCCGTCGAGCAGTCCGCCGACAGGGCGATCGAGTTGACCCTGCCGTTGACGTCCGGGTTGAAGGCACTCACCTCCCCCGTCGTGGAGGAGAACGAGAACACGTTGTTACGAGGCAGCACCGTCTTGACGGGCTTGACCTGCTTGATGCTCGTGAACTCACCCACGGCGTACATCGTCGGTCCGCACGGGACGAGCTGGCGCACGACCTTGCCCGTCGTCGTGTCGGCGATGCTCGGGGTGTAGGTCGCGGCGACCGGCTTCACGCTGGTCCCCACGGGCGCGGGACCGGCACCGGGCGTGGCCGACGCCAGGGCCGCACCGAGGACGAGGGAGGCAGCAGCGACTCCACCCGCCATGGACAGACGTCTCACAGCAGCTCCACTCTCTATCGCCCCGGACCCGGGGCTTTGGCATCTCGTTGGTTCCCCCCGACAGATGACGCGGTCTGACCGTACCGTCGCCGCGCACGCCGACCTCAATAGGGCAGGAGACAGATTCCCGCGTGGCCGACCTTGCCAGCACACGTCTGGGAGAACGCGTTCGCAGACCCGTTGTCGGAGGCGACCCACAGTCCCTGACCCGGCACCACCACCATGTCGACAGCGCCGGTCCCCCGACTGCGCTGGAACTGCCCGGTCAACCCACCCGGCGTCGTGGTGTAGACACTGCCGTCGAATGGGCGCAGGGCTCCCATTCCGGCCGAGGCGACGGGTCCGCTGGCGACGTTGTTCTCGTCGCAGTCCGTGGGGGCGTTGAGTCGGCGCTGGTGGCCGCCCACGTAGACGGCAGTGGCATCCACAGCCGTGGAGTACAGCGAGTCGCAGCCGGTGTAGTTGACCCAGAGGTGGTTGGGCGTCGGAGTGACCGCGGTCACCGACGTCGAGAACGCTGCGGAGGCGTCGCACAGCCCGCCTCGCGGCTCGGACGTCGAGAACCCGGTCGTCACCCCGGAGTCGGCGTCGAAGTCCGTCGCCGGCTTGTAGCCGGTCGCCACGGTGTAGACGGTCTGGCCGTCGACCGACCAGGAGGCGTCCTGGAGCCAGAACGGCTCGCCGTAGTTGCAGTTCTGGTTGAACTCCCGGGAGTACCACGGGTTGACGGTCGCGAAGGCGCCGGTCAGGTCCAGCATGACGATCTGGCGCCGGGCCTGCCCGCCGACGGTGGTGAAGACCCCCATCGCGAGGAGCCGCGACCGGTCAGGGCTGAGGGAGAAGTTGTAGACCTGCGTCAGGTTGGGGCCGCTGCGTCGCCCGTCCTGCATGGTGTAGACGTAGGTGCCGGAGATGCCGAGGCTGACGAAGCCGTCGTCCGTGCCGGTGACCAGGCTGTGGCTGGACAGGTACTTGTTCGGCGAGCCGTTCACCGCCGCAGTGGAGCCCACCAGCAGGTGGTTCCCCGCAACGAGGAGGGCGTTGACCTGGCCGGCCGACGAGCTCGCGAAGGTCGGCACCACCGCCCCCGTCGTGGTGCTCACCGCGGCGATGTTCTTCACCGCGATCCCACCGACGCTGGTGAACAACCCTCCGAGGTAGGCCGTCGAGCAGTCCGCCGACAGGGCGATCGAGTTGACCCTGCCATTGACATTCGGGTTGAAGGCGCTCACCTCCCCCGTCGTGGAGGAGAACGAGAACACGTTGTTGCGAGGGAGCACCGTCTTGACGGGCTTGACCTGGTTGATGCTCGTGAACAGGCCCACGGCGTACATCGTCGGCCCGCACGGGACGAGCTGGCGCACGACCTTGCCCGTCGTCGTGTCGGCGATGCTCGGGGTGTAGGTCGCGGCGACCGGCTTCACGCTGGTCCCGACCGGCGCGGGACCGGCACCGGGCGTGGCCGACGCCAGCGCCGCACCGAGGACGAGGGAGGCGGCAGCGACTCCACCCGCAAGGGAAAAACGTCTCACGAAAAGCTCCAGTCTCGATCGCCACGGGTTCTCGCGGGGGCGGCGCGTGCCGGCCCGATCCGCGGCAGGCTTCGAGTCCTGACGCTACCTCCGCCACCGCGCACGGGGAGGGGGATTGCGAGAATCTACCGACACCGGCCCACGTGCGTCACCCGTTGCCACCCGTGCTGGCCCCGCGCGCGGCACGGGCGGGAATGTCACCTCCCCGCTGTCAGGGTTTCCGCCCCCCTCTGGCTACCAGCGGGTAACGTTCGCTATTCAGACACCCGGGAGGGTTCCGAGGTGGAAGGTTGGTCTCGGTCGTCGCATAAGCGCGCCCGGTTACGAGCGAAGGAGGCCGCGGGTCGTGCCTGCTGCTGTCGTGGTCATCATCGTCGCCGAGTTGCTCGTGGTGGGCGTGGGCGTCGGTGCGTGGTTCCTTGCCCCCCGGTCCGTCGCCCCGCGCATCCTCCGCAGGGCGGCCGCGGCCGCCCGGGCCTCCACGGACGCCGCCTCGACGGCTGTCCCCAGGTGGGTCGTGGCGCTCTTCGTCGTGGCTGCGGGGTACGGGGTCACCATCATGCTCATGTGGGTCCTGGGCCGTGTGGCCCATGCCCTCGAACCGGCGGTCGACATCCCCCTCTTCGCCCTGGCCCGAGACCACCAGGTGCCGGGCCTGTGGACCTCGGCCTGGCAGCTCCTGACGCTCATGGGGAACCGTCACCAGACCCAGACCCTGGTGGTGCTGGGCAGCGTGCTCATCGGACTGATGTGGTGGCGCTACCAACGTCCGGCGTGGGTTCCAGCGGTGGCGCTCGGGTCGACCTACGTCATGGAGAAGTACGGCCAGATCGTGGTCAAGAAGGCCGTCGACCGGGGCCACCCTCCCACGACCCTCGGCACCTGGCCGTCGGGCGGCTGCGCCCGCCTCATCATCGTGTACGGCGTCATCGTCCTCCTCGTGCTGGCGCTCGTCGCGGCCGACCAGCGCCGCAGGGCCGCGGTCGTCGCCTGGACCATCGTGGCCGGCCTGGCCACGGCCGAGGCCTACAGCCGCACCTACCTGCTCAAGCACTGGTTCACCGACGTCGTCGGCGGGGTCGTCTACGGTCTGCTGCTGCTCGCGATCGCGGCCGCCGGCCTCGGGGTGCTCGCCGGGTCGACCCCGACCTACGTCGACCTCGGGTTGGACGAGGAGGAGCCCAGCCTCTCCGCGGGATCCCGCTGAGGGGACTCCCCCGCCCCCGACCGACGACTGCGCCCGACGCCCCCTCAGGGGCGCCGGGCGCGTCTGGTGTCAGCGCGTGTCAGCGGGCGTTGTCCGCGATCATGCCCGCTCCCACCGTGCGGTTGGTGGCCTCGTCGATGAGGATGAAGCCCCCGGTGATCCGGTTGCGGGTGTAGGAGTCGGCCATGAGGGGCACCGTCGAGCGGAGCTGGACGCGGCCGATCTCGTTGAGCCCGAGCGTCGCTGCCGACTCGTCCCGGTGGAGCGAGTTGATGTCGAGGCGGTAGTCGAGGTTCTTCACGATGCAGCGGGCCGACCGCGAGGTGTGCTTGATGAAGTACTTCTTGCCGACCTGGAGCTGGGCCGTCTCGTCCATCCAGCAGATCATCGCGTCGATGTCCTGCGTCGGCGTAGGCTGGTTGTGCGGGCGGCAGATCATGTCACCGCGCGAGATGTCGATCTCGTCCTCGAGACGCACGGTGACCGACATCGGCGGGTAGGCCTCGTCGACCTCCCCGTCGGCCGTCTCCACCGAGGCGATCCTCGAGGTGAAGCCCGACGGGAGCACGAGGACGTCGTCGCCCTTCTTGAGGACGCCTCCGGCGACCTGACCGGCGTAGCCGCGGTAGTCGTGGTACTCGTCGCTCATCGGGCGGATGACGTACTGCACCGGGAAGCGCACGTCGACGAGGTTGCGGTCGCTGGCGACGTGGATGTTCTCGAGGTGGTGGAGCAGGCTGGTGCCCTGGTACCAGTCCATGTTCTCGGAGCGGTGCACGACGTTGTCACCTGCGAGCGCCGACACCGGGATGATGGTGAGGTCGGGGATGCGGAGCTTGGCGGCGAACTGCGTGAACTCGGCGCTGATCTGGTCGTAGACCGACTGGGAGTAGCCGACGAGGTCCATCTTGTTGACCACGAGGACCAGGTGCGGCACCTGGAGGAGCGACGCGAGGAACGCGTGGCGCCTGCTCTGCTCGACCAGTCCCTTCCGGGCGTCGACGAGCACCAGGGCGAGGTCGGCCGTCGAGGCTCCCGTGACCATGTTGCGGGTGTACTGGATGTGGCCCGGGGTGTCGGCGATGATGAACTTGCGCTTGGGCGTCGCGAAGTAGCGGTAGGCCACGTCGATGGTGATGCCCTGCTCACGCTCCGACCGCAGACCGTCGGTGAGCAGCGCCAGGTTGACGTACTCCTCACCCCGGTCCCTGCTGACCCGCTCGATCGCCTCGATCTGGTCCTCGAAGACGGTCTTGGTGTCGTAGAGGAGGCGACCGATGAGGGTGCTCTTCCCGTCGTCGACCGAGCCGGCGGTGGCGAATCGCAGAATGTCCATCAGAAGTATCCCTCACGCTTACGGTCCTCCATGGAGGCCTCGCTGAACTTGTCGTCACCACGGGTGGCCCCGCGCTCGGTGATGCGGGTCGCCCCGACCTCGACGATGACCTTGTCGACGGTGTCGGCGTCGGACAGGACGGCGGCCGTCAGGCTGGCGTCGCCGACGGTGCGGTAGCGCACTCTCCGTACGGTGACCTGCTCGTGCGCCTTGGGCTGGCAGACCTCGTGCACGCCGTACAGCATGCCCTCGCGCTCGAAGACCTCGCGGTCGTGCGCGTAGTAGATGCCGGGGAGGTCGATCTCCTCCTCCTTGATGTACTGCCAGATGTCGAGCTCGGTCCAGTTCGACAGCGGGAAGACCCGCATGCTGTCGCCGAGGTGGACCCGACCGTTGTAGAGGTTCCACAGCTCGGGGCGCTGGTTCTTGGGGTCCCACTGACCGAACTCGTCACGATAGGAGTAGATGCGCTCCTTGGCGCGCGCCTTGTCCTCGTCGCGGCGCGCGCCGCCGAAGATCGCGTTGAACTTGTGCTTGTCGAGGCCGTCGAGCAGCACGGGGGTCTGGATGCGGTTGCGGGTGCCGTCGGGAGGCTCGACGACACTGCCGTTGTCGATCGCCTCCTGGACGCTCGCCACGATGAGCTGCAGGCCGAGCTCGTCGGCACGACGGTCGCGGAAGGCGAGCACCTCGGCGAAGTTGTGACCGGTGTCCACGTGCATGACGGGGAAGGGGATCCGCGCGGGGTGAAAGGCCTTCTGGGCGAGGCGCAGCATGACGATCGAGTCCTTGCCGCCGGAGAAGAGCAGCACGGGCCGCTCGAACTCGGCGACGACTTCACGCATGATGTGGATCGACTCGGACTCCAGCACCCGCAACTGCGAGAGCTGGTAGTTGGGCGACTCGGTCACTGGGAGAACCCTTCGTCGAGAATGGTGGTGATCTGGGCGAGGAGCTCGGCAGCGAGCTCGGGACGGCAGATGACGAGGTCGGGCAGCAGCGGGTCCTCGCGGTTGTAGACCAGGGGCGAACCGTCGAGACGGCTCGTGTAGAGACCGGCCGAGCGAGCCACCACCACGGGTGCGGCGGAGTCCCACTCGTACTGACCCCCCGCGTGGACGTACGCGTCCACGGACCCGTCGAGGATAGCGGTCGCCTTGACCCCGGCCGAACCCATGGGGACGAGCACCGCACCCAGCCGCTCCGCGAGGGCCACCACGAACGCCGGCGGGCGGGTCCGGCTGACGGCCAGACGCATCGGGCCCTCGGGTCGGGCGGGCAGCGCAGGCGGGAGGTCGGTGGCGAAGGTCGAGCCCATGGCGGGACGGGCGACCGCACCCGCGACGAGGTCGCCGCTCTCCCAGAGGGCGACGTGGACCGCCCAGTCCTCGCGAGGGACCTCGCTGAACTCACGGGTGCCGTCGAGCGGGTCGATGATCCAGACCCGTGAGGCCGACTGTCGATCGCCGACGTCTCGCGCCTCCTCGCTCAGGACCGCGTCGTGCGGCCGCGCCTCGACCAGCCGGGCGGCCAGGTGAGCCTGGGCGCGTCGGTCGCCCTCGTCCTTCAGGGCGGCTCCGGCGAGGTCGGTGCGCTCGGCCCGCAGGGCCAGCAGCACCTCCCCCGCCGAGTCGGCCAGCGACCGCGCCAGAGCGTGGTCGTCGAGGTCGGAGAGGGCAGCGTTGTTCTCGGTCACGGTGGTGTCCATCCGTCAGTAGGCCCCGGTGTGGCGCACGACGGCCTTCACCGTGCGCACCAGGATCTGGATGTCGAGCACCAGCGACCAGTTGTCGACGTACCAGAGGTCGAGCCGCAGGGACTGCTCCCAGCTGAGGTCGCTGCGACCGGAGATCTGCCAGAGGCCCGTCATGCCCGGGCGAACGCGCAGGCGCTGCACGGCATCGGGCTCGTAGGCGTCGACCTCACGGGGCAGCGGTGGGCGCGGGCCGACGAGCGACATCTGACCGGCCAGGACGTTGAAGAGCTGCGGCAGCTCGTCGAGGGAGTACTTGCGCAGCACACGCCCGACGCGAGTGATGCGGGGGTCCTGCCTGTCCTTGAAGAGCACGGCGTTGAGGTCGTGACCCGTGCTCAGGGACGCGACCATCGCGTCGGCGTTCACGACCATCGTGCGGAACTTGACCATCCGGAAGCGCTCGCCCTTGGTGCCCACCCGCTCCTGCAGGTAGAAGATCGGGCCTTCGCTGGTGGCCCTGACCAGCACGGCGACCACCGCCAGCACGGGGAGGGCCGCGACCAGGATGCCGGCCGTCATCAGTGCGTCAGCGATGCGCTTGGCCACGACACGGGCGCCGGAGTCGAGGGGTCGCTCCACGTGCAGGAGCGGCACGCCCGCCGCCGGGCGCAGGGACAGCCGGGGACCGGCGACCTCGACGATGCCGGGGGCCACGACGAGGTCGACCTGCCGCTCGGCCAGGGCCCAGCCGAGGCGACGCAGGGGTGCGCCGACGAGGTCGGGGTGGCTGGAGACCGCGACGACCTCGGCGTTGTAGGCGTCGACGGCGGCCAGAGCCGACTCCGGCGGACCGAAGACCGGCACTCCGGCGATCGTCGTGGTCTCGTGGTGGGCGGGGTCGTCGAGACCCGACACGCAGGCGGCGACGATGCGCATGCCCGACTCGGGCGACGAGTCGATCTCCTTGATGAGCGCCTCGACCGAGTCCGCGCGCCCCACGACCACCGTGTCGTGCAGGCACGACCCCTGGCTGCGCCTGCGGTGGAGGTCGTTCCGCATCGCCCAGCGCACGATCAGCCCGACGACCAGGCAGGCCGGCACCAGGGGGACGAGCAGCTGCCGCGGGACCCGCACATCGGAGACGAAGAAGAGGAGACCGAAGGTGGCCGCGACGACCATCGCCGCTCGACCGACGGCCCGGTACTCGGCCGACCCGGTCCCGAGGTGGGCGCTGCTGTAGCTCTGCACCAGACCCAGGGCGAGCACCCAGATGAGGGGGGAGATCGCGAGCATGATGACCCTGCTGAGGCCCGGGCCGGTCTCGGAGAGGTAGATGACCGCAGCGCACACCATCACGCTGACGAGGTCCCACATGATCAGGCGCATCCGGTACCCCCGGACCCATCCCCGCGGCCGCCGAGGGACCGGCGAGGTGCTGGCGGTGACGAGCTCGCCCGCCCGGGCCGAGGTCGACTCGTCCGTATGGCGCAACGCCTCGAACGTCCCCACGTACTCCGTCACCTTCTGCCCCTTTTCTTGCCCCGTGACACTGCCGGCTCCCCTCGAGTGAGTGGAGGCGGAGTGGCGTCCAGTACGACCGACAGGCGCTGGTGCGGGGCGGTCTTCACCCAGTACCTTCACCCGCGAAGGGCCACCCTCAAACAAGGACATCCTCTCCACTCCGCTCAAATCCATAGGTGTTTTGTGGCAGGAATAGTCCAAACGGGTCATCGACCGGCTTCTCAAATCTCACAAAACCACTCTTTTCGACTACCTTACCGGTAGGCACCCACGCAAAAGCCCCACTTGGAGTAGCGCGAACGAGGACCTCACCCACCCGCACCTCGAGCCGTCGACAGCGACGACCGTCGCGGTCCCCCGACCCGCGAGGGGGTCGATGCACCGGGGCCGACGACGACCCTAGTGGACCACGGAGGCTGCCTGGCCGCACCAGTAGGGCGGCAGACGACGGTCAGGTGAACGGTGGGCGATGCTGTGCTCCGACCACGTGACGCCTGCCGGTGCCGGTCAGCCGCGGGCTGCGTGGAAGCGCTGCTGGCTCTCCAGCAGACCCACCGCGACCAGCGACTCGACCGCGTCGGCCGCCGTGTCGAGGGTGAAGGGCAGCTCGACGCGCTCGGCTCCCGAGAAGTCGTGCAGGACGAAGTCGGCGGGATCCATCCGCCCCGGGGGACGACCGATACCCACCCGCACCCGCAGGTAGTCACGGGTGCCGAGCGACTGAGAGATCGAGCGCAGGCCGTTGTGGCCCCCTTCTCCCCCACCCCGCTTGAGGCGCACCTCGCCCGCCGGGATGTCGAGCTCGTCGTGCACCACGACCACCCGGTCGAGCTCGACCGAGAAGAAGGAGGCGAGCGCCTTCACCGGGCCACCCGACTCGTTCATGTAGGTCGATGGCACCCCGATGATCGCGCGTGGACCCGGTGCACCGCCCGCGCCCGTGCCGATCCTGGTCTCGCAGACCGAGGCGCGGGCCTTGTGGGCCTTGAAGGTCGGCGGCGCCGCCGCGCGCTTCGCCCCGCGCCCCGTCACCGGCCCACCGGCGTGACGTCCGGCCAGCTCACGCACCACCATGGCCCCCACGTTGTGGCGGTTGCCGGCGTACGACGACCCGGGGTTGCCGAGGCCGATGACGAGCCAGGTACCGGTGTCCACGACGACCGAGTATGCCGTGTGGGCCGCCCCCCTCGCCGAGGGGCCCCGCACGACCGAGGTCGTACGGGGCCCGTCGGGGCCTGCTGGGCGGGAGGAGCTCAGCCCTCGGACGACGCCTCGCCCTCGGCGGAGTCGCCACCCTCGGCCGCTGCGTCCTCGTCGCTCTCGTCGCGCTCGATACCGGCCTCGGCCTCGGCCTCGGCGAGCTCGGACTCGAGGGCCTCGGCGGTGACCTGGGCGGTGACGTTGATGACCAGCGCCTCCGGGTCGCTGACGAGGGTGGCGCCCTCGGGCAGCTCGACCTGACCGGCCAGGATCTGGGTGCCGGCCCGAAGACCCTCGACCGAGATGGTGACGCCCTCGGGGATGGCGGTCGCGAGGACCTCGAGCTCGAGGGTCTGCGAGTCGATGGTCACGACGGTCTCGGGGGCGGCGTCGCCCTCGGTGTGGACGCCGACGTCGACCGTGACCTTCTCGCCGCGCCTGACGACGACGAGGTCGACGTGGTCGATGACCGGCTTGATCGGGTCGCGCTGCACGTCCTTGGCGAGCGCGAGCTGGACCTCACCCTCGATCTCGATCTCGAGCAGGGCGTTGGCGTTCTTCAGGGCCATCAGGGTCTCGTGGCCCGGCAGCGTGATGTGCACCGGCGCCGTCCCGTGGCCGTAGAGGACAGCAGGGATCTTGTGGTCGCGGCGGATCTTGCGGGCGGCGCCCTTGCCGAACGCGGTCCGCGTCTCGGCGACGAGCTTGGTCTCGGACATGGGGTTCCTCCAGGAAGACAGGTCGGGGTGGTCACGGCGGGTGAGTGGCCGAAGGCGGGCCTCGACGCGGGACGCGGCACGCTCCGACCGGTTCGATGAGGAGCCAGTGACCGGGCGTCGCACGGAGGCGAGCACCTTGTCGATCACGGACTCGCAGGTCGGATGGACCGAGCGGCGTCCCTCGCCGAGGCAACCAGCCGATCTTAGGGGACGGGGGCGCCGTACCGAAATCAGGTCGGGAGCCGCCCGTGCCGACAGCCCCGCAGGTGTGGTCCCACGGGGCCTCAGGGACGGCGAAGCTCCCCGGCCCGCACCGCGACCACGCCGCCCACGACGAGCAGGCCGCCGACCAGCTGCAGGGGCCGGGGCAGCTCACCGAGGAGCAGCCACGCGAAGAGCACGGCGAAGAGCACCTCCGCCAGGCCGACGAAGGAGGCCACGGTCGAGCCGAGACGCCGGGCAGCGAAGGTGCCGAGCAGGTAGGCCGTGGCAGCGGCGATGACGGCCAGCTCACCGATGGCGAGCCACCACGGCCACGACGTGCCTCGCAGGACGACGTCGTGGGTCGCGAAGGTCATGGGGAGCACCTTCACCAGCCCCAGCAGAGCCAGCGCGACGGCTCCGACCGCCATCCCCAGCGCGGCCAGGGCGACCGGGGGCAGGTCGTCGGCCTCGCTGGCCGAGCCGACGAAGAACACCGCCAGCCCGACGGCGGCGACCAGGCCCCAGAACACCCCGACCGGGTCCGGCCGCAGGTGACCGGCGACGTCGAGCACGAGGGCGAGGCCGACGACGCAGACCGCGATGCCGGTCCAGGTGGTGCGTCCCGGGCTGCGTCGGGTGCGCGCCCACACCCACAGCACGACGAGGACGGTGCCGCAGTACTCCAGCAGGAGGGCCACCCCGACAGGCAGGTGCTGCACGGCGTTGAAGTAGGCGACCTGGCACCCGGCGACGGCCACCAGCCCGTAGGAGAGGATGAGACCGACGTGGCGGCGCACGGCACGCCAGCGACCGCGCAGCGACACCACCGCGAGGGGCAGCAGGACGAGGGCGGCGATGCCGACCCGCAGCAGGACGATCGCGCCCGAGCTCCAGCCCGTCTCGAGCAGCGACTTCGCGAACGGACCGGAGGTGCCGAAGGCCGCGGCCGTCAGCACCGCGGCGACCAGGCCGACGTCGAGACGACGACCGGACGGCCCGGGTGCCGCCGGGAGGGCGGTGACCGGGGAGGCGGCAGGGCGCACGGGGGCGGTCACGTCAGGCTCCAGAGGCTGGGACGAAGGCGATGACAGGAGTGAAATGGCCTATGCTCCTGACGGTAGATGGCGCCCCCGTCAGGAGTCAAATTGCTTTTCGCCCATGACACTCAGGTGTCCCTGCAGCAGGCGGCCGAGCTGGTCAACACCATGCCCGGCAGCGTGCCCGGCGACCACGACGTCGACCGCCTGGTCACGCTCGACGACCTCGACGCCTTCGTCACGCAGCGGCGGTGGACGGGCAGCCGCACGCACGACGAGGCCGAGCTGCGCGCCGTACGGCGACTGCGTCCTCGCCTGCGCGAGCTGTGGTTCCTGAGCGAGCAGGAGGCGGTCGAGAGGGTGAACGCGTTGTTGGCCGAGGCCGGCGCCCTGCCGCAGCTGGTGCGCCACGATGAGTGGTCGTGGCACCTGCACGCGACGCCGCCCGAGGCGCCGCTCGCGACCCGGATGGCCGTCGAGCTCGCGATGGCCCTCGTGGACGTGATCCGGGCCGACGAGCTCGACCGGCTCAAGGTGTGCACCGCCGACGACTGCGACGACGTGCTGGTCGACCTGTCGAAGAACCGCAGCCGCCGATACTGCGACGGCAGCTGCGGCAACCGGGCCCACGTGGCGGCCTACCGACAGCGGAGGTCGGCGCCCGGGTGAGCTCAGCTCCTGCTCAGCTCCTGCTCAGCTCCTACGGCGTCTGTCAGGCCTTGCCGTCGAAGAGGCTGGTGACCGAGCCGTCCTCGAACACCTCGCGGATGGCGCGGCTGATCAGGGGCGCGATCGACAAGGTGGTCAGCTTGTCGAACTCGCGGTCCGGCGGCACGGGCAGGGTATCGGTGACGATGACCTCGAGGGCCGAGCAGTTCTTGAGGCGGTCGACGGCCGGACCCGACAGGATCGCGTGCGTCGCGGCGATGACGACGCCGGCTGCCCCCTCGGCCATCAGCGCGTCGGAGGCCTTGGTGATGGTGCCGGCCGTGTCGATCATGTCGTCGACGAGCACGCAGACCCGACCGGCGACGGCACCCACGACGCGGTTCGCGACGGTCTCGTTGGGCCGGTTGACGTCGCGGGTCTTGTGGATGAAGGCCAGTGGCGCTCCCCCGAGTCGGCTCGACCAGTCTTCGGCGACCTTGATCCGCCCGGCGTCGGGCGAGACGACGGCGAGGGGCTGGTCGCCGTACTGGGCGGCGACGTACTCGCTGAGGATGGGCAGGGCCATGAGGTGGTCGACGGGTCCGTCGAAGAACCCCTGGATCTGCGCGGTGTGCAGGTCGACGGCCATCAGCCGGTCGGCGCCCGCGGTCTTGAACAGGTCGGCGACGAGGCGGGCGGAGATGGGCTCGCGGCCGCGGTGCTTCTTGTCCTGCCGCGCATAGCCGTAGAACGGGAGCACGACGGTGATCCGGTTGGCCGAGGCGCGCTTGAGCGCGTCGACCATGATCAGGTGCTCCATGATCCACTGGTTGATCGGGGTCGTGTGGCTCTGGATGACGAAGGCGTCGGAGCCGCGCACCGACTCCTCGTAGCGCACGTAGATCTCGCCGTTGGCGAAGTCGTAGGCGGAGGTGGGCACGAGCTCGGTGCCCAGCTCCGCAGCGACCGCGAGGGCCAGCCGGGGGTGGCCCCGACCACTGAAGACCATGAGGTTCTTCTCGGTCGTCTTCTGGATGCCGGTCATGCCTGCTCGCCTCCCGACGGCTCGTGCGGGTGGCGCGCCGTCGCCTGCTCCGTGAGCGCCTTCTCGGCGGCGGAGGCGGTCGCGGTGCCGGGCCGCATGCGGGCGACCCACCCGTCGATGGTGCGTTGCCGGCCGCGGGCCACGGCGAGCTGTCCCGGATGGACGTCACCGGTCACGGCCGAGCCGGCCGCGACGTAGGACCCGTCGGCGATGTGCACCGGCGCCACGACGACGCTGTTGCTGCCGACGAACGAGTGCGCGCCGACGGTGCTGTGGCTCTTGGTCAGCCCGTCGTAGTTGGCGAAGATGGTGCCCGCGCCGATGTTGGCGCCCTCGCCGATGGTGACGTCACCGGCGTATGTGAGGTGGGGGACCTTCGCGCCTGCGGCGATCCGGGCGTTCTTGGTCTCGACGAAACCGCCGATCTTGCCGCCCGCGCCCAGCTCGGTGCCGGGTCGCAGGTAGGAGAAGGGGCCGACGGTGGCGCGGTCGCCGATGACCGCGAGCAGGGCCTGGGTGCGCTCGACGAGGGCGCCGTGGCCCACCTCGGTGTCCGTGAGCGTGGTGTCGGGGCCGATGGTGCACTCCGCTCCCACGGTCGTCGCGCCCAGCAGCTGGGTGTGCGGGCGGATGACGGTGTCCTCTCCGACGGTCACGTCGACGTCGAGCCAGGTCGTCGCCGGGTCGACGACGACCGCCCCCTCGCGCATGGCCCGTTCGACGGTGCGGCGGTTGAGCTCGGCACCGAGGCGGGCCAGCTGCACCTTGTCGTTGACCCCCTCGGTCTGCCAGGTGTCGTCGAGCGGCTGGGCCTGCACGAGCAGGCCCCGACGTCGGGCGATCGCCACGACGTCGGTGAGGTACTTCTCGCCCTGGGCGTTGTCGGTCGTGACCTCGGCCAGCGCAGCGCGCAGCACGGTGGCGTCGAAGGCGTAGATGCCGGAGTTCACCTCGGTGATCGCCCGCTGCTGCGGCGTGGCGTCCTTCTGCTCGACGATGCCGGCCACGGCCCCCTCGGCGTCGCGCACGATGCGGCCGTAGCCGGTGGGGTCGGCCAGGACCGACGTCAGGACGGTGACCGCGCTCCCCGCCGCCGTGTGGGCGGCGTGCAGGGCGGTGAGGGTGGAGGGGGTGAGGAGGGGCACGTCGCCGTACGTCACGAGGACCGTCCCCTCGAGGTCGGCCGGCAGCGCGTCGAGGCCGCACTCGGTGGCCCGGCCGGTGCCCTTGACGGCGTCCTGGTCGGCGACCACCGCCGCCGGGTCGAGCTCGGCCACGTGGGCGGCGACCTCGGCGCGCTGGTGGCGGACGACGACCGCGAGGTGCTCCGGGTCGGTGGCGCGGGCTGCCCGCAGGGCGTGGCCCACGAGGCTGAGCCCACCGATGCGGTGCAGGACCTTGGTGGTGCGCGACCGCATCCGGGTGCCCTCGCCGGCGGCGAGGACGATGACGGCGGCGGGACGGGTGCTCACGACGCTCGAGCCTATCCCCGTCGCCCGACCCTCCCGTCCAGCGTCCACTCGGCGCAGCGACGACCCCCGCGTGGGTCGGCTAACCTGAGTCCCCGACGGTCGGGGAGCACCCGGCCGCGTTCCCCGGTTGGTCTGCTGGCAGGGCCCGCCTGACTTTGAATCAGGACTAGCGACGATGGTTCGATTCCATCCCGGGGAGCCAGCCTCGCAGGTGAGAGGCATGTCCCCTCCGGTGTCCTCCCCGGGGAGGTCGACTCTGAGTCGCTGGGGTTGGCTGCTTCTCTGGGGGAGGTTGACTCAGAGTCGCTGCGCTCGGCTGACGCTCTAACAGCAGCCAACCTCAAGGGCTCTGAGTCAACCTCCGCCGGAAGGGCAGCCAACCCCAGCGACTCAGAGCGAAGCCCCTCCACATGGTCGCTCGCAGTTGCTCGTGACCGTCGAAGGCGAACTGCTCGACCGACGGTCGGTGCAGGTCGCGGGCGCGCTGCAGGAGATGGCCGTCGTCTCGTGGTCCTCCCACCAGAGCCCGAGCACCGGGGTCAACGGTTGGTACTCCAACCGGGGCACGTTCCGCACCCCGGCGGAGGCCTGCGTCTGAGCAGGCACCGCACGACAGCCCAGCCTCAGGCCGACTCGTCAGAGCAGGGCACGGAAGGCGACGACGTCGGGCTGCTGCCAGTCGACGTGGTCGTTGCGCCAGCCCTGCAGGTCGTGGAAGTGCGGGTCGGAGTTCGCCATCGCGTGCCCGATGACGTTCGTCACCGGGATGTGGTGCTGGGCCATGAGCTGCCGCACGAGGGCGAGGAGGGCCTCGCGCTGGGGGGCACGGGCGAGGATCTCGCGGTCGGCCAGCTCGGGGTCGGCCCGACCGGGCTGCACGACCTCGATGCCGATGGCCCGGTCGTTGAGACCGATGGTGTGCCGGCACTGGATCGTCACGGGCACCAGGGCGTGCACCGTGCCGTCGCGGTCGACGACGTAGTGCGCGCAGGTGCCGGGCAGCTCGCCGAGGTTGCGCGCGTCGGATGCGAAGGTGTCGCGGGCTCCCTGCCAGCTGTCGCCCGCCGTGTAGTGCAGCACGATCATCGTGGGAGTCAGGCGCCAGGTGGCGGGGCCGTAGTGGCGCTGCGAGTAGGCGGCCGTCTCCTTCTTGCGCGCCTCGCCGAAGGGGATGTACGACGCCACGAACGGCGCGAGGCGCACGGGGGGCACGGAGGGCGCTCGCGGCGCGGGGGTCGCCCTCGCCCTCGGCGGGGGGGTCGTCGTGGCCACGACGGGCGGGTCGAACCGCAGCGGGGGTGGAGCACAGGCCGCCAGCGCCGAGGCGACGAGAACCGGGGCGACGAGGGCAGCGGCGACGCGGGCGCGGGCGGAGGGGGCGGCAAGCGTGGCGCGGGCGGAGGGGGCGGAACGCGCTGCCCGGGCGCGCGGGCGGGCGGGCGTCACGCCGTACCGAAGGCGGGAGGCACACTCACCGCGCCACGGTAGCCCGGCGCGGTCGGGCGTTCCTCCACCGCCACGGCACAATGGGGTGGTGAGCCCACGCAGCGCCCCCGACGCCGGGCCGACGAGGGCCCGGATGACCGGGCCCCAGCGGCGCGAGCAGCTGCTGGTCATCGGGCGCACCCTCTTCGCCGAGAAGGGTTACGAGGGCACGTCGGTCGAGGAGATCGCGGCCAAGGCCAAGGTGAGCAAGCCGGTGGTCTACGAGCACTTCGGTGGCAAGGAAGGGCTCTACGCGGTGGTCGTCGACCGTGAGATCACCACCTTGCTTGACGGCATCTCGCAGGCGCTGCAGCCGGGGCAGAGCTCGCACGAGCTGCTCGAGGCGGCCGCGCTGGCCCTGCTCGACTACGTCGACACCTCGACCGACGGCTTCCGCATCCTCGTGCGCGACTCCCCCACGGGTCAGTCGACCGGATCGTTCGCCAGCCTCATCAGCGACGTCGCGACCCGGGTCGAGCACCTGCTCGAGGCGGAGTTCAAGAGCCGGAAGCTCGACCCGAAGACCGCCCCGCTCTACGCGCAGATGCTCGTCGGGATGGTGGCCCTGACCAGCCAGTGGTGGCTGGAGTCGCGCCGCTTCAAGAAGGACGAGGTCGCGGCGCACCTCGTCAACCTGGCGTGGAACGGTCTGCGCGACCTCGAGAAGAAGCCCACGCTCGGCGGTCGGTGAGCTGCCCGCGCGTCGTCCGTGCGGTTGGGCGTCCGGGCGGTCGGCTGGCATGTCGGTCGGCTCAGGCCGGCTTGCGCCCGATCGCGAAGATGCGCCGGAAGGGGAAGACGACCCCGAAGGGCCCGCGCGGGTAGGCGCGACCGAGCTCGGCGGTGTAGGCCTCGACGAAGTCCTCTCGCTCGCGCTCGTCGGCGAGCAGGTCGAGCACCGGGCGCAGACCGGTGCCGCGCACCCACTCGAGCACCGGTGAGGCCTGGTCACCATCGGGGTCGAGCACCTGCAGGTAGGTCGTCTCCCAGACGTCGGTCACCAGCCCCAGCCGGGTCAGGAGCTCGAGGTAGACAGCGGGCTCGGCCACCGCATCGGTGTGCCGCAGGGTGGCGAGCAGGTCGTCAGCCCGCGGGTGGCGGGCCGCGACCTCGCGCATCAGCCGGTGCGACGGCGCGTCGAAGTTGGCTGGCACCTGCATCGCGAACCAGCCGCCGGGACTCAGGGCGTCGACCCAGCTCGGCACGAGGTCGAGGTGCCCGGGCACCCACTGGAGGGTGGCGGTCGTCACCAGCAGGTCGATCGGCGCTGCCAGTGTCGACGGATCCCATTGCTGGGCATGCGTGTTGAGCCACTCGACCCGCCCGGCAGCATCGAGGTCCCTCGCTCGGGCCAGCATGGCCTCCGAGGAGTCGAGTCCCACGATGCGGGCTCCCGGGAAACGATCAGCGAGGCCGAGCGTGAGCGGACCGTCGCCGCATCCGAGGTCGACGACCAGCCCGGGCTGCATCCTGGGGTCGAGAGCCAGGACCCGGGCGACCAGGTCGGCGAAGGGGCGGCTGCGGTGGTCAGCGAAGGCGGCATACTGCTCCGGGTCCCAGGACGGCATCGGTCCAGTGTGCCTGGGTAGTATCTTGACGTCAAGACGCTTTACATCAAGATGCCTTCGTCCGAGAAACTTGACGACGGCTACACTCTGGGTCATGGTGGCATCCGAGGGTGACGAGGTCGACCGCATCGTCGCGGCGTGGGTGCGCGAGCGGCCCGACCTCGACGCCGGGCCACTGCACGTGCTGTCGCGCATCTCACGGCTGGCCCGTCACCTCGACCTCGCCCGCAGCTCGGCCTTCGCCGAGCACGGCCTCGACTCGTGGGAGTTCGACGTCCTCTCGGCGCTCCGCCGTTCCGGAGAGCCCTACGAGCTCTCGCCGGGCCAGCTGGTCACCCAGACCCTGGTCACCTCGGGCACGATGACCAACCGCGTCGACCGCCTCGCCACCCGCGGTTTCGTCGAGCGCCATCCCGACCCCCACGACCGGCGCGGGGTCATCGTCGCCCTCACCCCCGACGGCCGCGAGGTCGTCGACGCGGCCCTGTCGGACCTGCTCGACCGGGAGCACCGGCTGCTCGCCGGCCTCTCCGCCGCCGAGCAGTCCCGGCTCGCAGGCACCCTGCGGGGCCTGTTGCGCCCCTACGACGCCTGAG
>JBBRNQ010000022.1:0-48082 GCA_038230235.1 Actinomycetales bacterium
CAGCCATCCCCCGACCGAGGCGTGCGCCTGCGGGGTGTCCGGGTAGCGGCAGCGCAGGTGCAGGCCGGTCTCGTTGACGACGAACCACACCATCACCCCGTCGGTGCGGATGACGGCCGAGACGTACTGCAGCTCGAGCTCGGCCGCGACCGACACCGGCATCCGTCGCTTGTCGAGCCACGACAGGGCAAACATGCCCGGCCGCTCGGGCATCCCCCCGTACGGCGCCATGACCGGCGCCAGCGGGTGGCTCCCCAGCTCGATCGCCTCGGCGACCGAGGTCGCGCAGTTGATGGGGTCGTCGTCGGTGCACTCGAGCACCGAGTTGGTGATGAACCACCCCACGGCGCCGTGCCACTGCGGGTCGAAGCGGCTGTGCACGGGGAAGACGATGCGCAGCGGCTCGCCCGACTGCGTCATCGTCACGCGGGTCATCACCGCAGCCGCCATGGCCAGCAGCCGGACCCGGTGCGCACGGCCCCAGACCTCGAGCCGCGCGACCTGCCCGGTGTCGAGCACGTCGCGCACGACGACGACCTCGGGGTACGGGGTCGACAGGTCGCCGAGCGGCAGCGGGAAGGTCGGCATGATGTCGCCGCTGTCGCGCAGGATCTCGGTCCAGCGGCGCCGTACGAGGGCGGGCGTCGGGGGCATGGTCTCGAGCAGCGCCGTGTGCTCGGCGAAGGCGTGTGCCGGTGGCAGGTCGGCCCCCGGGCCGCGCCCGGCCGCGAGGTCGTCGAGGCACGTGACGAGGTCACGCACCAGCACCATCAGCGACCACATGTCGACGTGCGCGTGGTCGGAGGCGATGACGACCGCTGGCCGGTGGTCGGGGGCTGCGCCGTCGGGGGCTGCGCCGTCGGGGGTGACGACGACGAGGCGGTACGACGGCGCTTCATACGGGGAGCAGGCGGCGTCGAGCACCTCGCGGAGCACGTCGCGGGGGTCGCGGCCGCCGGGCACCTCGTGCTCGACCCACCGCCCGGGCGCGACCACCACCTCGTGGAGTCGTACGCCGACCCCGCCGCTGCCGTCGGGAGCCGGCGAGAAGACGGTGCGCAGCGTCGAGTGGCGCGCGACGACCGCCAGCCACGCGGCCTCCAGCCGCTCGTCGGCGACCGGCCCCGGCAGTCGCACCGCCACCGCCATCCACGACCCGGCACGGGCGCCGCGGACGACGTGGCGGCCCTGGTCGAACGACACCGGCAGCTGCGCGCCGCGTTCGGGCGCGACGGCGACGGCGTAGCTGCGCATCGATCCCCCGGGCAGCGCCATCTGGGCCACGCTGGTCAGCCGCATGACAGCAGACTCTAGGGGGCCCGTAGTCTGGGCCCGTCCGATCCGGATCCGGAGGTGCGGTGCCCAGGTTCGACCTCGCCGACGCCACGCTCGACTTCACCGTGTCAGGTGAGCACGCCGGTGAGCCCGCCGCCGATGGACCAGCGGTCGTGCAGCTGCACGGCCTCACCTCCTCACGAGCCCGCGACGACCTGCTCGGGCTCGACCTCGGACGGAGCCTGCGCGGTCACCGACTGCTGCGGTACGACGCCCGCGGGCACGGCCTCTCCACCGGCAGCACCGACCCGAGGTCGTACCGGTGGACCCGGCTGGCCGACGACCTCCTCGCCCTGCTCGACCACGTCTTCCCCGGCGAGACGGTGCACGGTATGGGGCCCTCGATGGGCACGGGCACGCTGCTGCACGCGGCGCTGCGCGACAGGGCTCGCTTCACCGGCCTCACCCTCGTCACGCCCCCCACGGCCTGGGAGACGCGGCGGGCACAGGCCGAGGTCTACGAGTGGCACGCCTCCCTCGTCGAACGACGCGGCCTGGCGGCCTTCGTCGCCCTCGGCAGCGACGCCCCGCAACCACCGGCGCTGGTCGGCGCACCGGTGACGCAGCCGTCGGTGACCGGCGCACTGCTTCCCTCGATCCTGCGCGGGGCAGCGGCCAGCGACCTGCCCTCGGCCGCGGCCCTCGCCACCCTGCGCGTGCCCACGCTCGTCCTGGCCTGGCGCGGCGACCCGTCCCACCCGACGGCGACCGCCACCCGCTTGCACGAGCTGGTCCCGGGCAGCCGCCTCGTCACCGCGTCGTCACCCGATGACGTGCGCACCTGGCCGGGCATCATCGGTGAGCACGTCGGGGGCCGGGCCGCCGGTCAGCGGGGCGGTCCGCTCGTGGCGGTCACAGCGCCTAGTGCGCGATGAGGCGATAGACGTACGGGGTGAGCCCGGGTGTCCCCACCAACCGGCAGAACGCCGTACGACGCCCGGGTCGCGAACCCGGGCCACGACCCAGCGGCGGCGATATGTGGCGGTCTCAGCCCCTCGGTGGAAGGATTCTCGCCAGGCGTGAGGCTGCGCCGCCCGCACCGCCCGTGCCGGGGGGTCGTCCCCGTGGCGGGCCGAACTCGAGGGAGCCATCATGGCCGCACCGCCAACCGAACTCCACAAGGGCCTCAAGCAGCGGCACCTGACGATGATCGCCATCGGCGGCGTCATCGGAGCAGGTCTGTTCGTCGGCTCCGGGGTCGTCATCCACGACGCCGGGCCGGGGGCGTTCCTCAGCTACGCCATCACCGGTGTCCTCATCATCATGGTGATGAGGATGCTCGGGGAGATGGCGACGGCAAACCCCTCCACCGGCTCGTTCACCGACTACGCGCGCAAGGCGCTCGGGGGCTGGGCCGGGTTCTCGGCCGGCTGGCTCTACTGGTACTTCTGGGTCATCGTCGTCGGGTTCGAGGCGGTGGCCGGAGCCAAGGTCCTGACGTACTGGTTCGACGCGCCGCTGTGGCTGCTGTCCCTCGGCCTCATGCTGCTCATGACGGCGACGAACCTCTTCTCCGTCTCGTCCTTCGGAGAGTTCGAGTTCTGGTTCGCCGGCATCAAGGTGGGGGCGATCGTCGTCTTCCTCGTGCTCGGGACGTTCTACGCCGTCGGTTTCTGGCCCGGTCACTCCTTCGACTTCAGCAACCTCACCGCCCACGGCGGCTTCCTCCCCAAGGGAGGGGGCGCCATCTTCTCGGCCATCGTCGTCGTCATCTTCTCGATGGTGGGCGCCGAGATCGCGACGATCGCGGCGGCCGAGTCCCCCGACCCGGAGCGGGCCATCGCCAAGGCGACCAACTCCGTCATCACCCGCATCGCCATCTTCTTCGTCGGCTCGATCTTCCTCCTCGCCGTCATCAACCCGTGGAACTCCGGCGAGGTCGGGTCGTCGCCGTACGTCGCCGCGTTCAAGGCCATGGGGATCCCCGCGGCAGACCACATCATGAATGCCGTCGTGCTGACCGCCGTGCTGTCCTGCCTCAACTCCGGCCTCTACACCGCCTCGCGGATGCTCTTCGTCCTCGCCGCCCGCAGGGAGGCTCCGGTCCAGCTCATCCGGGTCAACAGTCGCGGGGTCCCGGTGGCGGCCATCCTCACCTCGACGATCGTCGGGTTCCTCTGCGTCGTCGCCGCAGCCGTCTCCCCCGACACCGTCTTCCTCTTCCTGCTCAACTCGTCCGGCGCGATCATCCTGTTCGTCTACCTGCTCATCTGCGTCTCCCAGGTCATCCTGCGCCGGCGCACCCCGACAGCCGAGCTCAAGGTGAGGATGTGGCTCTTCCCCGGCCTGTCGCTGCTGACGATCGTCGGCATCGTCGCGGTCCTCGTCCAGATGGGAGCGACCGAGTCCACCCGGTCGCAGCTGGTCCTCAGCCTCGTCGCGTGGGCGGCCGTCCTCGTGTTCTACCTCGTCACCCGCTGGCGCGGGGGCTCGGTGGACGCCGTCGTGGCCGAGCCGGCCCCGAGCGGGAGCGCCCAGCGGGTCCTCGTCCTCGCCAACGAGACGATCGCCGCGGACGAGCTGCGTGAGGAGCTCCACCGGGTCGACGGGGAGGGACGCGCGTCCTACTGGATCTGCGTGCCGGTCAACCCCGTCGACACCGGGCAGGCCGAGCACAAGGGGGCGGTCTACATCTGGGAGGCCACCGTCGAGGCCGCGCGGCGTCGCCTTGACGAGGCGACGGCCTCCCTACGGGACGCGGGGCTCTCCGTCGAGGGCGATCTCGGCGACTACCGGCCCCTGCGTGCACTGGCCGATGCCGTGGCCGCGTTCGGTCCCGACCAGATCGTCATCTGCACGCACCCGGTCGACCGGTCGGCGTGGCTACGCAACGACGTCGTGGAACGGGCCCGCAAGACCTATGACATCCCCGTCACCCACGTCGTGGCCCACGCGGCGGCCTACAGCCGCTGACGCCCACCCACCGACCGACCCGTCGTCGCTGAGTGGCTGAACGGCTACGCGACCAGACCGGGTGCGCGGGTGCGACTGCGGGTCCCGCCGGCGGGGGAGCGGCGGAGGAGCAGCTCGGCCACGGCGAGGTTGATGGCCCAACCCGCTCCCATGAGGAGGTCGTGGCGAGCGACGCCGGAGCCGAGGAGCGCCTGGCCGAACCCCACGGTGAACGCCTGCGTGCCGGCGCCCATCGCGAGGGCGTAGGCGCGGGTCATCCAGGCGCGGTGCCGGGGGATGTCCCGCCCGCGGACGGCAGCCAGCCCGAGGACGATGCTGGCCGCCATCCCCGACCCGAAGAGCAGCCGGAACGCGTAGAGCAGGTCACCCGTGCCCTCCTTCTGGGGGAAGGCCAGCGTCATCCACAGAGCCGAGAGGGCGACCGCGAGCCCGAGGGCGACCAGGACCCGTCCTGCTCGACGGTGCCACCCCGGGTGACGGCGGCGGATACCCGCAGAGAACTGGAAGGCGCCGATGACGGAGTAGGCGATCGCCAACGCCACGTGGACGACGACCGGCACCGGTGAGGCGGCGAAGCGGGGGTCGCTCGGGATGAGGGTCGGCCCCCCCGAGACCTCGACGAGGCGCGCCGTACCCGCCAGGACGGGGACCGCCGCGAGCGCGAGCAGGCCGACCGGCACCCACCGGTCGGTGCGCCGGGTCACCTGGCACCAGCCGCGGCCACGTGCGGGGTGTCGACGGTGGTCGGCTGGGCGGCGACTCGAGCCGACCGCCACAGTGAGTACCCCAGGACGACCATGGCGATCCCGTTGGGGAAGGCCAGCAGCCGGAAGAAGGGGTCGGGCAGCAGCGACAGCCCGGCGGAGACGAGCCCGCCGGCAGCGAGGAGCGCGGCGGCCCAGCGCGGCAGGACCCGGGCCCGGTAGAGCGCGATACCGAAGATTAGGCCGCCCGCCAGGTAGAGGACGCTCTCGACCAGCAGCACGGTCTTCAGCAGGCCGATGTCGCCGGCGGCCTGGCCGCCGGACGCCGCGGCCAGCACGTCCCTCACGTATGCAGGGCTGGTGGCGGCGATGGAGGGAAGGACGGTCGCGGCGATGAACGAGGTGGCCAGGATGACCAGGTAGTTGGCGGCGAAGAGCACGTAACCGACCAGGCCGAGCACGCCCATCCGCTTCACCTGGTGCAGGTACAGGCCCGTGATGCCGGGCAGGGCCAGCGCGGCCATCGCCACCTTGAGGCAGCTGCGGACCTCGAACTCGGTGGTGGTGACGGAGGCGACGTCCAGCTGCGGGTGGTTGAGCTGCACGCCGATGAAGATGGCGCCGGCGGCGACGGCGGAGACGCCGGCCGCCCGGGTGAGGGTGGAGGGGGTGATGGCCATGTCGGTTCCTGTCTCGACGTCCGCGGCGCTCGCCGCGGGGGGTGACTGGAACCTAGGAGCCGCAGGGGTGAGTCGGGATCACCACATGATGTGACTGCGGTGGTGAGCTCTCGTCGAGCTTCGTCCCTTTGCGCCGGGGTGGGTTGCCGCGGGCGGCCCGGAAGCGGACGCACCAACAGGCAGAGGCCACGACGCTGCCCGCTTCATACAGGTATGGAGCCACTTCGGCGCACCTCTGGCTGTCGGTGCGGACGGGTGTCGCTCAGGGGACATGCCAACGGCCGGGTGGGAGGCTTCGGGCCGCACCGGCGCTGAACTCGTGTGGTGGTCATGCCGCGCGGGGTACGACCCTCGACGACCAAAGCGATCAGAGGTACGCCACCGAAGAGCGACCTTGGTATTGGCCCACCGCTGTCAAGGGCCATTGAGATCTGCCCAGGGGCGGTCGTCCGACCTGGCCGCGGGCGGTCACGAGAAGTGCCCGGTGGTGGCCATGGGATCTGCCCCGTGCTGATCACACAGCAGCCTGCTAAAGTAACATTCAGGTGCAGTTGGAACTTGGAAAGTAACCGAATAGAAGATACTTTTACAGTACCGGAGGAGTTGGTGGTGTGAGCAAAGCTGTTGACGACCTTGAGACCCTCGAACTGCTCGGCTCTACCCAATGGGGCTTGGTGACCTCTTCCCAGGCTCAGGCGGCCGGCGTCGCGCGCATGCGCCTGTCGCGTCTGGTAAGCCGCGGGACGCTGCGGCGTGTCCGGCACGGAGTTTACGCGCTCCCGTCCGCAGGTGGCGGGCCGCGACAGGACGTGCAGGCCGCCTGGCTGGCGACCGACTCGAAGCCTGCCGGTGCCCATCCTCAGGTGGTCGTGTCCGGGCAGTCCGCAGCTGCCGTGCACGGGCTGGGTGACGTCATACCGTCGGTCCACGAGTTCTCCACTCCGGTACGGCGCCAGAGCACCCTGAAGGACGTCCGGTACCGCGTCCGGGACCTGCCCGCCGCGGACCTCACCCTGGTCGACGGGCTCCCCGTCACGACGGTGACCCGCTGCGTCGCCGACCTCGCCTCCGGTGGGACCGACCAGGAGCACCTCGCCGCGGTCGTGCGCGACGCACACACCGCCGGTACGCCCGCCTACGCCTTGGCCGACGCGCTCGAGCCGGCCGCTGCCGTGGCCGGACATCCGGACGGGCAGACGTACGTGCGCGCGTTGCTCGACCTGGCCGGATACGAGCCGGACCCCGTCCAGATCCCCGCCCTGAGCGATGCGGCGATGCAGCAGGTGTCCCAGACCGTCCTGCAGGCCATCGCACCCCAGCTGCGGGAGACCATGAGACTGATGGCCGAGCAGCTGACCGGGTCGGCCCGGGTGCAGGTCCCGCCCGCCGTCACCGAACAGATGCTGGCGGCTCTGGCCCCGGCTATCGAGGGCGCCCGCCTCGGCGTGGCGCCGTTAGCCGCGTCAGCCGTCGCGCCGATGACACCGACGATCACGTCGCTGTTTCCCGCGACCGAGGCGCTTCAGGCGTCCCTGGGGCTCACGCTGCCGACATCGACGATCGCCAACCTGTCGAATCTGGTCTCTGGCAGACTGGCGTCCGCACCCCGGCAGTTGCCGCCTTCGCAGCCGCTGACGGGGTCGGATGAGCGCGCACCTCGGGGGGAAGACGGCGATGACGACGCAGCTGAGCCAGCTGGAGCTCGCCCGGCTCCGGCAGTCGCTCGACGCGAGGCTGAGCACGGAGGCGAGACGCCGAGGAGTCCCGTCTGAACTGATCCGCAAGCAGTACATCTTCGCGGTCTTCCTCGCCCGAATCTTCCGGGACCCGGACGCGCCGTGGGTGCTGCTCGGCGGTAACGCCCTGCTGATCCGTCTCGGCGGCGGCCGGTTCACCCAGGACATCGACCTGGCCCGGGAGAGCAAGTGGCCGAGTGTGGAGGACGCGCGCGCCGAGCTCGAGCAGCTCGCGACTCTCCCGGCGCACGACGACGACCCGTTCGACTTCGAGCTGCCGTTCGCGAGCATCCACAACGACGGCGACTCGTACGGGTACGGCGCGGAAACGGGAAAGATCAAGGCCCGGGCGCTCCTGGGGACGGCGACGTTCGCGACGTTCAGCATCGACATCACCACCCACCGCCACCTCGACGGCCCCGTCGACCAGGTGCGCCTGCGGCCGATCATCGAGCACGTCAGCCTGAACGGTCTGCCCACCGTCCCGACGACCCCCGTGGAGAACCACCTCGCAGACAAGATCTGCGCCATGTACGCGCACTACGGAAGCAACGGGCAGACGATGTCCACCCGGTACCGCGACCTGGCGGACATCGTGCGCATCGTCAGCGCCCTCGAGTTCGACGCTGCCCGCCTGAACACCGTGCTCGAGCGCGAGACCGGTCGCCGGCGCATGCCACGGCCGACGGCGATGACGTCCCCCGGGAGTCGGTGGGCGTCCGAGTTCCCCAAAGCTGCCGCGGACTTCGCCGAGTTCCCCCGCGAGTACCACCGACTCGACGCCGCGTTGCACTTCGCGGGCGCCTGCTTGGACGACGTCCTGTCGGGGTCACGGAGCACGGGCACGTGGATCCCGGGACGCGGGTGGGCATGACACCTGACCCGCCAGACCGCGGCCCCTATGAGGGCACCTGCTGGCCTCGCGCCGGTCGGTCGGTGCGGGCGCGTCGCCGTCGCTCCTTGAGGCCGACCTCGGCGAGCGGGTAGGAAGGTTCCTGCTCGTCGAGGGACCGGTGGCTGAGCGGGCCGTCGAAGAGCAGGTTGAGCACCGAACCGGCCTGCCGCATCGTGCCCGGAAGCGGACGCACCAACAGGCAGAAGCCGTACCGCTGCCCGCTTCATACAGGTATGGAGCCCCTTCGGCGCCCCTCTGCTTGTTGGTGCATACGGGTGTCGCACGGGGGACAGGCCAACGGCCGCGCGACCCGACTCCCGTCGGACCAGCCGGCCGGATCGTGTGCCCATCCACACCAGGGTGCTTAGGGGGGATTTGACGACGCAGGTGTGGCGGATCCCCCAGTCAGGCCCGTGAGGCCGGACAGGCTGGCCGCCGGCTCCTCGTCCCCGACGGTCCCGGCACCGGCTGAAAGCGCTTGGAGGTCGACCGACCGGGGAGGCTTCGGTCCGCGCCGGCGGTGGACTCGGTTGCTGCTCATGAGGGGCAGGCTACGACCGCCGCCGGCGGAGCGATCAGGGCAACAGTCTGCGGCTCAGGTGATGGCCGGGCGCAGGCGGCCGTTCGGAGGCGACACCCACGAACCTGCCGAAACTGCGCTTTGGGGGTGCTCTTCCACCACGGAAACTCGCGATTGGTCGCGGCCGACGCCCGAGGGCTGAGTCCTCAACGTCAAGCGGCCTCACGGGCCCGTCGACGCACCTCTGCCTGTTGGTGCGTACGGGTGTCGCACGGGGAGACCGACGGCCGGGCGACCCGACTCTCGTCGGACCGCCCGGCCGGGTCGTGCGGACAACCACACCAGGGTGCGCGAGGGGGGATTCGAACCCCCACGCCCTTTCGGACACTGGCACCTGAAGCCAGCGCGTCTACCATTCCGCCACTCGCGCGAGTGCGGCCCAATTCTGCCCGGTCGAAGGGTGGATCACCAAACCCGCGCGCGGGCACGCGCAGCACCCCTCCGACCACGGCCTGAGGTTGTCGTGAGGTTCGCCCCGTTACGATGACTCGAACCGCTGGGGAACCGAGTGAGGTGAGGAGGGTGACGTGGGACTGTTCGACCGGGTCGAGCGCGGCCTCGAACGCGCCGTCAACGGCGCCTTCGCCAAGGCCTTCAAGTCGGAGGTGCAGCCGGTCGAGATCGCCTCGGCCATCCGCCGGGCGATGGACGACCGGGCCGCCGTCGTCAGCCACGGCCGCACGATGGTGCCCAACCTCTACTCGATCGAGCTCAGTCCGAGCGACTACGGACGCCTGTCGGAGTACGAGGACGCGCTGGGCGACGAGCTCGTCGCGGCCGCCCAGGAGCACGCCGAGACCCAGCGCTACCAGCCGAGCGGCGACTTCTCGGTCGACTTCTCCCAGGGTGACGACCTCGAGACGGGGGTGTTCCGGGTGCGCCCCGGCACCTCGCGGCGCGCCGCGGCACCCGTAGCGTCGGACCGCGAGCCCAGCGCGCGCCAGGAGCCCCCGCGCCGGGCCGCCCCCGGCGACTCAGCCCGCGGCGGCGCCCCCGGCACCCTGTCCCCACCCGTCGCCGGCCCCGGCCCCGCGGCGGCCCCGGCGGCCGCGGCGCCATCGCCCTACGCTCCATACGAACGGCCGCAGGCTCCGTCGGGCGGACGCGGCGCAGCGCAGCGGCCCTGGCTGACCATCGACGGCGAGCGCTACCCGCTCATCGGCGCGCTCACCGTGCTCGGGCGCGACGAAGCGGCCGACATCATCCTCGACGACCCGGGCATCTCGCGGCGCCACTGCGAGGTCCGGGTGAGCACCGACGGGCCGCACCTGCTCACCTCGGTGCGCGACCTCGGGTCGACCAACGGCACCTACGTCAACGGCGAGCGCGTCAGCAGCCGTCGGCTCGACGACGGCGACCAGATCACCGTCGGGCGCACCCAGGCGGTCTTCCGGCCCGGTAAGCGGTGAGCCGGTGAGCGAACTGACCCTCACGCTCATCCGGCTGGGGTTGCTCGTGCTGCTGTGGGTCTTCATCTTCGGGGTCGCGTCGGTGCTGCGTTCCGACCTCTACGGCACGCGGGTCTCGCGGCGGGTGCTGCCCATCCGCACCCCCCGGCCGGCCGGTGACGGACGAGAGCCGGCGAAGCCCCCGCGCAGACCCGCGACGGAGGAGGCCCGGCCGGCCCGGGCCACGCCGCGGCTGCCCACGACCGTCGTGGTCACCGAGGGCCAGCTCGCCGGCACGTCGCTGCCCCTCGGTCGCGGCGGCATCCTCGTCGGGCGGTCTCCCGAGTGCACCCTCGTGCTCGACGACGAGTTCTCCTCCGGGCGGCACGCGCGGATCTTCGCGCGCCCCGAGGGCTGGTTCGTCGAGGACCTCGGCTCGCGCAACGGCACCTTCCTCGGCGGCTCACGCCTCACCGGACCGGTGCCCTTGACCATCGGCAGCGTGCTGCGCATCGGGCGCACCACCCTCGAGCTGCGCGGCTGACCCATGGCGATCGCCCTGCGCTACGCCGCGCGCTCCGACCTCGGGTTGGGCCCGAAGTCCCGCAACGAGGACTCCGGCTACGCCGGGCCGCACCTGCTCGTGCTGGCCGACGGCATGGGGGGCCACGCCGCGGGCGACGTCGCCAGCTCGATGATCGTCGGCCACCTCGCGCCCCTCGACGACGAGGGCATCGGCGCCGACGCCGCGCTCTCGCGGCTCGAGCGCTCGATCCGCGAGGCCAACGCGCGGCTCCTCAAGGCGATGCGGGCCGACCCCGACCTCGCCGGCATGGGCTCGACGACGATCGCCATGCTGCGCTCGGGCAACAAGCTGGCCATGGCCCACATCGGTGACTCGCGCGCCTTCCTGCTGCGTGACGGGGTCTTCAGCCAGATCACAAAGGACCACTCCTTCGTGCAGCAGCTCGTCGACGACCAGCGCATCACCGCCGACGAGGCGCTCGACCACCCGCAGCGCTCGCTCGTGACGCGGGTGATGACCGGTCAGCCCGAGGACGAGCCCGACCTGTCGGTGCGCGAGCTCAAGGTCGGCGACCGCTACCTGCTGTGCTCCGACGGCCTGAGCGACTTCGTGCGCGGTGACATCATCGCCGAGATCCTCACCGAGGCGGTCTCGGCCGACGCGGCCGCCGACCGGTGCATCGAGGTCGCCCTCAAGGCGAGCGCCCGCGACAACGTCACGGTCGTCGTCGCCGACGTCGTCGACCTCGACACGGGTACGGCGCCCCCGACCGTCCCGCAGGTGGTCGGTGCCGCCTCCCGCCGTGACCGGGAGGGGCGTCGTACCCGCGCCCTGCCCGTCAGCCCGGCCGAGAAGGCCGCCGCGCTGACCCGCGACGCGACGGGTGGCAGCGCCGACGAGAGCGACTACGACGGCGACGACGCCGTCGAGCTGGCCGAGTCGGGCGGCACCGGCGCGGCCCGATGGCGTGCGGCGGCCGTCGTCGCCGTCGTCGCGGTCGTGCTGGTCGGGGCCGGGTGGGCGGGCTGGCGGTGGAGCCAGCAGCAGCTGTTCCTCGGGTCCAGTGACGGCCGGGTCGCCGTCTTCCGCGGGGTGACGCAGGACCTCGGCCCGGTGCACCTGTCGCACGTCGTGCAGGTCTCCGACATCCCGCTCACCGACCTGCCGGTCCACTACCGCGACCTCGTGGTCGCCCAGATCGTCGTCGCCGACGAGGCGCAGGTCAGCGAGCGGATGGCGGTGCTCGAGAGCGCCGCGTCGAGCTGCCGGCTCCAGGCGGCGACGGGCACCCCGTGCGGCGGCCTGACCGTCACCACCCCCACGCCCACCGTCACCACCACCGCCTCGCCCTCGAAGCCCGCAGCCGTCCCGGTCACCCCCACGACGGGGTCCACCCCGTGACCACGACCGTGCAGACCCTCGTGCCCCGCACCCGGCGCGGCGTCGAGCTGCTCCTGCTCCTGCTCGCCATCGGCATCGTGCTGCTCGCCTGGGTCAACGTCGACCTCGGGGTGCGCGAGACGGTGCCCGCTCAGCTGGTCACGGTGGGCGGTGGGCTGCTGGCCCTGAGCATCGCCTTCCACCTCGTGCTGCGGTGGAAGGCGTCGTACGCCGACCCCGTGCTGCTGCCGATCGCCACCCTGCTCAACGGCTTCGGGCTGGTGATGATCCACCGCATCGACCTGGCGCAGGGCAACGACGGGCTGGCGAGCAACGCCGCACGACAGCTGGTCTGGACCGGGCTGGCCGTCGTCATCGCCGCCGCCGTCATCATCGTGCTGCGCGACCACCGGCAGCTGCAGCGCAAGACCTTCACCGCGATGGCCCTCGGGCTGGTGCTGGTGCTCCTGCCGCTCCTGCCGGTGATCGGCACCACCGTCTACGGCTCCCGCATCTGGATCCGCCTGGGGCCGCTGTCGTTCCAGCCCGGCGAGATCGCCAAGCTGGCCCTCACCGTCTTCTTCGCCGGCTACCTCGTGCAGAGCCGTGACGTGCTCTCGCTGGCCGGGCGCAAGGTCATCGGGTTCACCCTGCCCCGGGGGCGCGACCTCGGGCCGATCCTCGTGGCCTGGATGGTCTCGATCCTCGTGCTCGTCTTCGAGAAGGACCTCGGCTCGTCGCTGCTGTTCTTCGGGCTCTTCGTCGGCATGCTCTACGTCGCGACCGAGCGCACGAGCTGGATCGCCATCGGCCTGCTGCTCTTCGCCGGCGGGGCCTACGCGGCCTACCGGCTGTTCGGGCACGTGCAGGAGCGGGTCACCCTGTGGCTCGACCCCTTCGGGGCCGCGTCCCTCGCCCTCTCCGACCAGCTGGCCAAGGGCCTGATGGGCATGGCCGCCGGTGGCCTCTTCGGCACCGGGCTCGGGCAGGGGCGGCCGTGGATGGTGGCCTTCGCCGACAGCGACTTCATCTTCTCCAGCTTCGGCGAGGAGCTCGGCCTGGTCGGCGTCTTCGCGCTGCTGACCCTCTACGCGATCTTCGTCGAGCGAGGGCTGCGCACGGCGCTCGGGGTGCGCGACGGCTTCGGCAAGATGCTGGCCTTCGGACTGGCCTTCTCGGTGGCCCTGCAGTGCTTCGTCGTCATCGGCGGCCTCACCCGCGTCATCCCGCTCACCGGCCTCACCACCCCCTTCATGTCGCTCGGGGGCTCGTCCCTGCTGGCCAACTGGACCCTCATGGCCCTGTTGCTGCGCATCTCGGACCAGGCCCGCCGTCCGGTGCCCGAGGCCCTGCCCGACGAGCCCGTCGGCCAGCCCAGGACGCCGTCGGGCAGCGGGAGCACGCGCGGCGCCGACGGCGGCGGGGTCTCGGACGCGACCGAGGTGGTGAGGTTGCCGTGAACACCCCGCTGCGCCGGATGAGCCGCATCGTCGGGCTGCTCTTCGCGGCCCTGCTCGTCTCCTCCACGATCATCCAGTTCGTGCAGGCCCCGGCCCTCGACGCGCGCGCCGACAACCGGCGCACCCTGCTCGACAACTACTCGCGGGCGCGAGGCGCGATCATCGTGGGCGACACCCCCGTCGCCCGGTCGGTGCCGACGCCGAACGAGGAGATCCGCTACCTGCGCACCTACCCGCAGGCGTCGCTCTACTCGCAGGTGACCGGCTACTTCTCCTACACGTACGGCGCCGGCGGCGGCCTCGAGGGCGCCGACGACGACTTGCTCTCGGGGTCGGCCGACCAGCTCTTCTACCGCCGCGTCACCGACCTGCTGACCGGGAAGCAGGCGAGCGGCGCCAGCCTGCGCCTGACCATCAACGCCAAGGCCCAGGCGGCCGCCGACCAGGCCCTCGGTGACCAGCGCGGCGCGGTGGTCGCGCTCGACCCGAAGACCGGCGCGATCCTCGCCATGGTGTCGCACCCGCAGTACGACCCCAACCTGCTCGCCTCGCACGACCAGAAGGCGGTCACGCAGGCGTGGAAGTCGCTGACGTCGACCGCGTCGAACCAGCCGATCATCAACCGGGCCATCGCCGGCAACCTCTACCCGCCGGGGTCCGTCTTCAAGATCGTCACGGCGGCCGCCGCCCTCGACGACAAGGTCGTCGACCAGAACAGCCAGATCCCCGCCCCCGCGCGCCTCGACCTCCCGCAGACCAGCGTGACCCTGCCGAACTACGACCTCGCCCCGTGCGGCCCCGGCGGACGCACGACCCTGCAGCACGCGCTCGAGATCTCCTGCAACACGGCGATGGGCTACCTCGGGCTGCAGCTCGGCGCCCAGCGCCTCGGTGAGGCGGCCGCGAAGTTCGGCTTCGGTGAGACCCTGCGCATCCCGACCCGCGTCGAGCCCAGCGTCTTCCCGCCGGGCGCCGACGAGGCGGCGACCGCCCGCTCGGCCATCGGCCAGGAGAGCGTGCGCGTGACCCCGCTGCAGGTCGCGATGATCGCGGCCGCGGTGGCCGACAAGGGCGTCGTCATGCGGCCCTACCTCGTGCAGGAGGTGCTGGGGTCAGACCTCGAGACGATCGACCAGGCCAAGCCCGAGCAGCTGTCGGTGGCGATGACACCGCAGACGGCGGCCCTGCTCACGACCATGCTCACCTCGGTCGTCGACAACGGCACGGGCCGACCCGCTGCCATCGCCGGTGTGAAGGTCGCGGGCAAGACGGGTACGGCTGAACAGGGCAACGGCAAACCGCCGCACGCCTGGTTCACCTCCTTCGCCCCGGCGGACGACCCCAAGGTCGCGGTCGCGGTCGTGGTGGAGGACGGCGGCAACGCCGGCAACGAGGCGGCGGGTGGGCGCAACGCCGGCCCGGTCGCGAAAGCAGTGATGGAAGCGGTGCTAGGACGATGATTCCGGTCGCAGGGCTCACTCTCGGGTCGCGGTACACCCTCACCCAGCGCATCGCCGCAGGGGGGATGGGTGAGGTGTGGCGGGCCCGGGACTCGCGGCTCGAGCGGGTGGTCGCGGTCAAGGTGATGCGTCCGTCCGCCGCCGACGAGCAGGAGTTCGTCGACCGGTTCCGTGACGAGGCCCGCCACACCGCGGCGCTCAGCCACCCCAACATCGCCACGGTCTACGACTACGGCGAGGACGACGGCGCGGCCTACCTCGTCATGGAGCTCGTCGAGGGGATGCCCCTGAGCCAGCTGATCGCCCGCGGCGCGATGAGCCCCGATCGGGTGCGCTCGATCATGGGCCAGGCAGCGCTCGCCCTCGCGGCCGCCCACGCGCAGGGGGTCGTCCACCGCGACGTGAAGCCGGCCAACATCCTCATCACCCCCGAGGGCCGGGTCAAGCTCACCGACTTCGGCATCGCCAGCGCCGGCGAGGGCTCGACCCACACCAAGACCGGCGAGGTGCTGGGCACCCCGCACTACCTCTCCCCCGAGCAGGCGACGGGGCGCACCGCCACGGGGGCCAGCGACATCTACGCGCTCGGCATCGTCGGCTACGAGATGCTCATGGGCCGCAAGCCCTTCGACGGCACCTCCGCCGTCGCGACGGCCCTCATGCAGGTCAACGACCCACCGCCCCCGCTGCCGCTGTCGGTCCCCATCGACCTGCGCGACGCCATCGCCCGCTGCCTCGACAAGGACCCGTCCCGTCGCCCCGAGTCGGCGGCGGCGCTGGCCTCCGAGCTCGGGCTGGCGGTGAGCGGGCTCGCCGACGTCGACCCGGCCACCAGCGTCGTCCACACCGGTCACACCGACCCGTCGGCGACGGCCATCATGGTCGCGGCCCCCAGCCCCTCGGGGACGACGGCGCTGCCCCCGCCCGCGCGACCCGTCACGCCGTACGACGAGCCCTACGACGACCCGTACGACGAGCCCTTCCCGCCGGGGACCCGCGACGCCCAGGTGCTGACCGGCCGTCGCGCCCTCGCTCCCGAGCCGGAGCGTCGCTCGAGGTCCTGGCTGCTCTGGCTGATCCCGGTGATCGTGGCGCTGGCCGCCATCGGCTTCTTCGCCTACCAGCTCGCGGGCACGGGCAGCCCCACCCCGTCGCCGACGGTGACCGCGCCGCCGAAGACGGTGACCCAGACCAGCACGAGCACCTCGAGCCCGCCGACCACCAGCACCACCACGACGACGTCGACCACGACGACAGCCACGACGACGACCGCGCCCCCGAGTGCTGCGGTGATCGACGCCGCCAAGTACGTCGGCCAGCCGGTCGACAGCGTGATCTCCGCCCTCAACAAGCTGGGCTTCAACAACGTCTTCACCGACCCGGTCCCCGACAACTCGGCCCCGGGCACGGTGATCGACGTGCAGCCGCGGGGCAACGTGCTCTTCAACAACAAGGTGACCCTCACGATCTCGAGCGGACCGGCGCCGCCCACCACCTCCAAGACGACGGCGACCGCGCCGCCCTCAGCGGGGGGCGGCACACCCGCCCCCACGACCACGCCCAGCACCGGCCCCAGCGCCAACGCGGACCCGGTGAACGCGACGGTGGTGCCGACGGGGAGCAGCGCGCCCGCCGTGGCCGACTCCAGCCCCGGTGCTGCGGGAGCCGCCGACCCGGGGGGGCCCGCGGCGGGATGAGGGGCGCGGTGCGGGTGCGTGGGCGGTGGGTCCGGTGACGGCCCCACGCCTGCTCGGCAACCGCTACGAGGTCGGTGAGCTGATCGGTCGCGGCGGGATGGCCGACGTCCACCGGGGGCTCGACACCCGGCTAGGGAGGCCGGTCGCGATCAAGATCTTGCGCACCGACCTGGCCCGCGACCCCACCTTCCTCGCCCGCTTCCGCCGCGAGGCGCAGTCGGCGGCCGGGCTCGGCCACCCCTGCATCGTCGCCATCTACGACTCGGGCGAGGACTCGCGCGACGACGGCGACGACGACGAGGTCCCGCTGCCCTACATCGTCATGGAGGTGGTCGACGGCGAGACGCTGCGCGAGCGGCTCGAGCGGGAGGGCCCGGTGGAGCCTGAGGAGGCGGCCCGCGTGGTCGAGGGCGTCCTGTCGGCCCTCGACTACAGCCACCGCATGGGCATCGTGCACCGAGACATCAAGCCGGCCAACGTCATGGTCACGGTGACCGGGGTGGTCAAGGTCATGGACTACGGCATCGCGCGCGCGGTCGCCGACAGCCAGGCCACGATGACCCAGACGCAGGCCGTCGTCGGCACCGCCCGCTACCTCTCTCCCGAGCAGGCGCAGGGACAGCAGGTCGATGCCCGCACCGACCTCTACTCCACCGGCTGCCTGCTCTACGAGCTGCTCGCCGGCCGGCCGCCCTTCCTCGGTGACTCCCCGGTCTCGGTGGCCTACCAGCACGTGAGCCAGCCGGCCCAGCCACCGTCCATCCACGTCGCCGCCGTGCCGCCCGCCTTCGACACGGTGACCCTGCACGCGCTGGTGAAGGACCGTGAGCGCCGCTACCAGGACGCGATCGAGTTCAGGGCCGACCTCATCGCCGTGCGCACGGGTCGGCCCGTCAGCGCCGCGGCCGCGGGCTCCGCGGCCGCCTCCCTCGCGTCGGGTACGGAGACCTCCCTCCTCGGCTCACCGGTCATCGCCACCTCGCAGACCGGACCGGCCGGGGCCGGCACCCAGGTGATCGCCCGGACCGGGGGCGGGGCCGGCGGCGGGAGCGGGGCCGGCGCCGGGAGCGGCGGCGGGACCGGAGACGGGACCGGCGGCGGGGCAGGCGAAGGCGCTGGGAACGGCGCCGGGAGCACGGGAAACGGGCTCGCCGGGGAGCTCGGTCTCGATGCGCTGAACGGTGCGGCTGATCCGCGCCGCGACGGCGGCGGCCTGCCCACGACCGGCGGTTCGCCGCCCGGGCGACGGCGGAGCGGGGTAGCCGTCGTGCTCACCGTCGTCGGGGTCGTCGCGCTGCTGCTGGCGCTCCTGGCGGTGCGGGCCCTGATCCAGCAGGGCTCGACGCCCGACCAGGTCGCCGTACCCACCGTCACCGGCCAGAGCCTGGCCGTCGCCCAGGCCCTGCTCGTGGCCCGCAACCTCACCCCCGAGGTCAACAACGTCACCAACGCGACCGTCGCCTCCGGTCAGGTCATCAGCTCGAGCCCGGGGGCCGGCACCAAGGTCGAGGTGGGTTCACCGGTGCGCCTCGACGTCTCGACCGGGCCCGGTCAGGCTGCCGTTCCCGACGTCGCCGGCAAGACGCAGGAGGAGGCGACCGCCGCCCTGCAGGAGGTTGGGCTGCGGGTCACGACCATTCGCCCGGTCGACCTGCCCGACCAGGCCAAGGGCAAGGTCGTCTCGACCGAGCCGTCGGTCGGCACGGTGATCAGCCGCACCCAGGGCATCACCCTCGACATCGCGACGGGCAAGGTCGCCGTACCCGACGTGACGGGCAAGCACTTCTCCGTGGCCCAGGCGACGCTCATCCAGGACAACCTCACGGCGACCATCGTCGAGGCCGCGAGCGACCAGCTGGAGGGCACCGTCCTGGTCCAGACCCCCCCGGGCGGCTCGGTCGTCGCCGCCGGCACGAAGGTCACCCTGACCATCGCCCGACGCCAGGTCCCGACGCCGTCGACCACCACGGTCACGGTCACCCCCTCGACCCCGCCGACGACACCGACGGCATCCACAACCCCCACGACACCGACGGCGACCGGCACGAAGACCCCCAAGGGCGGCCGGACGACGCCGCCCCCTCGCTGAGTCTGGATCCGCAGAGGTGCTACCCCACGGTCAGGCTCTGCGACGCGATCGGCTGGCGGCAATGGCCGCCGCGCCGAGGAGCAGCAGCGTGAAGGCCAGGCTCATCAACGGGAACAGGTCGGCTCCGGTGCGCGGCAGCGCCTCGGTCGCCTTGGTGCGGGCCTTGGTGCCAGGGCTGGCCGGGGTGACCGGCGTGACCGGGGTCGTGGCGGGCGGTACCGGGGTGACCGTCGGGGTGTAGCTCCCGATGGCCGTCTGACCGTAGGCGTCGGTGACGCGATAGGTGGCGGGCGTCGCCCGGCCGCTGAACCCCGCGAGGGCGGTGAAGGTGATGCGCCCGGTTACCGTGTCCAGCGTGTAGGTGCCCTGGTCGGGGATCGTGAGCGTGGTGACCGGGACGGTGCCGGAGAGCAGGGTGATGCTGCCACCCGGTGGCACGACGACGGTGTGGCTCTGGCTGGAGTCGGAGGCGCCGGTGGAGGTCCCGGGGGGAGCCGTCGGAGCCGGCGGGATGGTGACGGTCGGGGTGTACGTGGCGTCGGCGCTCTGGGCGTAGGCGTCGGTCACGCGGTAGCTGGCGACGGTCGGGGTGCCGGTGTAGCCGATGACGGGAGTGAACGTCAGCGCCCCGGTCGTCGAGTTGACGCTGTAGGTGCCCTGCCCTGGGACGGCCAGGGTGGTGACAGGTGCCCCGGCGTCCAGCAGCGTGATGCTGCCGCCCGTAGGAACGGTTGCGCTGGCGGACTGCCGTGCGGTGCCGACCCCGGTCGAGGTCAGGGCCGGCGCCACGGGAGCGGTCGGCGCCGTGACGGTCGGGGTGTAGCTCGCGGTCCCGGTCTGGCCATAGGCGTCAGTCACCCGGTAGACCACGGGGGCCGGCGTGCCGGTGTAGCCGAGGACCGGGGTGAACCTGAGGGCTCCGGCGGAGTCGACGGCGAAGGAGCCCTGGCCGTCGATGGCGATCTGGGTTACCGGGGTGACGCCCTGCAGCAGGACGACGAGCCCGCCCGGCGGTAGCGACGGGGTCACGATCTGGGGGGCGGTCCCGACTCCGGTGGACGTCAGGTCGGCCGGCTCCGGCCCGGCCGGCGCGGTGACGGTCGGGGTGTAGGTGCTCGACGCGGTCTGCGCCTGGGCGTCAGTGAGCCGGTACGTCACCGGGGTCGCCGTACCGGCGAAACCCAGGTCGGGCGTGAAGGTGACTTCCCCGGTGGCCGGGACGACGGTGTAGGTGCCCTCACCGGGACGCACGAGGGTGGTGACGGCTGTGCCGACGCCGTTGATCAGGTGGACGGTCCCGCCACACGATGGCGGGTTCAGGGTGAGAGTCTGCGCCGCCGTGCCGATCCCGGTCGAGGAGACGGGGGCCGCGGTCGGCACGGGGGGGTTGGTGACCGTCGCGGTGTACGTGGCCTCGTCGGACTGGTCGTACGAGTCGGTCAACCGGAACGTCACTGGCGGCACGGCGCCGACGAAGCAGGCCAGGGGAGTGAAGGACAGCTCGACCCCGTCCCCGCTGCTCGCGCGGTAGGTCCCCTTCCCGGAGACCACCAGCTGGGTGACAAGCTGGCCGCCGGCTCCCAGCAGGTCAGCCGCGGGGTTGCCCGTCCCGGCGGTCGGATCGGTTCGCTGGACGGATGCTCGGGGCCCCGTCGTGACCACATCGTGGGCCACCGGCCCGGCGGGCTTGGTGACGGTTGTCGTGTAGGTGCTCGACGCCGTCTGGCCGTAGACGTCAGTGATCTCGTAGCTGACGGCGGGGAAGGTTCCCGAGAATCCCTCGCGAGGGTGGAAGAACAGGGCGTCACCGTAGACGTCGTAGCTGCCCTGGTCGGTGTCGAGGTGGGTCACGGGGGCTCCGGCATCCAGGAGCGACAACGCCCCCCCGGTGGGCCGCACGTCGGCGGACTGCTGCTCGGCGGTGCCGACGCCGCTCGAGGTCAGCGCCGGGGCCACGGGTGGCGCCGGAGGGGCGACCGCGATCGAGAGGGTGGCTGTGTCGCACGGGGGTGAGGTCGTCGCTCCGCCAGCGGGGCACAGGCGGTAGCGCTGGGTGACGGTCGAACCGGCCTCGCCGGCGGTCGGCGTGTAGCTCACCACCCCGTCGGCCGCGGAGGCGACACCCGAAGCCGTCCCCCCACTGGCCAGGGTGACGACGCTCGTGACCGGGGCAGGGTCGGAGGTCCCCGCCACCACGTCGTTGCTGCGCACCTGGTAGTCGGCGCTGACGTCCTTCACACCGACGCCCGAGTCGTCGACGGCATCGAGGGTGACGGGTGGGGCGGTCTGCTCGGAGGGCAGCGCCACCCCCACCCCGTTCCAGCCTGCTGTGGGATTCGACGAGCCTCGCGCCTCGATCCAGGTGATCCCCGAGGAGAAGGTGACCTCCGCATAGCCCTGGCAGCCTGTGAACTCGCACGACGCAGTCGACCCGGACCACGTGACCGGGTTGGAGCCACCGAGGGTCCCGGTGCTGCCGAGGTCGGCGAAGACGGTCGACCCGTCGGAGACGGTGTAGTGCTCGGGGTCGCCCGTGGCCGCGTCAGGACCCTCCATCCCCGTGACCGACAGCTTCAGCGACGTGACGGGGTGAGTGAAGGTCCACCGGACCCAGGCCTGGGACGGGTCACCTTCGGGAACGTTGGTGTACCACCACGGGGATCCACCCGCGGGACCGGCCTGATCCCCGTAGGTGGTGATCACGTCGACCGACGCGCTCGCGGCGCCCTCCTGGATCGTAAGCCGCTTTACACGCGAATCGACGAGGAAGCTCGTCCTGTGTGGCTGGCTTTGCTGGGGCGACCTCAGCCGGCGACGAGCCGCGCGACCGCCTCGGCGTCGTGGACCAGCGGGCTGAGCCCGACGGATCGCCGTACGGCGTCCTGTGACCCGCAGGTCGTGAGCCAGGTGGCGAGCAGGCGATGACCGCCCACGGTGAGCACGCTCTCGGGGTGGAACTGCACCCCGTGCAGCGGCAGGCTCTCGTGCCGCACGGCCATGACGATGCCGGAGTCGGTGTGGCCGTTGGCCAGGAGCGTGTCGGGCAGGGTGGGCGGGTCGATGGTCAGGGAGTGGTAGCGGGTCGCGGTGAAGGGAGTGTCGAGCCCCTCGAGCACGCCGGTGCCGTCGTGGTGGACCTGCGAGGTCTTGCCGTGCAGCAGCTCGGGGGCCCGACCGACCGTGGCCCCCATGACCACCCCGAGGGCCTGGTGGCCGAGGCACACCCCCAGCATCGGCTGGGCCCGCTCGGCGCAGGCCTCGATCATGGCCATCGAGACGCCGGCCTCCTCGGGGGTGCCGGGCCCGGGGGAGATGAGCACGCCGTCGTAGTCGGCCCCGTCGGCGGGGGAGCAGGCGTCGTTGCGGACGACGACGCACTCGGCGCCGAGCTGCTGGAGGTAGCCGACGATGGTGAAGACGAAGCTGTCGTAGTTGTCGACGACGAGGATGCGGGTCGTCTGCTCCTGGGGCTGGGGGGTGCTCACGGGCTCGCTCCGGTCGACGGGCTGACGTCACGGGTGGTCGGGCTGGTACTGGTCGGGCTGGGGGGTGTGACGGTGACGTTCTCGTAGGGCAGGTACGGCGTCACGGCCGGGAAGACCCACAGGAAGAGTACGGCGACCACGACGAGGAACAGGAGCAGGGCCTGCAGGCTGCGGGCCCAGCGCCCACCCGGGAGGTGACGCCACAGGGAGGCGTACACGTCAGGCGGCCGTGGCCGGGTCGGCGAGCAGGGTGCTCGGCAGCCCGGCGGAGTGCGGGATCTTCTGCACGAGGGTCGAGAAGACGATGTAGCGGTGTGACGAGCCGTAGCGCGGGTTGCACGAGGTGAGGGTGAAGGCGGCGGCGCTGGGGCTGAGATCGGGCTGCAGCGGCACGGGGTCGAGGACCGAGATGTCGGTGGGTTCGACGATCTCGTGGCTCACGGCCCGGTAGACGAAGTACGCCTCACGGGTCTCGATGACCATGACGTCACCGGACTGGATGCGGTCGATGTCGATCAGGGGGTTGCCGTGGCCGGCGCGGTGGCCCGCGACGGCGATGTTGCCGAGGGCTCCGGGCAGGGCGGTGCCGGGATAGTGGCCGAGACCCTGCGCGAGCGTGTCGGGCTCGACCCCCTCGTAGATCGGCTTGGCCCACGTCGGCCCCCCGAGGCGGGGGATCCTCAGGATGCCCCAGGGTCGGTCGGCCCGCGCTGCCGCGTCGAGGTCCTTCTGGCTGAAGGGGGCGCCCGAGCCGGTCGGGGGAGCCGACGCCGGGTGCGGGGCGGCCGGACCCCCACCGAAGTCCTGCTCCAGCGCCGAGACGCTGCCCTGCTGCTGCCGCCCCTGCACCAGCTCGACGAACCCCAGCTGCCACACCACGAAGAGCAGCACGACGACCCCCGCGGTCACGCACACCTCGCCGACCACGCCGAGGGCGCCACGAACCACCCTCATCGAGAGAGGGCTGGGGTGGCGCTCTGCTGCTGCACGAGGCCACTGTAGGCGGGGAACACGGCATCCGGCCGGTCGCTGACGACGTAGCCCAGACCGACCGCAGCCACCCACTCCCGCAGGATCGAGACCTGCGGGTCGTCGTCGAGCGCCGCCCGCATGCTGTCGAGCGGGCCGATGGCCGACACGACGTACGGAGGGGAGTAGACCCGCCCCTGCAGCAGGAGGGTGTTGCCGACGCAGCGGACCGCCGAGGTGGCGACGACCCGCTGACCCTGGATGACCATGGCCTCGGCGCCACCCCGCCACAGGGCGTTGACCACACCCTGCACGTCCTGCTGGTGCACCACGATGTCGTCGGGGCCGTAGGGCTTGGGCAGCGAGTCGGCGCTGCGGTGGGCGTCGTCGAGGCTGACCGTGAGCGCCGGACCGTGGACGGGTGTCGCCCCGGCGAACGCAGCCGCCGCGTCGGCCTGCTCGGTCAGCTGCCGCACGACGGTCGACCCGGGGGCCGCGGCCCGGGTGAGCTGGTCGACCTGTGCCTGCAGCCGGGCGAGGCTCGCCTCCTTGACCTCGACCTGCCGGTTGCCGGCTCGCACCAGGTCGGGCAGGTTGCGTCCGCCCGAGCGCAGGTCGGTGCCCTGGGCGGTCTGGAAGCTGGTGGCGAACAGCAGGCCCGCGAGCAGCGCGACGAAGGGGACGACCAGCGACCAGGCGCGACGACGCGGTATGGGGTGGTCGGGGGTGTCGGGGTGCTCGGGGAGGTCGGGCGCGTCGGGGAGGTCGGACGGGTCGGGGGTGGACACCTCCATACCGCCTCCTCAGCGGCTGGGGGCGCCGGGTCGGCGCCGCGTGCTCCGGGGCCGCCTGCAGGAACTACGCTAACCCCCATAGTCCCCCCGTCCCAGCACCACCGACGAGACCGCGAGGAGCACGCCCGTGCCCGAGTCCAAAGGCCGAGCCAAGCCGACCTCCCCAGCCCAACCCCGCGCGTCGAAGGCCCAGGCCCCCAACCCCGAGTGGTGGGTGCCGGTGATGGTGACGCTGCTCCTGCTCGGGCTCGCGTGGATCGTCACCTTCTACATCACGCAGGGTGCCTACCCCGTGGCGAAGTTCAACTACTGGAACCTCGTGGCCGGCTTCGCGCTGCTCATCGGTGGCTTCAGCATGGCCATGCGCTGGCGCTGACGGGTCATCGACAAGGCGTCGTCCCCAGGGATATCCACACCCTGGGGAGAATGACACCGGTGTAAGACCTTCGGCCCACCCCCCGTCGGCCGAACGGTGGATGCACTTTCCGTCCCTCTATGGGCGGTTTGAATCCCCGGTCGAGTGAGCTGGGCTGAGTTGGGCTCAGCCGAGGACCGACGGCACGGTGGCGTATTTGGCCACGGCCAGGACCACGAGGACGACGAGGACAGCGCCGAGGGTCGGCCACTGCCACCGGCGCCGGGACGACGACCTCAGCATCGCGAAGAGCCCGGCGCACGCAGCGCCGGTGAGCAGGCCGCCGAGGTGCGCCTGCCAGGCGATGCCCGGCACGACGAACCCGATCACCCCGTTGGCCACGATCGTGAAGCCGATCCCGGCCGTCGAGCGCCCGAGGTGGCGGTTGAGCACGAGCAGGGCGCCGAAGAGGCCGAAGACCGCACCGGAGGCCCCGACCGCCTGCGCGTCCCAGGACCCGGCCCAGAACGGCGGCGCGACCAGCGACGCGGAGGCCGACGGTGCGGCGGCGAGCAGGAGGTAGCCGACGGACCCGCCGACGGCGCTCACGAGGTAGAGCGCGAGGAAGCGGGCCCGGCCGAGCAGGCTCTCGAGGTAGGGCCCGATCTGCCACAGGCAGAGCATGTTGAAGCCGATGTGGATCAGGCTGCCCGGGCTGTGCAGGAACGCGGCGGTCACGAAGCGCCAGGGCTCGCTGGCGGCACGGCGCGGGATGAAGGACAGGTCGACGGTCAGGGCCGGGAAGACGAAGGTCTGGAGCACGAAGACCACCACGCAGATCCCGATGATGACCTTGCTCGCCCACCCGGGGTCAGCGCTGGCACGACCCCCGAGCACGGTCGCGGCCTCGGGGGTGCTGCGGGCCGCCTCGCGCACGCAGTCGACGCACTGGATCCCGACGGCCGCCGGGCGCTGGCACTCGGGGCAGGCCGGGCGCCCGCACCGCTGGCACCGCACGTAGGCCTCACGCTCGGGGTGCCGGGGGCACACCGACGTCGGCATCGTCGTCTGGTCGGGCGACGGGGGCTGGGTCATCGGTGCGGCTTCTCTGGTTCGGGGGGACGGGGGGTGTGCGTGGGGGCCGCAGTCGGCGCAGGAACGGGCGTCGAGCTGGCCGGGAGGCTGAGAGCCTGCTCGGGCAACGTCCGGCGTCGAGCTGGTGTGCCCCGGGGCATCGAGCTGGTGTGACCCAGGTGCCCGTATGCCGTGGTGCCCCTCGCGCGGGAGGGGCACCACGGCATACGGGCGGGGTACTGCGTGTGGCGGTCGTGCGGGTGCGGGTCAGTCCTTCTCGATGGTCACGCGCTCGATGACGACGTCGTCGAGCGGCTTGTCGCTGCGGTCGGTCGGGACCTTGCCGATGGCGTCGACGACCTCGCGGCTGGGGCCGTCGGCGACCTCACCGAAGATGGTGTGCTTTCCCTGCAGGTGCGTCGGGGTCGAGGTGGTGATGAAGAACTGCGACCCGTTGGTGCCCTTGCCCCCGCGCTTGCCGGCGTTGGCCATGGCCAGCAGGTAGGGCTTGGTGAAGGTCTTGTCGGGGTGGGGCTCGTCGTCGAAGGCGAAGCCCGGGCCGCCCATGCCCTTCCCGAGCGGGTCGCCGCCCTGGATCATGAAGCCGTCGATGATGCGGTGGAAGATCAGGCCGTCGAAGAACGGGGTCGGGTTGGTGCGACCCGCGTCGTCCTTGTACTCCTTCTCGCCCGTGGCGAGGCCGACGAAGGTGGCCACCGTCGTCGGGGCCTCGTTCGGGAAGAGGACGACGTTGATGTCGCCGTGGTTGGTGTGCAGTGTTGCCTTCATGGCGTCCATCCTGTCACGCAGCCCGCCGTCGGGTGGAGTGCGGGGAAGCCACGAAGTGTGATCGTGAGCGGAAAACAGGCAGGATGGGTAAGAGCCCATGACGTGTGACTGCCTAGGAGGACATGTGTTCCGTATGAAGAGCGAGCCCACTGCTGCCGACCGCCTTGCCGCCCTGCGCGACAAGGTCGGCCCTGCCGGCCAGATCGGGTCTGACGCGGCCCTCGCCGCGAAGGCCTACGCGCCCGTCGCCAGGGAGCGCGCGGTCGCTGCCGCGGGGGTTGCGGTCGACGCCGCCAGCACGGCCCGTGACCGGGCCGCAGCCGCTGCCGAGTGGGCCCAGCCCCGTCTCGAGCACGCCCGCGAGGCGGCCGAGCCCTACGCGAAGAAGGCGCGCCAGAAGGCGCAGCCCTACGTCGACAACGCCGTGGAGGCCATGGCTCCCCGCGTGCAGGACGCCGTCGACTCCGTGGCCCCCCGGGTCGACGCCACCCGCGACCACATCGTCGACGACCTGCTGCCGAAGCTGTCGGCCGCTGTCGCCGCCGTGGTCGCCGCGTCGGAGTCAGCGCGCGACAGGGCCGAGAGCGCCATCGAGAAGGGGCACGACGTCTACGACAGTGCCGCCGAGGTCGGGGCACGCACCCCGGCTGCCCTGGCCGTGCTCAAGGGCGACAAGGTGGCCAAGGCGACCGGGCGCAAGCGGAAGGTGGCCCTCGTCGTCGCCGCGCTCGCCGCGGTCGGTGGCGCCGTCGCGTACTTCCTCAACCGCAAGCCGCAGGACGACCCCTGGGCGACGCCGATCTCCACCCCACCCCGCCCGGCCTACTCCTCGAGCACCAGCAGCAGCTCGAACGGGTCGGTCTCCGACCTCAAGGCCAAGGCCTCCGGGGTGGCCGACAGCGCCGTGGAGACCGCGAAGGACGCGGCCTCCGACGTCGCCGACAGCGCGAAGGGCACGGATCACGACGTCAAGGACGCCGCCACCGGGGCTGCCGACGAGCTGGGGGACGCCAAGGACTCGGCCGCCGACGCCGTCGAGCACGCCGGGGAAGCGGCCAGCGACAAGGCCGCCGACTCCACCTCCTGACCCCCCTCGCGTTCCGAACGAGGGAAACCCGCTGTTCTGAGGCTCCCAGCGAGCCAGAACGGCGGGTTTCTCTCGTTCGGAGGCCGGGTCGGGCGATGCTTCTGGGCGGTTCGGGTGATGATGAGGTGATGTCGGGCGCAAAGATCGGGTCACTCATCGGGTGCGCAGGGGGACTGGTGTTCTTCCTCGTCAACGCTGGCGGACAGCCGGGGTCCCGGCCGGGCGTGCTGCGCGCCGTGGGGGTGGCCCTCTTCTTCGTCGCGTGCCTCGTGCTGACCCTGCCCGCCCGCGCGATCGGTCGGGGCGCTGAGCCGTCGCGGGGCCAGATCCCGGCCTACGGCTGGACGGTCCTCGCTGAGGTGGCCCTCATCTCCACCGGTTCGCGGGTGCTCGCCGGGCCGCTGGAGCAGCCTGGGCCCTCGCTGCCGTGGGTGGCCATCGTGCTCGGCCTGCACTTCGTCGTGTTCCGGGTGATCTTCGCCGAGAGGGTCTTCGCCTGGCTGGGGGGTGTCATGCTCGCCGCCGGGGTCGTCGCCATGGTCATGGCCCTCGCTGGGGCAGACACCCCGCGCGTCGCCCTCGTCGCAGGGATCCTCCCGGGCCTGCTGATGTTCGTGGCCGTGGGGTGGGCCGGGTGGGTGGGCCGGCCCGAGGTATTCCACGTCGCCAGCTGACCTGCCCACCTACCTCTGCACCTGCCCCCCGCCGGCCCCCTGCGCGCGGCCGGCCCCCTGCGTGCCCCCGCCCGCCCCCGCCCCCCTTCGGCGCGTCCGAACAAGAGAAGCCCTCGGTTCTGAGGCTTCCAGCGGCCCAGAACCGAGGGCTTCTCTTGTTTGGAAGGCGGGGAGGGGGACGGGCGCCGGGTGCGGGGCCGGCTCACCCGGCAGCGGAGACCAACCGGGCCCAGTCGGCCGCCAGCGACGGGTGCAGCTGCGGCACGTCGTCGACCTCGAACCACCGGTGACCCGCCGCCTCCCAGGAGTCGTGCTGGGGGAGGACCTCGTCGGCCGTCTCCGCGAGGACGTAGGTGTAGGACCAGCTGGGGTGGGTCAGGCCCGGTCGCGTGCCCACGAGCGTGAGCGCCCGCCGGTCCAGGCCGACCTCCTCCTCGGCCTCGCGCACCGCGGCCTCCTGCACGCTCTCGCCCCGCTCGAGGGCGCCGCCCGGCAGCGCCCAGAGCCCGGGGCTCAGCACGTGGGCGGAGCGCAGCTGGAGCAGCACGCGTCCCCGCTCGGGGGTGGTGAGGAAGAGCCCGGCGGCTCCATAGCGGCCCCAGTGGTGGTGGTCTCCGCAGCGGATGAAGCTCATGGTGACACCAGCATCCCCCGCCGGAGCACGCAGGCACCACCGGGCCCGTCAGGGGGCGTCAGGCAACGGGGGCAGGCGCAGGGCGCTGGGACGCATGGCCGCCATCGAGTGGAGGGCGTGGACGACCACGAGGTGGTCCATCCTCTGGGGCAGCCCCGAGACCGTGACGCAGCCGATGACGCCCGAGTCGTGCGTGACCAGGGGGAACCCGCCACCGTGGGCCGCGTAGTCCGCCAGGCTCAGCCCGTACCGGTCCTGCAGGGTGGTGCCGTCCCGCTCGAGCTCGAGCTTCATCCGCCAGGTGCTGCGATGGAAGCGCTGGACCGTCGCGGCCTTGCGGCGGACCCAGTCGGGGTTGTCGGGGGTCGAGCCGGGTAGGGCGCAGTAGAACAGGGGTCGGTCGAACCGTCGGACGTCGACGACGACGGGCCACCGCCCGTCGCTGGCCCGCTGGCGGATCCAGGACCCGAGCTCCCAGGCGTCGTCCTCGGTGAGGTGGTCGAGCACGAGATCCCTCTCCTGCCTGACGACCTGCTCGATCTGCCCCTCAAGGTCCATCTCTCCACCTCACGTTGGACGAAACCGGAAGGTCGTGGCCGCGTCAGGATCCAGGAGTGACCGGCTCCATACGACGCTTGTTTCTTCAGGCGATACCTGTTTATCCTAGCGAAACGTGGACGATGACGTCCCCCCACTCGGATCGAGGTCTGTGACCGTGACTGTGACCCTACTTCTCCCCGATCCTGTCGACCCGGTCGGAGGTCGGGCGTCGTGACCACCGGATTCCCCCACCAGTCGCGGCCCGGGCACTACGCGCCCACCCTGTCCGACTCGGTGCAGGAGTATGTCGCCGCAGTCGCTGAGGCGCTCATCCCCGGGGGGGACGGGTACCCGTCGGGACGTGAGGCGCAGGTCGCCCTGTTCGTGGCCGACCGCGCGAGCGAGCAGGACGCCGCCTTGCTGTCGACCATCGCCCAGCGGTGGCCGGCCCCGTCAGCCAGCGTGGCCGCCACCAGCCTCGGTGAGATGGAGCGCGTCGACACCGCGTCGTTCGTGTTCCTTCGTGAGCTCGTCTACCACGGCTACTACTCGTCACGCCGCGTGCTCGCGGCGATGGTCGACCGCGGGTACCGCTATCACGGGGCGCCCCAGCCCCTGGGCTACCCGAAGACCGAGGAGCTGCTGGTCCCGTCGGTCCGACGCGGCTCCTTCATCGCCACCGAGGCGGTGCAGCATGTCGGCCACTGACCACCCCGACGTCATCGTCGTCGGGGCCGGCATGGCCGGCGCCGCCATCTCCTACGTGCTGACCAGGGCCGGGGCCAAGGTCGTCTGCCTCGAGCAGGGGCCGCTCGTCGGCCCCCTCGACCACCCGCACTTCGGCGACGACTGGGAGTTCGCCATGCGGCGCGACTGGGCCTTCACGCCCAACCAGCGAGGCATGGCTTACGACTTCCCGGTGGCCACCAACGGCACGTTCATGCCCTACCTCTACAACGCCGTCGGCGGCAGCACGAACCACTACTCGGGGTTCTGGCACCGCCTGAAGCCGGTCGACTTCCGCAAGGGCACCGAGCACGGGCTCGAGGGCACGATCGACTGGCCGGTGAGCTACGAGGACCTGGCTCCCTACTACGACCAGAACGACCTCGACGTGGGCATCTCCGGGTTGCCGGGAGACCTCGCCTACCCGCCGCGGCCGGGGGCCGCCCGACAACCGCTGCCGATGCACGGTGAGTACTACAACCTGCTCGCCAGGGCGCTCGACGGCATGGGCGTGCACTGGTGGCCGGCCGACAACGCCATCCTCACCCAGGACCGCGGCGACCGGCTGGCGTGCAACGCCTGCGGTCAGTGCAACATCGGCTGTCCGCGGGGTTCGCTCGGTACGGCGACCCAGGCCTACATCAAGCCGGCGCTGGCCCAGGGGCTCGACCTGCGTCCCCTGTCTCGGGTGACCCGGATCAGCACCAACGCGCTCGGCGCCGTCGACGGCGTGGACTACGACGACCTGACCGACGGCTCGGGGCACCGGCTCGACGCACCCCTGGTCGTGGTCGCCTGCAACGGCATCGGGACGCCCCGGACCCTGCTGATGTCGACGTCGAAGACGCACCCGAACGGGCTGGGCAACAACGAGGACCACGTCGGGCGGCACTTCATGACCCACGGCTACCGGCTGGCCGACATGTGGTTCGACCGACCGACCGGTCACTGGAAGGGCCCGTTCGGCGCCGGCCCCTACTGCCAGGAGTGGTACGACACCGACGCCTCGAGGGGGTTCGTCAACGGGATCACCATCACCTTCGGCGGCGCCTGGGGTCCGGCATGGAGCTCACTGGGTGCGACGACGGGTGCCCGCCCGGCGGCGTGGGGCGAGTCGCACCACCGCGACTTCGAGGACCGTTTCGACCGGCACGTCTTCTGTGCGATCCAGGCCGACGACCTGCCGGTGGCGACCAACCGCGTCGTGCTCGACCCCGACGTCCAGGACTCCAGTGGCCTCCCGGCGGCCAAGGTCCACTACGACCTGCATCCCAACACCCGCTCCCTGCTGGAGTTCGGCAGCGACCGGCTCGAGGAGATCGGCAAGGCTGCCGGAGCCGTCGGCCTCGACTTCCAGCCGATGGACGAGAACTTCACCCAGCCCGGGTGGCACCTGATGGGCACGTGCCGGATGAGCGACGACCCCGGCAGCGGTGTCACGGACTCCTGGCACCGGGTCTGGGACACGCCCGGTCTCGTCGTCTGCGACGGCAGCTCCATGGTGACGGGCGGCGCGGGCAACCCGACCTCGACGATCGGGGCCCTCGCCCTGCGGTGCGGCGAGCACCTCGTGGCCACGATGGCTCAGCAGGTCATCGCCTCGAGGTGAACCGGGGAGCGCGTACGGGCTGCTGGGCCCCACCACCCGGGAGAAGGCGGGGCGGCTGCGAGTGCAGCCGCCCCGCCTCCTCTTCACCACAGGCAGACGTGGTCGCTCGACGAGCCGGAGATCGTCAGGGGACGTCGCGGTAGACCTGGCCCCTCTCGAGCACGTTCTCGAGCAGGTCAGCGTACGAGTCGAGGTCCTCGCGCGCCGGCGTCGGGACCTGGCCCGGGTAGCCGATCAGCTCGCGGACCTCGGGGTTGAGGAAGTAGGCGCCGGCGAGGAGCGTGCCCAGCGCCTCGAAGGCCGGGACGTGCTCGGCGTGGAGCAGCTCGATGGCCTCCTGGGCGCCGAGTCCCGAGGCGGTGGTCAGCGCTTCCTGCAGCCCCTCGGCGAGGTCGGGACGATAGCCCAGCGCCTCGTCGAGGTACGTCTGGGGGACCTTGGCCTGGCTGGCGCTGGGCATGCCCTCGGACGCCGGCACGAGGAGGTCGGCCACGGCCGCGAAGGTCTGGCGCTGCTGGTCGGTGAGCATGATGCACCCTCTCCTAGAGGCTCGACATGGCGGCGACCGGCTGGTCGCGCCGGGAGGCGATCAGGTGCTCGACCGAGCGCAGGGCGAGGGCCATGATCGTGGCGGTCGGGTTCACCCCCGACGACGTCACGAAGGCGCTGCCGTCGATGACGTAGAGGTTCGGCACGTCGTGGGCGCGGCCCCACTGGTCGAGCACCGAGGTCGCCGGGTCGGTGCCCATGCGGGCGGTGCCGAGCAGGTGCCATCCGCAGTCGCGCATCAGGCGGGTCTCGGTCGTCGAGATCGCGCCGGCCGCCTCGTGGGCCTCCCTGGCCCGATCGACGTGGAAGTCGATGAGGCGGCTGGTGTTCTCGGAGCTGCGGTAGATCAGCTTGGGGGCGGGTATGCCGTCGGCGTCGGTCAGGGACGCGTCGAGCACCACCTTGTTGTTCTCGTCGGGGAGGTCCTCGGCGATGATCCCCCACTCGAAGGAGCGTCCGAGGTTGGCCTTGACCGTGCGGTGGAAGTTGTCACCCCACGACTCGTCCACCGGGCGCCCTCCATACCCGGCCCTCATGCCGAGCGGACCACCCGACGGCATGACGTTCCACTTGGCACCGCGCACGAAGCCGCGCGAGCTGTCGGTCTCGTAGAACTGCATCGACTCGATCGACTGGCCGGCGGGTCCGAGCCAGCTGTCCAGAGGGTCCTCGTAGGTCCCGACCACCGCGCCGTAGGGGTGCATCATCAGGTTCTTGCCGACGAGGCCCGAGCTGTTGGCCAGACCGTCGGGGAAGAGCGCCGACGTGGACAGCTGCAGCAGCCGGGGGGTGCCGATCCCGTTGCCGGCCACGATGACCACCCCCGCCCGCTGGCGCCGCTCGACTCCGTTGCGGTCGATGTAGACGGCGCCGCTCGCCAGGCCCTTGGCGTCGACCGTGATCTCGCGGACGCGGGCTCCCGTGACCAGGTGGGCACCGGCCTCGAGGGCGTCGGGCCAGTGCGTGATGTCGGTGCTCGCCTTGGCGCCGGCGGGGCAGCCGGTCAGGCACGTGCCGTAGCGCAGGCAGCTCGGGCGGTGGCGGTACTCCCGCGAGGGGATGGAGTTCGCGCCGGGCCACCAGTGCCAGCCCAGCTTGTCCATCCCCTCCGCCGCCTTGCGCCCGATCTTGCCGATCGGCAACGGAGGCAGGGGGTAGCCCGCACCCGGGGGATAGGCCGGGTTGTCCCCGAGGCCGGAGGCCCCGATCTCGCGGTCCATGCGCTCGTAGAAGGGCTGGAGCTCGGCGTAGTCGAAGGGCCAGTCGTCGGCGATGCCGTCGAGGGTCCTCACCTTGAAGTCGGAGGGGAGGAAGCGGGTCCAGTGGGCGGCGTACAGGATCGTGCTGCCACCGACCCCGCTGTACATGAGGGGGTTGACGTCGGACTCGCTGGTGTCGACCGGGTAGTCCCACGGGTTCGCGCGGACGTTGGGGTTGGGGTGCCACTGCTTCTGCTTGACCAGCTCCCACTGCGGCTTGTCGCCCGCGAACTCCCCCGGCGGAGTCCAGCCGCCCTGCTCGAGGCAGACCACCGAGAAGCCGCTCTCGGCCAGGGCCTTCACCGCCACGGAACCGGACGCGCCGGCACCGACCACGAGGACGTCCGCCACGTCGGGCAGGTGCAGATTCTGGTTGATCGCCACGTGCTCATCACCTTCCGGACCCGGGGGCAGTGACGCCATCCGGCTGATCTGACAGGGGGATCGCGGCTGTCGAACCCCACCCGGTCAGGGCCGGCGGGCGACGTCGACCACGTGGGTCGATGGTAGAGCGAGCGTTCCGCCTGACGCAACCCCTAGCGCAGAAAGAAACAGACTTGGGGGGTCCTCGTCAGACAGGCGACGGCACGGCGGCGGTGACGCGGTACCCCAGTCGAGTGCTGGCCCGACTGGCGACATCGGCCATGAGCGCGCCGACGCTGGAGTCATCACCGTCGCGACGGACCTCGGGCATCATCAGGCCGAGGGCCGCGATGGGTCGCGACGTGGCGTCGTACACGACCGCGCTGACGGCGAAGACGCCCTCGCGCCACCAGGAGTGATTGACGGCGTACCCCCGCCTGCGCGTGGCTTCGACCTCCTGGCGGATCTGCGCCGGGCTCGTGAGGGTGTTGTCGGTGGCGGGCGTGAGCCGGTCGCGCTGCTCGAGGTACAGCTCGGTGAAGGATTCGTCGGCAGCCATGAACGCGAAACCGGTGGAGTTGGCGTGGACCGGCCACACCTCTCCGACGTTGGTCGTCGAGACGACCGTCGAGTTCTTGGAGGGGATGGAGTCGATGCACACGCACTCACGCCCGGCGAGCACCGTGAGGTATGACGTCTCGCCGGTCGCCTCGTGCAGCTCCTCCAGCGCCCAGCGCAGCTCGCGCCGGATGTCGATCCGACCGAAGGCCCAGGCTGCCAGCATGAGACAGCGCGGGCCGAGCGCATACCGGCTGTCCTCCAGCTGGACGACATACCCCTCGGACTGCAGCGTGCGGGCCAGCCGGAAGGCGGTGGCCTTGCTGACGTCGAGCTTGGCGGCCAGCGCCGTGGCACCCACCGGACCGTCGAGCAGGGCTTCCATGAGGTGGAGGGCACGCTTGACCGAGGCGACGCCACCCTCTGAGCTCATACCCGGCGCACCCTTCTCGTTGATCGCTCGCACAGCCTATGGTCCGGAAAGTCTAGGTGGCGTAACGGGTCACCACGTCCTCGGCCAGGGTGACCCCGACACCCGGAGCGTCGGGGACGAGCACGTGGCCGTCGCGGAACCGCAGGCGCGAGGACGGCTCGAGGAGCACCTCGAAGTTGTAGATGTCCTTGCTCAGGTCGAAGTGCTCGACCGTGAGGCAGCTCGGCGTCGCCGCCGCCAGATGAGCATGGAGGTTGGCGTGCCAGTGCGGGGCGGTCGGCAGGCCGAAGGCGGAGGCGAGGGCGGCCACCCGGAGGTACTCGGTGATGCCACCGAGGACACCGGCGTCGGGCTGGAGGATGTCAGCCGCACCGGCCTCGATGAGCTGGCGGAACTCCCAGCGGGTCGCGGCGATCTCCCCGGTCGCGATGGGGGTGTCGCTGCGCGTCCTCAGCCGGGCGTGGCCGGCGACGTCGTCGGGGGACAGCGGCTCCTCGAACCACCACAGCCCGGTCGCGCCCGCCGCGCGCTCGAACGCGCGCAGCGCGAGGCGGGCCTCGGTGTCGGAGCGGTAGGCGTTGTTGGCGTCGAGGGCCAGGCGGCCGACCCCGTGCATCGCGTCGACGGCTGCCGCCACCCGCTCCGCATCCTGCGGCACGGTGAGGCCACCCACCTTGATCTTGTGGTCACGGAACCCGCTGGCGACGTTGGCGCTGATCTCCGCCGCCACCGCTGCGGCCGGGTCCCCTGCGCCCTGGCGGTAGTAGCCACCCGAGGCGTAGGCCGGGACCGGCGCGGCGCCACCCCCCAGCATCACCGCCAGGGGCAGGCCGGCACGCTTCGCCGCGAGGTCCCACAACCCGATGTCGACGGCCGAGATGGCCCGCATCAACGCGCCGCGGCGGCCGTGCAGCAGGACCTCCTGGTACATCGCGTCGTACGCGCCCACGACGTCGTCCGCATCTCGCCCCACCAGGAGCGGGGCGAGCATGGTGTTGACGGCGTCGGCCACGAGCGAGCCACCCGAGGTGCCCGCGTACGTGTAGCCGATGCCCTCCTGCTCGCTGTCGTCGCGGGAGACCCGGACGAGCACGTAGTCGCGCTTGTCGAGCACCCTGGTGGCGATGCGCGTCGGCTCCTTCACCGGCACGCGGACGGCGGTGGCACGCAGCGAGGTGATGGGCATCAGGGTGCCTCCTGTCGGGGGGACGAGGCAGCCCGCGGTGGCGTCGGGGGGACGGCCCGCATGAAGTCGAGGTCCGCGCCGAGGTGGGCCTGCTGGACCGTCGTCTCGTGCAGACGGCGCCAGCCGCGAGGTGCCGGGGAGCGCGTCGGCAGCGTCGCCGCGCGACGTGTCAGCTCCGCCGGTTCGACGAGCACGTCGATGCGGCGCGCAGGCACGTCCAGACGGATCAGGTCGCCGTCCCGCACCAGGGCGAGTGGTCCGCCCACGGCGCTCTCGGGCGAGCAGTGCAGGACCACCGTGCCGTACGACGTGCCACTCATCCGGGCGTCGGAGACCCGGACCATGTCGGTGACCCCGGCCTGGGCCAGACGGCGGGGGATGGGCAGCGACCCGGCCTCGGGCATCCCGGCGCCGACCGGCCCGGCGCCTCGCAGGACGAGGACCGAGTCGGCGCTGATGTCGGTGTCGGGGTCGTCGAGCCGACGGGCGGCGTCCTCGGGTGACTCGAAGACCACCGCGGGCCCGGTGTGTCGCAGCAGGTGGGGGCCGGCCGCCGAGACCTTGATGACGGCACCGTCGGGGGCCAGGGAGCCGAAGAGGACGGCGAGCGCGCCCCTCGGCCCGAGCGGGTCGGCGAGGGTGCGGATGGTGCCGTCCCGGTCGGCGGGGCGCTCGACCTCCGCCACGAGCTCACGCAGGGAGCGGCCGGAGACGCCGATGTGGTCGAGGTCGAGCAGCGGCGACAGCTCCTGCAGCAGCACCGGCACCCCACCCGCCCGGTGGAAGTCCTCCATGTAGCCACGACCCGACGGCTTGAGGTCGAGCAGCAGCGGCGTGTCGGCGGCGATCGCGTCGATCTCGGCGAGGGTCAGGTCCACTCCGGCCCGCCCCGCGACGGCGAGGAGGTGCACGATCGCGTTGGTCGACCCCCCCACCGCCGCGAGCACCCGGACGGCGTTGGTGAACGCGGCCCGGTCGAGGACCCTGGCCGGCAGCACGGGGTCGCGAGCCAGCTCCACCGCACGACGGCCCGAGCGTACGGCGTGCCGCAGACGGTCACCGGTCGGCGACGGCGGGGTGGCACCGCCCGGCAGCATCATGCCCAGGGCCTCGGCGAGCGTCGCCATCGTCGAGGCGGTCCCCATCACCATGCAGGTGCCCGAGGTGGTGGCCAGGGCGCTCTGGGCTTCGTGGATCCTCGCCTCGTTCAGCTCGCCGGCGCGGTACCTGCCCCACAACCGCCGGCAGTCCGTGCAGGCCCCGACCCGTTCGCCCTCCCACCGGCCGGTGAGCATCGGTCCGGTCACCTCGATGACGACCGGCACCTGGCTCGAGGCCGCCGCCATCAGCTGGGCCGGCACCGTCTTGTCGCAGCCGCCGACCAGCACCACGGCATCCAGCGGCTGGGCCCGGATCAGCTCCTCGGTCTCCATGGCCAGCAGGTTGCGCAGCAGCATCGACGTCGGGGCGGCGAACAGCTCTCCGATGCTCAGCGTCGGGAAGACGAAGGGCAATCCGCCGGCCTGCAGGACACCGCGCTCGACGTGCTCGACGATCGAGGGCATGTCGCGGTGGCAGGGGTTGAAGTCCGAGGAGAGGTCGGCGATGCCGATGATCGGTCGGCTGAGGTCGTCGGCGTCGTGCCCGGCCCCGGCGAGGAACACGCCCCGCAGGAACCGGCTGAGTCCCTCGTCGCCGTACGAGCTCAGACCGCGGCCGATCCCCAGGTGCCGGTCGGGAGGCTCGGTGGCCATCAGCCTGCGTCCTCGGGGTACAGCTCACGGGCGATGTGGCGCCCGATCGGCAGACAGGCCGTCGCCGCCGGCGACGGGGCGTTGAGCACGTGCAGGGCCAGGCCGTGGGGCACGAAGAGGAAGTCGTCCACCAGCTGACCGGCTCGCGTCACGGCCTGGGCCCGGACGCCGGCCGTCGAGGGGCGGACGTCGGTCACCTGCAGCTCGGGCAGCATGACCCGGGCGGCTCCCACCAGCGAGCGGCCCAGGAGCGAGCGGGTGATCTCCCCCGCGCCGGTGCGGCCGTGCTGGCGAGCCAGGCGCCACGACCCGGGGAACGCCAGCGTGTCCCACAGGTCGCGCGGGCTCACGTCACGCCACCGGTATCCCTCCCGGGCGAAGGCCGGAACCGCGTTCGGCCCCAGGTGCACCGTCCCGTCGAGACCGCGGGTGAGGTGCACCCCGAGGAACGGCAGGTCGGGGTCGGGCACGGGGTAGACCAGCCCGCGCACGAGGAAGGCACGGGAGGAGACGATCTCGCTGTACTCACCGCGGAACGGCAGGATCCGCACCCCCGGGTCCACCCCGGAGGCGAGCGCGATGCGGTCGCTCTGCAGGCCGGCGCACACCGCGACCCGGTCGGCCTCGATGACGTCGCTGCCGACGGTGACCCGGGCGACGCCCCCCGTCGTCACCACCGACGTCACCGCTGCCGTCGTCCGAATCTTGCCTCCGCGCTCGATGATGTCGTGCGCCAGAGCGGCGGCGACGTCGCGGTAGTCGACCCGGCCGGTGCTGGTCACCTCGAGGGCACCACGCACCCGCAGGTGGGGCTCCCGCTCGGCCACCTCATCGAGACCGAGTCGCCGGACGGGGACGCCGTTGGCCTCACCCCGGGTGAGGAGCCGCTCGAGCTGGGGCACCTGGTCGTCGCGCGTGGCGACGACCAGCTTGCCGGGCACGTCGTACGCGACCCCGTTGGCCTCGCAGTAGCTCTTCAGCTCACGGGCTCCCGCGACGGCGAGCCGCGCCTTGAGCGACCCGGGGGCGTAGTAGAGGCCGGAGTGGATGACCCCCGAGTTGTGTCCCGTCTGGTGCCCGGCGACACCGAGCTCCTTCTCGAGCACGACGACCTCCCGACCGGGTCGGGCCTCCAGCAGCGCCCGGGCGACGGCCAGCCCGACGATGCCCGCTCCGACGACGACGGTGGGTCGCATCAGAAGAGGTCCCACCAGGTCTCGCGGGCCTGAGCACTCTCCCCGCTCTCCTCCAGCACGATCGCCCCGTTGCGCAGCACGTACACCCGGTCCACGATCGACGTGATCGCCTGCACGTTCTGCTCGACGATGAGCACGCTCATTCCCCGCTCGCGGGCCAGGTCCTTGATCGTGGCGAAGGTCGTGGTCACGACCGCGGGCGAGATGCCCAACGACGGCTCGTCCAGCAGCATCAGCTGCGGGTGGGCCATGAGGGCGATCGCGAGCGAGAGCTGCCGCTGCTGACCGCCGGAGAAGCGACCGGCGATGCTGTCCTGGCGGTCGGCGAGGACGGGGAACACCGTGCAGACCTCCTCGATACGACGTCTCACCTCGGCTCGCTCGCGCACCCCGGAGGCCCCGAGCTCGAGGTTCTGGGCCACCGTCAGGTCGCGGAAGATGGGGGTGGTCGCCGGTGTGATCGACATGCCCTGACGCACCATCTGCACACTGGTCGACCTCGTCACCGACACGCCGCGGAAGTCGATCTCGCCCCCCCGGAGGGGGATCATCCGCATCAGCGTCTTGAGCAGGGTCGTCTTGCCTGCGCCGTTGTGGCCGAGGATGCCGACCACCTCGCCGGCGTCGACCTCGAGGCTCACGTCGGAGAGCACCTGCTGCTTGCCGTAGCCGGCGGTGATCCCCCGCGCGGTGAGGAGCGGGGTGCCGGTCCTGGTGGTCCCTGGTGTCTGCTGCATCGTCATCGTCCTCACGTCCCGAAGTAGAGCTCGGCGAGCTCGCGGCGACCGATCAGGTCGTCCACGGTGCCCTCGGCGATCACGGTGCCCTGGTCGAGGAACACGGCCCGGTCGGCGAGGCGCTGCACGAAGTGCACGCTGTGCTCGACCAGGCAGACCGTGTGCCCGAGGTCGCGCAGCCGGCTGATCCCGTTGATCACCTTCTCGACGCTGGCCGGGTCGACCCCGCTGGTCGGTTCGTCGAGGAGCAGCACGTCGCACCCGGTGGCGAGCAGACGGGCGATGGCGACGAGCTTCTGGTCGCCGTACGACAGCTCGCTGACGAGGACGTCGGCACGGTCGGCGATGCCCAGAAGCGCCAGGCAGTCGAGCGCACTCGCTCGCACCGCCCGCTCGGCCCGCCGTACGGCGCGGGGGGTGAGCAGCAGCCGCGAGAACTGCTCGCCGGGCTGGTCCGGCACCCCCAGGGCCACGTTGTCGAGGGCGGTGAGCCGCTGGCAGACGCGCACGTCCTGGAACGACCGGGCCAGACCCAGGCGGGCGACCTTGTAGGTGGCGCGGCCTGTCACGTCGTCGCCGCGCAGGTGGACCTGTCCCTGGTCGGGCGCGATGGTCCCGCAGATCATGTTGAAGATGGTCGTCTTGCCGGCGCCGTTGGGGCCGATCAGGGCGGTGATCTGCCCGCGGGGCAGCGCGAAGGTCGCACCGTTGACCGCCTTCAGCCCACCGAAGCTCTTCTGGAGACCGGTCGCCAGGAGGATCGGTGGGGCCCCGGGCGCCTCCTCGTTGTCCACGTGCCGCAGACGACCCAGCGCCTCCTCCGGCGTGGGGACGGTCGTGATCGGTGGCTTCCTGATGCGACGCAGGAGCGGGCCGAGCCCCCGGCCCTCGGGGAGGATCCCCTCGGGGCGCAAGCGCATCATCACCACCAGGGCGGCCCCGTAGATGACGGCCTGCCAGGGGATCGCCGAGTCGCCGACATACTGCCGCAGGAGCGGCTCCAGCCCGCCGAGGACGATGGCTCCGAGGATGGTCCCGCCGAGGTTGCCGATCCCCCCGAGCACCACCACCGACACGATGAGGATGGAGTAGGTCAGGCTGAAGGTGCTGGGCACGACCGAGCCGTAGTAGAACGCGGCCAGGGCGCCGACTCCCCCCGCGATGGAGGCGCTGATGCTGAAGGCGAGCAGCTCCGGCCGCACGGGTGACTTGCCGACGCTCGCGACCGCCGACTCGTGCTCGCGCAAGCCCTTGAGCAGGCGTCCGAAGGGCGACTCCCCGAGGGCCCAGCAGGCGCCGATCGCCAGCGCCGCGGCGAGCGCCATGACCCACACGAACTTCTCCGGCTCGAAGAACGCCGTCCCCGCGATGGTCAGGGGCGGGATGCCCGACAGCCCGTACGGTCCGCCCGTCACCGAGTCGACGACCCCCATCAGCTGGTTGGTCACGAGCTGGAACGCGAGCGTGAGCAGGATGAGGTACTCACCTCTCACCAGCCGCACAGCCGGTATGGAGATCAGCAGGGCTGCGAGGAAGGCGACGACCATCGCCACGACGAGGGCCGGGAACCAGCTCCACCCGAGACCCGCCTGCGTCCCCGGGGGCACGACCCCGCCGAGGTCCTGCACGGTCGGGAGCGTCAGCCGGGCAGCAGTGAACCCCCCGATCCCGAAGAAGATCGCGTGGGCCATCGACACCCGTCCGGCGTAGCCGAGGAGCAGGTTCAGCGACACGGCGAGCGTCATGAGGATGAGGATGGAGACCGCGATGTCGGCGTAGTAGCTCATCAGGCCGCGGCCTTCCCGAGGAGGCCCTGAGGCCGGATCAGGAGCACGAGGAACATCGCCCCGAAGACGACGACGGGTCCGAAGTCGACCTGGAGGACGAGGGCGCTCCAGCTGCTGAGCAGGCCCAGCACCAGTCCGCCGAGCGCCGCACCCCACTGGGAGCCGATCCCCCCGAGGAAGGCGGCGATGAACCCCGTGAGGGTGGGGGCCAGGCCCATCGTGGGCGAGGCCACCCCCTTGGTCGTGAAGAGCAGGGCCGCGACGGCGACCATGAGCGAGCCGATGACGAAGACCGCGGTGTAGACCCGGCGACTGTCGATCCCGACCGCCTCGGCCATCGTGGGGTTCGTGCGCATCGCCGTCACCGACCGGCCGAAGCGGGTCCTGGCGATGAAGGTCGCGGCGGCGGCGACGAGGAGCCAGGAGACGAGCACCGCCACGACGTCCTGACGGGAGATCGTCACCGAACCCAGCTCGTAGGTCGGGTTGACGGGGCGGGGGAGCGACTTGTTGTCGGGGCCGAAGACGATTTGGATGAGGTTGGGGAAGGCGACGCTGATGCCGAGGGAGACGAGGAAGGTCGTCAGCAGGGTCGCGTTGCGTCGTCGCATCGGGCGGTAGAACACGACCTCGGTCACCACCCCCACCACGACGCCGGCGAGCAGGCCGACCAGCAGTGCCGGAGCCAGGGGCAGGCCCAGCGTGTCCGCCGCCCACACTGCTGCGTAGGCCGCTCCGGCGTACGCAGCAGCGTGGGCGAGGTGGAAGATCTTGGTCGTCGCGTAGATCACGCCGAAGCTGACACCGAGCAACGCGTAGGTGGAGCCGACCACGATGCCGGACACCGTGAGCTGGGCGAGCAGGTTGAGGTCCATCGTGGTCTCAGCGTCCTCAGCAGGGGGTGGGGGTCAGGAGGTGAGCGCGGTGGCGGGGTCGTCCGAGGCGCCCACCTTGACGATGTCAGCCACCTTCGTCGGCTTGCCGCCCTTGACCGAGAAGACGCCCATCGGCTTGGAGATCGTGTGGTCCGCCGGGTTGAACTTGACCTCTCCCGCCTTGGAGGCGTCGCCTCCGTACAGGGAGGTGAACGTCGGGTTCTTCTGCAGGGACGCCTGCAGGGCGGTCGTGTCGGTGGGGTCACCGCCGTCCTTGAGGACGCGCCGTACGAGCTCCCAGACGAAGAAGACCTCCTCGTAGTAGTTCGCGCCGTAGTACTCGGGGTCCTCGCCGAACATGTCCTTGTGGCCCTTCGCGAAGATCGTGTTCCACGGGTTGGGGTTCGCGGGGTCGTAGAAGTCGGTGGCGAAGTTGTAGGTGTCGTAGGCGGCACCGGCGACCTTGGCCGCCTGACCGGTGAACTCGATGCCCATGATCGGCACCGTGACGCTCGCCTCGCGCAGCTGCTTGACGAGGTAGCCCAGGTCGTCGCCGAAGCTGAAGGTGAGGATGGCGTCCGGCTTGGAGGCCTTGACGCGCGCCACGATCGAGCTGAAGTCGATCGCGCCGACGTCGTGCTGCTCGTTGGCGACGACGGTGCCGCCGGTCAGCTTCGCCCAGGCGGCGGGGGCGATGGTCGACGCGCCCAGCACGCCGTTCTCCTTCGTGCCGACGATGGCCAGCTTCTTGGCCTGGGGGTAGGTCTTGGCGATCCACGCCAAACCACCGGGGGCCGGGTCGTCACCGAAGATCATGCGGGTCTGGTAGAGGAAGTCCTTGCCCACCTGTCCGGGGCTCGAGCCCCCACCGTTGAAGGACAGGAGCTTGTTCTGCGCGATCTGCGGCACGATGGCCTCGCTCGGGGCGCCGTACGACGTCTGCAGGATCTTGATCTTCTGCTGGGTGACGAGCTGGCGGGTGGCGGCGATGGCCGTGGGGACGTCACCGCTCTTGTGGTCGGCGATGTGCAGGTCGTACTCGAAGCCGTTGGCGGCCTTGATCTGGGCGGCCGCGAGGGTGGCTCCCTGGCTCATGACCTTGCCGAAGAAGGACCCCTGGCCGGTGACCGCGAGGAGCATCCCCACGGGCAGGACCACCTCCGACCCACCCTCCTTGCCTCCGGGGCCGAAGATCTTGTTGAGGGCGTCACCGACCCCGGCACCGACCTTGCTGGTGTCGATGGCGGACTTCGGGGTGGACGAGCTGCCACCGCAGGCGGTGAGGAACGCCATGCCACCGAGCGCGGCGGAGCCGATCAGGAAGCTGCGGCGCGAGGCGTCGACGGACGGAAAGCTGAGCGTGGAGCTGCTCGCGACGGTGCGAGGGTTGGCCATGACATCTCCTCTGGAGGGCGCCGAGCGGCGCGACGAAGGTGGAAGGTGCTGCAGGGGGTGCTGCGGTAGGGCCCGACGGGTCAGTTGACGCCGCCGTCGATCACGAGGTTCTGCCCGGTCATGTACGACGAGGCGTCGGAGGCGAGGAAGAGGACGCCGGCGGCAATCTCCTGCGGGGTGCCCTGTCGGGCCAGCGGCACGATCTGCTCGACGACCGACTCCTGGGACGCCCGGCCGCCCATGAAGTCGATGGCCGGCTGGTTGAAGGGGGTGTCGATCCAGCCGGGACAGATCGTGTTGACCCGGATGCTGTGGGGGGCGAGCTCGGCCGCGAGCGCCTTCGCGAAGCCCACGATGGCGCCCTTCGACGCGGAGTAGGCGGTCATCCCAGGGCCTCCTCGGAGGCCGGCGAGGGAGGCCATCAGGACGATGGAGCCACCGCCCTCCCGCAGGTGCGGGGTGACGTGCTTGGCGCCCAGGAAGCAGTGCCGGGGGTTCACGGCGAAGAGGGCGTCCCACTCGTCGACGGGGAACTCGTCGACCGGTCCGGACCTCTGGAGACCGGCGTTGAGGAAGGCCACGTCGAGCCCCCCCATCTCGTCGACGGCGTGCGCGACGAGCGCTCGTACGGCGTGCTCGTCGGTCACGTCGGTCTCGACCGACGAGGCCTGCCCGCCCTCGGACTCGACGAGGGCGACGGTCTGCGCCGCTCCGGCGGCGTCGAGGTCGCCGATGACGACACGGGCCCCGTGGCGCGCCAACAGGATCGCGGTGGCTCGACCGATGTTGGCGGCTCCGCCGGTCATGAGGACGCGCTTGCCGACGAGCTGGCGGAGGTCGCTCATGCCGGTCAGCCCCCGACGGCCGCGGCGCCGGCGGCAGCGATCGCGTGGTCCTGGTCCGGCGACCCGCCGGCGACGCCCACTGCGCCGACGACCTCGCCACCGACGGTCACCAGCACGCCACCCCCGAAGGTGATGAGGGTGCGACCGACGGCCAGGTGCGCGGTGTGGATGCCGAAGAGGGCACCCCCGGGCTGCGCCAGCTCGCCGACGTCACGGGTGTCGGCGCCGAGGGAGCGGGCGGTGTAGGCCTTGGCCTGCGAGATGGCCGGGCTGGCCAGCAGCGCGCCGTCCATCCGGCAGAAGGCGAGCAGCTCTCGTCCGTCGTCGATCACGGCCACCGACGAGGGGGACGAGATCTCGGCGGCCTTGGCGACGCAGGCCGCGAGGATGGTCTGGGCATGGTCGAGCGTCAGTGCGGGCATGGGTGGCTCCTGGGTCGATGTCGTAGGTGTCGCAGTCGGTGGCGCGAGAGGGTCAGGGGATGGAGAGCGCCAGGGGACGCACTGGCGACCCGGTGACTCCCTGGAGCTTGAGGGGGAGGCAGATGAAGAGGAACTCGGTGATCCCGCTCTTCGCGAGCTCCTCCAGCGCGAGGTTCTCGAGGATGTAGATGCCGGACTCGTAGATGAGCACGGTGTGGCACGGCAACGAGCCGAGCTCCTGGTCGACGTGGTCGACCACGTCGAACGCGACGTTGTCGGCACCGCAGAGCAGGGGGTGGTGACCTGCCAGCCACCGGGCGGCGTCAGCGCCGATCCCGGCACCACCGAGGTAGTGCTCGGGCTCCTCGTAGTGGGCGCCGTTGCCGGTCCTGACCAGGACGACGTCGCCGGGGCGGATCGTGACGTCGGCCCGAGCCGCTGCGGTCACGAGATCGTCCTCGGTGACCAGGTAGCCGGCCGGGAGGCAGTCGACACCCCGGGCGGCCGCGACGTCCAGGAGCACCCCGCGGACCATGATCGGGGCGATCGTCTCGGCCCCGAGATCCGTGAAGCCCCGGGGGGTCTGCACCTGGGGGGTGACCGCGACACCGCCGAACATCTGCATCTCCACGGCCTGGTGGCAGAGGGCGTCGATGTGGGTGCCGCTGTGCTCCTGCATCGTCACGGTGCCGGACGCGCTGGTGCGGGCCTGCCCGTCGACGACCTCGTGGTGACGGTGGAGGGTGTAGACGAAGCCCGGCCAGTGCGCCGGGAAGATCGGGGCCCCGACGTACCGCACGTGCTCGAGGTCGAAGGTCCGGGCCGCTGTCAGCGCGCCCGCCACTCCCTCGAGGTCAGCCACAGGGAACCCGGCACCCGCGTGATGGCCGTTGCTTTGGGACGCCGTCTCGATCGTGGGATCGCTGCCCTCGACCCGTCGAGCTTCTTCGATCGGCATCGTTCGGACCCTTCTCAACCCATGGGAGCACCGTTGCTCTCTGTTTCGCTATACTAAACACGTATCTCACAGAGAAACAAGGTTGAGCTCGTAGAATTTTGTCCTCGAGGCAACCACGACCCACGACCCGGAACCAGGTCGCGACGGTGGTGCGACCGTGACCAGACGGGTGACCAGACAGGTGACCGGACGGTCGACCTATGCTGGTTCGGCACACAACGAGGAGGCGTTCATGGAGATCGGCATCGACAGCTTCGTCTCCGAGGTCACCGACCCCGTCAGCGGCACTACGTACCCGCCGGCCGAGCGGATGCGCCACTTCCTGGCCGAGGTCGTGGCAGCCGACCGGGCCGGGGTCGACACCTTCGGGGTCGGGGAGCACCACCGGGAGAACTACCTCGACTCCGCGCCCGTCGTGATCCTCGCCGCGGCGGCCGCTTTGACGACGCGGATCCGCCTGCGCAGTGCGGTGACCGTACTGAGTGCCGACGACCCGGTGCGCGTCTTCGAGGCCTTTGCCACCCTGGACCTCGTCTCGGGTGGACGGGCCGAGATGGTGGTGGGCCGCGGCTCCTTCACCGAGGCGTTCCCCCTCTTCGGTCTCGACCTCGCCGACTACGACTCCCTCTTCGAGGAGAAGCTCGACCTGCTCCTGCAGCTGCAGCAGACCGCCCACCCCCACTGGTCGGGGCGGCACCGGGCTCCGCTGACCGGGCAGGGGGTCTTCCCGCGGCCCGTCCAGACCCGGCTGCCCATGTGGCTGGGCGTCGGCGGCACCCCGGCCTCGTTCGTGCGGGCCGGGCTGCTGGGGATGCCCCTGATGATCGCGATCATCGGTGGCGACCCGCGTCGCTTCCGGCCGCTCGTCGACCTCTACCGGCGGGCGGGGGCCGAGGCCGGGCACCCGCCCGAGGTTCTCAGGGTGGGTGTGCACTGCTTCGGTTTCGTCGGGGAAAGCGACCGTGAGGCGACTGACGACTTCTGGCCCGGCTACGAGCAGGCCTTCACGACGATCGGGCGTGAGCGGGGTTTTCCCCCGCCGACCCGCGCCGGCTACGACGCCTCGCTCGGGGCGCACGGGCCCTTCTTCATCGGGAGCCCCCAGACGGTGGCCGACAAGATCGTCGCCCTGTCTCCCGCTCTGGGTGGGCTCGACCGCTTCACCGTGCAGATGACCAACGGGATCATGGCGCCCCAGACGATGCTCCGCAGCATCGACCTGCTGGGGCGCGAGGTGATGCCCCTCGTGCGGGCAGCCACCGCTGGCGCGAGCTGACGGGTCGAGACCTCCGTCCGGCTGGTGGCCGGGGTGCTCACCCCTGCCTCACCGGCCCTGACTCACCGCCCCTGTCGGTGCCCCGTGTCATCATCTCGGTGACGCGTCGAGCGGTCTCCCGTCGCCTCAGCCAGCACCCTGTCGACAGGAGACCTCCATGGACCTGAGCAGCGCCCAGCTGCTGGCCCGCCAGCTGCTAGACCAGCACGGCCTGACCCGGTGGCGGGTCGAGCTCGACTCGGCGGTCGCCCGCGCCGGGGTCTGCCGGTACGACGACCGCACCATCGGCCTCAGCGCCCCCCTCACCCGCCTGCACTCCGACACCGAGGTGCGCGAGACGATCCTGCACGAGGTCGCGCACGCGCTGGCCGGCCCCCGGGCGAAACACGGCCCACGCTGGCGCGCGATCGCCCGGTCGATCGGCAGCACCGGCGCCCGCTGCCTCGACGAGGCAGCACCACGCATCGAGGGGGCGTGGGTCGGCACCTGCCCCGCCGGGCACCGCCTCACCCGGCACCGGCGACCCACCCGGGTGATGACCTGCGGCCAGTGCACCCGCCGCTTCGACCTGCGCCACCTGCTCACCTGGACCCACCACGGCGAGCCGGGCGCCATGCACGTCAACTACGCGGCCGAGCTACAGGCCCTGCGGTCGGGCACGATGCCGGTGGTCTCCCTGCCCGTCGGCACGCCGGTGCGCATCACGGTCCCGGGCCGCTACGCCGGTCGGTCGGGTCAGATCGTCCGCAGAGGACGCACGCGGTTCCACGTGCGGTGCGGAGGCCTCGTGCTCGAGGTGCCGTTCGCTGGGGTCGCGCCGGTGGTCGGGGCCGATGACGACAGGTGGCACCGCGACGATAGGTGGGACGAGGACGACGGGTGGGACGAGGACGGCGAGGGGTGGTGACCC